>URIT01000161.1 GCA_900547945.1 uncultured bacterium
CGCCATCTGCCGCGCATAGCCCACAAGCGCGCTCCCCGTCGCCGACACGCTCACCACGACGCGCGGGAATTCGCCATCCGTCTGGATGTCGGCGTCGGCATCCCAGGTGAAGCGGTGCCGCCCGGGCGGAACACAACATGTCGTTGAGGCGCCCGCACAGGAAACCGTCTTCACCGGCAGGTTCGTACCGCCGTCGAGATCCTTCGCCGTCAACTCCACCAGATACGTCTTCGCCGGATCGCCCTTCAGTTCCACATCAATATCCACCTTGCCGTTCCACGGATAGCGCTGCCGCGCCACGTGTGAACGACACACGTAGTGCGATCACCGTATTCCGCTTACTCTTGAATCTTTGGCGAAGTTTCTATCAAGCGTCATACGCTGATTCGTGTACGTTTGCACAGGTTAGGTTGCCCACCCTGCACAACTCCCACTCCTCGGTTGCGGACGCGACAAGCGCGTCCCTCCCATGTGGGAAGCCAGCCGTTTTGGGTACTACGACCGGTCTAAATGCTTCAATGTTCCGTCAGGTTGTTCCTTTCAGTTGGTGAACACTTGAAATTTCCATCCGTCCGCGACGACAACACATCCCATCCGCTAGGAACAGCGGATGCCAAGCGAGTCGCGGCTCGCCCTTTCTGGGCACAACATGGACATGAAAACGATTTTAGTTATAGCACACTTCGGATAGCACACTTCGGCCATCCTGTCCTGTCTCTACCACAGAACACACAGAACGGCCTACGGCCGTCACGGAACACACTGAACTATTGGGGATGCAGAGTGTAGAGGCTGGAAAAGGTGTCGGCGTTGCGCAGTTCCGTCGATTCGAGGCAGCCGCCGAGCGGGATTAGCCCCCCATCGCCGACACGGCAACCAGGAGGCCGTAGACGAGCGCGGGGAGGAAGATGAAGGAGTCGAACATGTCGAGGAACCCGCCCATGCCCGCCGGCAGGAACGTGGAGGAGTCCTTCACGCCGCACTCGCGCTTGAAACGGCTTTCGATCAGATCACCCGCCGTCGCGACGAGCGCGAAGGCGATCCCCACGGGCACGACGCGCGCGGCGTCCAGCCATCCCCAGAGCGCGCAGTACTCCGCCCAGCCGAAACGGCGCGCGAGACAGCAGAAGACGGCGGTCGTCGCCGAGGCGAAGACCATCGACCCGACCAGACCCTCCCACGACTTGTTCGGGGAAATGGACGGGCAGAGCTTGTGCCGCCCCATTGTCACGCCGAACGCAAAGCCGCCCGTGTCGGAGAACTTCGCCACCGCGATCAGGAAGAAGAGCGTGTAGAGCCCCACGCGCGTCTCGGGCATCGCGAAGAGCGTGTTCGCCGCCGGCTCCAGCTGCACGAAGCGCAGGAAGAACGAGAGGAGGAACGGCACGTAGACGAACCCGAGGAGCGTCGAGGCGATTGTCCCGACCGGGTTCCGGTAGCGCGCGCGGAAGAGGACGATGCACGCGAGGAGGAAGACGAGCGGCACGAGCGCAAGCCCGCCCGCGAAGAGACACGCCGAAAGCCCCAGGAGGCCCGGATAGGCCGCACTTCCGATGAGCCACGCCGTTCCCATCAGAAGCCCGAACCAGGAGACGGGCTCGTACTTCCGCGCCATCTGGTAGAATTCGAGCTGCACGACCGTCGAGACGGCGAGCAGCGCGACCGGCAGGGCCTTCAGCGGGCAGTAGAGGAAGAACGCGACGACGCCGAGGCCGACCGTGATGCCGCAGAGGGTTCTTTTCGCCGTGTGGTTCATAGCCGGTCAGAGCGCGAGGCGCAGGGTCGATTCGCGGGCGGGGCCGATGGAGAGGATGCCGAGCTTCGCGCCCGAAAGCTCCACGAGGCGGTCCACGTAGGCCCTTGCCTTGGGCGGCAGGTCCTCGATGCGCGTGATATGGGACGTCTCACACATCCAACCGTCCATCTCCTCGTAGATCGGCTTCACGCGGGCGAGTTCGTCGGCCGAGGTCGGCATGTCCTCGATGCGCCGGCCGTCCAGCTCGTAGGCGACGCAGATCTTGATCTTCTCGAAGACGTCCATCACGTCGAGCTTCGTGAGCGCCCAGTAGTCGATGCCGTTGATCCGCTGCGCGTAGCGCGCGACGACGGCGTCGTACCAGCCCGTGCGGCGGGGACGCTTCGTGACCGCGCCGAACTCGTGCCCGCGCTCGGCGAGCGTCCGCCCGTCCGGGTCCTGCCTGTCCTCCGCGTTGTAGAGCTCCGTCGGGAACGGCCCCGCGCCGACGCGCGTCGTATAGGCCTTGACGACGCCCACCACGCAGTCGATGTCGCGCGGGGAGAGGCCGCTGCCGATGCACGCGCCGCCCGAGGTCGGGTTGGACGAGGTGACGAAGGGGTAGGTGCCGAAGTCGATGTCGAGCATCGTGCCCTGGGCGCCTTCGAGGAGGATGGACTTGCCGGCGGCCTTCGCCTGGTGGAGCATCGGCACGGTGTCGCGGATGTAGGGCGAGAGCTTCTCCTGCGCGGTCTTGTAGATGGCGACGATCTCGTCCGCGTCCATCTGGTAGTCGCGGACCGTGCAGCCGGGCACGTCGATCTGGTCGCCCGCGTCCACGCGCTCGGCCTTCAGCATCCGCAGACGGCGGTTCGTCTCCTCCACCTGCTCGCGCACGGCGTCGAGGAAGTTCGCCGCGAGCATGTCGCCGCAGCGGAGGCCCGTGCGGGAGACCTTGGCGGCGTAGGCGGGGCCGATCCCGCGTCCCGTCGTGCCGATCTTCTTCTCCACCGCGCGGGCGGCCTCCTCCGCCTTGTCGAGCGCGCGGTGGTAGAGCATCACCATCTGGGTGCGGGTGGAGATGAAGAGGCGGCCCTTCGGTTCGACGCCCGTCGCGCGCATGGCCTCGATCTCCTCGATGAGGTCGAGCGGGTTCATCACGACGCCGTTGCCGATGATGCAGATCTTGCCTTCGTGGAGGATGCCGCTCGGAATGAGACGCAGGACGCGCTTCGTGCCCTCGGCGATGACGGTGTGACCGGCATTGGAGCCGCCCTGGTAGCGCACCACGTAGTCCGCCTTGTCCGTCAAGACGTCGATGATCTTGCCTTTGCCCTCGTCGCCCCACTGGGACCCGACCAAAACCGTATTCATTGCGTGTTCTCTTCCTCGTTGCGAAATAACCGCGACATTATACCAAAAGACGGGCGGCCTGGCGCGCGGCGGCGACGATTTCCTCCTCGCCGGGCACGACGCCCCCTTCCATGAGGACGCGCCCCGCGCAGACGACCGTGTCGAGGCAGGAAGGGTCGGCCGCGTAGACGAGATCGCTCGTGCGGTTGAAGCCCGGCACGAGCGGCACGGCGTCCGGGTCCAGGATGAGGAAGTCCGCCGCCGCGCCCACGCGGATCTCCCCCGCGTCGAGGCCGAACGCCTGCGCGCCGCCGCGCGTCGCGAGGCGCAGGACCTCCGCCGCCGGGGCGGCGGTGGGGTCGCCGTTTTCGAGTTTCGCCACGAGCGCCACGCACTTCATCTCCGCGAACATCGAAAGCGCGTTGTTCGAACACGCCCCGTCCGTCCCGAGCGCACGGCGGCACCCCGCCGTGCGCGCGTAGGGGAAAAGGCCGCTTGCGAGCTTCAGGTTGCTCTGCGCGTTCTCCACGAGGACGGCGCCCGTGTCGCGGATGATGGAAATGTCGTCATCCGTCAGGTGGACGCCGTGCGCCATCAGCGTCTTCGGTCCAAGGAGGCCGCAGTCGAGCAGATAGCGGACGGGCGTGCGGCCCCCATGTTCCGCCCGGCAGCGCACCACCTCCCCCTGCGTCTCGGCGACGTGGATGTGGACGAAGCGGTCCTCCGCGCGCGCCCGGTCCGCGAGGCGCCGCAACGTCGCCTCGCACACCGTGTAGACCGCATGCGGGGCGAGCGTCGTGAAGACGCGGCTCGCCGCCTCCCGTGGCAGGTCCGCGAGCGCGGCGTTCGCCGCCACGTTTCGCGGATCATCCACGCCGGGCCCGCCCGTCTCAACCGTCTGCATCGAGACGGCGCAGCGGATGCCCATCTCCTCCGCCGCGCGCGCAACCATCGGCGCATGCCAGTACATGTCGTTCGCGAAGACCGTGCCGGAGCGGATGAGCTCCAGGATCGCGAGGCGCGCGCCCGCGTAGACGATCTCCTCCGTCAGCCGCGCCTCGGCGGGCCAGACATAGTCACGCAGCCACGGCATGAGGGCACGGTCGTCCGCATACCCGCGCAGCAGGTTCATCGCGAGGTGCGTATGGCAGTTGTAGAAGGCCGGAACGACGGGGCGGGGCCGCGGGCCCGCCGGATTGTCGCCCGCCGACGTGATTGCGGCGATCCGTCCGTCCGCGACCGTGAGATCGACCGCGCCACGTCCCTCCAAAAGCAGATTCCTGAACGTCATTGTTTCTCCTCATGTCCTGTCATCAAAAGCTGAAGGGACGCAATTCATTGCGTCCGTCGCCCTCCCACGACACCGCTCGTCAGGCGAAGTTCTGGGCGTCGACGTCGAAGGCGATGCGCAGGTCCTTCGGCGCGGGCCGGGCGGCCTCGATCCACGCGACGGCGGCCACGATGTCCTTCGCCGCCGGCGCGCGCACGACGACCTGATAGCGGAACCACCCCTCGGCCTTCAGGAGCGGCGCCTCCTCGGCCTCCGAGACGCGGAAGAGCGCCGCCTGCCGCGCGGCGTTGAACCGCTTCGCCCAGGAGGCGAGGGACTGCGCGTAGAGGCCGGCCCAACTCCGCGCCAGCATCTCGTCCTTCGCGCGGAAGAGGAGCGTCGCCATGCGGCAGAACGGCGGGAAGTAGGCCGCGCGGCGCGCGGCGAGTTCCTGCGCGGCGAAGGCGGCGAAGCCGCAGTCGGAGGCCGCCGCCGCGATCGCGGGCGCCTCGGGGGAGAACGTCTGGATGTAGACCTCGCCGGGCTTCTCGGCGCGCCCGGCGCGTCCGCTCACCTGCGCGAGCAGCTGGTAGGTGCGCTCGCTCGCGCGCGGGTCGGGGCGGTGGAGCGACGTGTCGGCGTTCAGGACGCCGACGAGCGTGACGTTCGGGAAGTCGAGGCCCTTGGCGATCATCTGCGTGCCGATGAGGACGTCCGCCTTGCCCGCGCGGAACGCGGAGAGGATGTCGTCGTGCGAGAACTTGCGCGCCGTCGAGTCGGCGTCCATCCGCAGGATGCGCGCGCGCCGGAAGCACGCCTTGAGCGCCGCCTCGGCGCGCTGCGTGCCGATGCCGGTGTAGCTGAAGTCCGTGCCGTGGCAGAGCGGGCAGGCGGCCGGCACGTGCCGCCAGCCGCCGCAGACGTGGCAGCGGAGGCAGTTGTCCGCCCGGTGGTAGGTGTAGGGCACGGAGCAGTCCGGGCACTCCGCCACCCAGGCGCAGGCGGGACATTCAAGGACGCGCGAGTAGCCGCGCCGGTTGAGGAAGAGGATCGTCTGCTCGCCGCGTTCGAGGCGCGCATGGAGGGCGTCGAGGAGGAGGGAGGAGAAGATCGGCGCGTGGCCGACGCGCGCGGCCTCCTCGTCCATGTTCACGAGATGGACGGCCGGGAGGGCGCGGCCCGCGACGCGGTGCGGGACGCGCGCGAGCGCGTACTTGCCGTCCTCGGCGTTCTGCCAGGATTCGAGCGACGGCGTGGCGCTTCCGAGGACGGCGACGGCCCCCTCGATCTTCGCGCGCATCACCGCGACGTCGCGCGCATGGTAGCGCGGCGTCTCGTCCTGCTTGTAGGAGGGATCGTGTTCCTCGTCCACGACGATGAGACCGAGGTTCCGGACGGGCGCGAAGACCGCGCTGCGCGGTCCCACGACGACACGCGCCTCGCCCGTGCGGATACGGTGCCACTCGTCGTAGCGCTCCCCGTCGGAGAGCGCCGAGTGGAGGACGGCGACGCGCGCGCCGAAGCGTCCCGCGAACCGGCGCACCGTCTGGGGCGTGAGCGAGATCTCGGGGACGAGGACGATCGCGCCCTTCCCCGCCTCCAGGACGCGCGCGATGGCCTGCAGGTAGACCTCCGTCTTGCCGCTCCCCGTCACGCCGTGGAGAAGGACGGGCTTCGTCGCCGCGCGGATCGCCTCCAGCGCGGCGCGCTGCTCGGGATTGAGCGCGAGCGGCGCCGTCGGCATGACGCGCCGCCCGGCGAGCGGGTCGCGGCGCGCG
>URIT01000162.1 GCA_900547945.1 uncultured bacterium
GCCGAGGCCGAGAAACCTGCGGAAGAGGCCAAGCCCGCCGAAGAGGCGAAGCCGGTGGAGGAAAAGCCCGCCGTCGCCGAGGCCAAGCCGGTCGCCGAGGCGAAGCCCGTCCAGAACAAGATCGAGCCGGTGGCCGGCCCCGTCAATCCGGATGCCGCGCTCATCAGCGATCTCGTCGCGACGGAGACGCTGCGCCGTCAGGCGCTCGACGCCCAGGCCAACAAGGAACTCGGCGTGGCGCGGGCCGCGATGGAGGCGCGCGACTGGGAGACGGCGTTCAAGCAGTACCGCTTCGCCCTTGCGCACCTGAGCGACCGCGAGGATGCGGCGCAGTGGCGCAAGGAGTGCCGCGAGGGCATGGCCGAGGCGAAGTACCGTGCGGCGAAGCAGGCGCTCAAGGACGGTGACCTCGAGCATGCCGAGATCTACGCGAAGGAGGCACTGGCCGAGCGCCACCCGCACGCCGCCGCGTTCCTGGATTCGCTCAAGGCCGAATCCGTACAGGAGGCCGAGACGGATGTTTCCGAAATCAAGCACCGTCGGAACGACGCGGACTACAAGCAGGACCGCGACCTGATCCGCAAGCGCATCCGCCTCTCCGCCCAGTACCTCGCCGTGGCGGACCTCGCGAACGCCCTCGACCAGGTCGACCTCGTGCTGCGTGGCGATCCCTACAACGAGGAGGCGATTGCGCTCCGCGACCGCATCCAGCGCAAGCGCGACCTGATCATCGACAAGGAGCGCGAGGCGACGCGCAAGGGCATGATTGCCGACGTGGGCGCCGCGTGGCGTCCGGTGTACGCGGTGAACTCCGCCGACCTGAAGACGGTTTCGGGCGGCACGGCGAAGTCCCCGCTCGGCGGCGACGGCGAGCGTTCGGTCGAGCAGTCGATCGAGAAGCGCATGAAGGAGATGATGCTCCCGGCGATTTCCTTCCGTCCGCCGGCGACGATCATCGACGCGGTGGACTACTTCCGCCAGGCGTCGAAGGACTACGACCGTCCCGAGATCCCCGTTGACCAGCGCGGCTTCAACTTCGTCCTCCAGCTCGGCACGGCGCTGAAGAACAGCGGCGCGGCGGATGCCGGTGCGGCGAAGGGCGGCAACGACAATGCGTTCTCGTCCGATGCGGGCGACGAGGGCAATGCCGCGGCGGGCGACGTCCCCGTCATCCCGAATGTGACGGCGTCGAACATCTCCCTCTACGAGGCCCTGAAGCTCGTCTGCCAGGTGTGCAACCCCGCCTTCAAGTTCAAGGTGCAGGGTTCGGTCGTGATGGTGATGCCGAAGACGATGACGACGGACGAACTCGTCACGCGCACCTACTCCGTCGTCGAGTCCTTCGTCGACCGCATGAACGACGCCTCCAACTCGCTTAAGGACAGCAAGGCGGGCGACTTCAGCGGCGGCGGCGACGACGACGGCGGCGAAAGCCCCGAGAACCAGTGGAAGGCCTACTTCGAGGATCTCGGCGTCACCTGGCCGCAGAACTCCCGCATCAAGTACATCAAGGCCGTCGGCAAGCTGCGCGTCACGAACACGGAAGACCAGCTCGCCATCCTGGAGGACGCCCTCAACGAACTGAACGTCACCCCGTCGATGATCGAGATCGAGACGCGCTTCGTCGAGGTCGCCCAGGAAGACCTCAACTCCCTCGGCTTCGAGTGGCTGCTCAACAGCGACTACTCCTTCAACGTCGGCGGCAAGCTCGCGAAGGTGCTCAACCTCAAGGACATCAAAAACTACGATATGACGTCGACCACCACGACGACCGGCGGCAACACGCTTGACTACGATGCCAACGGGAACCTGATCGGCGTTCGGCCGGGTTCGACGACCACGACCACCACGGGCAAGGGCGGCGGCTGGTCGCGCTGGAACGACATCACGCACGGTAACTGGGTCAAGACGGGCGTCTTCACGCCGACGGCCGAAAATCCCACGTACACGGGCCCCGGGAAGGTCGATGCGAACAACAACATCTTCCAGCTCGCGAAGACGGGCAAGAACGTCGGTATCAACGCGATTGACGGCTCCACCTACCAGACGGGCATGCGCTACCTCAGCACGGAGGGCAACCACATCTCCGGGCAGGGCGCGAGCGTGAACGACAAGTTCATGAAGATCAACGCCTTCCTCGGGAACGCCGACCTCTCGATGATCCTGCACATGCTCTCGCAGCGCAGCGACACGGACCTCCTCTCCGCGCCGAAGGTCGTCACGAAGAGCGGCAACGAGGCCGTCATCAAGGTCGTCACGATCTACCGCTACCCGCAGGACTACGACGTGACGATCCAGTCTACCTCCTCGGGTTCGGGGACGTCGGTGAGCGGAAGCACGACGGGCGGCAGCGACGGCAAGATCCTCCCGATGGTCGAGCCGCAGAACTTCGAGACGCAGGAAGTCGGTGTGATCCTCACGGTGACGCCCGAACTCTCGCCGGAAGGCCTCATCAACCTCGCGCTGGAGCCCAAGGTCGTCTCCGAGCCGACGTGGAAGGACTACGGCATGAAGGTGCCGATGTCCGCCGTGATGTCTTCGGCGGCGCAGACCCTCGCGCTCGCGAGCGGCGACGAGAGCATGAACTGGTTCTCCGTGCCGATGGAGCAGCCCTTCTTCAAGGAGCGCTCGATCAACACCCACGTCACGCTTTACAACGGCTCGACGATCGTGATGGGCGGCCTCATCACCGAGGAGCGCAAGTCGATGGAGGACAAGATTCCCTTCCTCGGGGACATTCCCTTCATCGGTCGCCTCTTCCGCAGCCGCAGCGAGTGGTCCAACAAGCGCAACCTCCTGATCTTCGTCTCGGCGCGCCTCGTCGACCCGAACGGACGCCAGATCATCCAGAACCAGGATTCCGACACGACGGCCGCCGCCTCCGACAAGGACGTGAAGGCCACGCCCGCGCCGGAAGCGAAGTAGCGGTCATGAGAATCGCCCTCACAGGCGGCATCGCCTGCGGGAAGTCCACGCTTGCCAAGTTCCTCCGGGAACTTGGCATTCGTCTTCTCGACGCCGACGACGTCGTGCATGAGCTGGAGGCCCCCGGCGGTGCGGCCGTTCCCGCCATCGTCGCCCGCTTCGGCGCGGGCGTCCTCGCCGCCGACGGATCGGTGGACCGCCCGAAGCTCGCCGGGATCGTCTTCGCGGACGCCGCCGCCCGCCGCGACCTCGAGGCGATCCTCTTCCCCCTCGTCCGCTCCCGCCTCCGGGCCTTCACCTCCGCAGCGGCGCGCCGAGGACGTCGCGCCCTACCAACGCCCGATGCATGCCATGATGGTGTTCCAACGGTCGATACGGCGTCTCGGGGAAATCACGTTCCAACGGTTGACGTGGAATCCTTCAGAAATCACGTTCCAACGGTTGATGTGGAGTCCTTTGGAAATCACGTTCCAACGGTTGACGTGGAATCCTTTAGAAATCACGTTCCAACGGTTGATGTGGAATCCTTTGGAAATCACGTTCCATTGGTAGGGGCGGACGTCCTCGGCCGCCCGCCCTCCACCGCCCCTGCCCCGCCCTCCACCGCCCCTGCCGCGCCCTCCACCGCCCCCGTCTCCCGCCCGCCCTCCACCGTCCCCCTTTACATCGCCATCATCCCGCTCCTTTTTGAGTCGCACTGGGAGGGCGATTATGATATAATACTCGCAATCACATCCCCATTGGAATGTCAGATTCATCGCATGATGCGCACACGCGGGTATTCGCGTGTACAGGCAGAGGCGAGACTTGCGGCGCAGATGCCCGTGGCCGAAAAGGCCGCGCGAGCCGATTTCGTCGTGGTCAATGATTCCACCCATGAACATCTCAAGGATGAAGCCAGGCGACTCGTTGCCTGGCTGAAGGAAAGAGCGAAATATGAGCAGTGAAGATCCCGTTGCGCCGCAGGTGTCCTGGTCGCCTGCGGAATTGCCGGAGACAACGGCAAAGGCTTTGCAGGACAAGGAGGAGGCGCGCGCGAAGCGCGGCGCGAAGAAGGCGGCGGCGGCGCTTGCCGAGACGGTGGCCCCTGAAGGCGGCGCGGAAGCCGCCCCGGTGAAGAAGCGCCGCGGGCGCCCGCCGAAGAAGGCGGTGGCAGATGCCGCCGCCGGAAACGATTCGGGTTCTGCATCGGTGCCGGCCCCGGCACCGCTCGCGGAGCCAGTTTCTGGCCCGAAAGCCGAGGCTTCCGTGCCTTCCGCGCCGGCGGCGGATGCGGCGGCGGCGCGCGTCCCTCCCGCGCCATCTCCTGACCCGAAGGCCGAGTCTGCGCCGACGGCTTCGCCCGCTCCCGCGCCGGGAGGGACGCGTTCCGTCGCGTCCGTCCCCCCCACGTCCGACCCCGTCCCCCGCCCGGAGGGCCCGCAGCAGCCGCTCTCCAAGCGCCAGCTGCGCCGCCAGCAGTGGCTTGCGAACCGCGCGGCGCGCATGGGTAACCGAAACGGCGGCTTCACCGGCAGCGGCGGCAACAACGCAAACAACGGCTTCAACGGCGGTGCGGCGCATGCGCCGCACCCGCAGGGCAACCGCCGTCCGCTGGACGCGCGTCACCAGCACCAGCAGCCGCGCTACGAGCCGCCGCCGCCCAGCGTGCCGCGCAATCCCGATCTGCCCGAGTACCGGCTGCAGGACATCCACAGTTGGGACAACGGGACGATCGTCGAGCGCATGATGCCGGACGCGAACCCCGAGGACCTCGGCGCGATGAAGCGCCACGAGATCATCTTCGCGGCCATCCGTAACTACCTCTCGCGCGGCGGCGCCGTCGCGGCGACGGGATGCCTGAAGGTCGAGAAGGAAGGCTACGGCTTCCTGCGCAGCGCGAAGACGAACTTCCTCGCCTGCCCGGAGGACGTCTTCATCCCGCAGCAGCAGATCCGCCGCCACGCGCTCCGTACGGGCGACATCGTGGAGGGCCCGATCCGCGACCCGCGCGACAAGGACCGCTACTTCGTTCTGGGCAACGTCGTCTCGGTGAACGGCAAGACGCCGAGCGAGGCCGCCCGCATCGTCCACTTCGAGAACCTCACGCCCACCTTCCCCACGCGGCGGATCGTGCTGGAGACGACGCCAACCGAGCTGTCCATGCGCGTCGTGGACCTCTTCACGCCGATCGGCTTCGGCCAGCGCGGCCTCATCGTCGCGCCGCCGCGCGTCGGCAAGACGGTCCTCCTCCAGAAGATGGCGAACGCCATCACACGCAACCACCCCGAGGCGATCCTCATCGTGCTCCTCATCGACGAGCGCCCTGAGGAAGTGACGGACATGCAGCGCAACACGAAGGCGATGGTGCTGTCCTCGACGTTCGACGAGGAGCCGCAGCACCACGTGGACGTGGCGGACATGGTGATCGAGATGAGCCGCCGCCAGGCCGAGAACGGCAAGGACGTCATCATCCTCCTCGACTCGATCACCCGCCTCGCGCGCGCCTACAACACCGTGCAGCCCCACTCCGGCAAGATCCTCACAGGCGGCGTGGACGCGCTTGCCCTCCACCGCCCGAAGCGCTTCTTCGGCGCGGCCCGCAACATCGAGGGCGGCGGTTCGCTCACGATCCTCGCGACGGCACTCATCGACACGGGCTCGCGCATGGACGAGGTGATCTTCGAGGAGTTCAAGGGCACCGGCAACATGGAACTCGTCCTCGACCGTGGCCTCGCCGACAAGCGCATCTTCCCGGCGATCGACATCGAGAAGAGCGGCACGCGCAAGGAGGATCTGCTCCTCGCCCCGCTCGAACTGGAGAAGACCTGGGCCCTGCGCCGCGTCCTGACGGACGCCGGTCCCGAGCGCGCCATGCAGAGCGTGATCGGCGGCATGAAGAAGTTCAAGTCGAACCCGGAGTTCCTCCTCTCCCTCGACCTCAAGAACGTCTAGCGCAGGGCGTCCCCACGCCGCCCGGCACGCGCGAAGGCCCCGCGCCGCCCCCGGCGCGGGACGTCTCAACGGGGCACACACGCACGGTCCGGCGCGCAAAGGATCCGCGTCGCCCTCGGCGCGGGACGTCTCAACGGGGCACACACGCACGGCCCGGCGCGCGAAGGATCCGCGCCGCCCCCGGCGCGGGACGTCCCGACGGGGCACACACGCGGCCC
>URIT01000163.1 GCA_900547945.1 uncultured bacterium
GCCGTTTTGCGTCCGAGAAATCAGGGCCTATTCAAAAAATCGGGATAAGGGTGTTAAGTCGCCGCTACGCGGCTTTAAGTGGTTAAGTCGCCGCTACGCGGCTTTAAGTCCATTCGGGTTCTTTTCGTTCGTGTCGTTTTCGCGGCATTGTCGTACCGGTTGGGAGAGAGAAGGGGAACGAAACGGGAGGGACGCGCTTGTCGCGTCCGTCTACGGAACGCAACAGCGCACAGAGGTGTTCATTTCAGCGCCACGCGCCGAGGGCGGCGCGGGTACAGCGCGCGCCGGGCCGTCTGTGGGTGCGCGCCGGGCCGTCCGTGGGTGCGTGCCGGGCCGTCCGTGGGTGCGTGCGGAGCCCGGTCGCGACAAGCGCGACCCTCCCGTCCCTGCACCGCCGCACAGCACAATCTAAAGCCGCGAAGCGGCGACTTAAAGGCCGGAGGCCGACTTAACCACTTAAGGCCGCGAAGCGACTTCCAGCCGCCGGACGCGGGATTCCTCGTCCTTGTTCAGCACCTCCACGAGATAGGGCGCATGGCCGCCCCGGCAGAAGAGGCCGTGGACGGCGCCGGGGCCGTCGGAGGCGATCACGTCGAGGATGAGGCGAATCATCGCCTTCGAGATGCGCAGCCCCGGAATGAACACGGGGATTCCCGGCGGGTAGGGCACGAGGAACTGCGAGGCGATGCGCCCCTCGCTCTCCTCGATCGGCACGAGCTCGCCGTCGCACAGGGCCGCGTCGTGCGGCAGGGCGACGGCCTGGCCCGAGACGGCCTCCAGCACGCTCCGTCCCGCGCCATCGGCCTTCGCCCCCCTCGGCGGCACGGGGCGCCCGATGAGCCCCCGGTACTGACGGCAGACGCGGAACAGATACTCGAAGTGCTCCTCCACCGTGCCCGTCGTCACGAGGAAGAGGATCGTCGTGGCGCTCGCCTTCTCCCACTGGATGTGCGCCTTGAGAAGCGCCTTGCGGAAGTCTGCGCAGGCCTTGGCGGAGCGCAGCATGAGGACGATCTTGAGCGGGTCCTTCATGTACCCCGCCGCGCGCCAGTCAACGCCCGTTCCCGCGATCTCCTCCAACCCCGCGAAGCACGCGCCCTCCGGCTTGCCGCACTCGTCCGCCACGCGCTTGCGGAACGCGGCCGCCCACCGGATGCGCTCGTCGATGAGCTTCATCCCCTCCAGGCGCATCTGCACGCCCGCCACGTCGAGCGCCGCGAGGAACGGGTAGTGCGGCGACGTGGAGTGCCAGTAGCGCAGGATCTCGTGGAGGTCGTGCGAGAACTTCTCGTAGCTGCCGTGCCCGTGGAGCGCGAAGCGCCGCCGCAGCCAGCGGAACTGCGGCGAGGCGTCCTCCTCCAGCAGCTGCTTGAAGCGCGTGGAGACGTGGACCATCGACGCCTGCGAAAACGCCGCGAGCGTCTTGTGCGTGGACTGCACGGCGAAGTGCGCCCCGCACGTCTCGTTCACCGCGTTGTAGCGCACGGCGTCGCCGCCGCCGCGCCCGAAGGTGTAGAACGGGTGGAAGTTGAGGTACGCCGCCCACGCCTCGTCCGCATAGAAGAGCACGCCCGCCCGCTCGCACATCCGCGCGATCTCCCACACGGGGTAGAGCACGCCCTCGTAGGTGCAGGTGGTGAGAACGAGGAGACGGGGCTTCCGCGCGGCCGGGGTTTCCGCTTCGAGGACGCGGCGGATGTCGTCAAGCGCGACGGGCCCCCACACGCCGAGGCGGGCGTTCCAGCGCGCCGGCAGATAGCGCGGCACGGCGCCGGACGTGACGACCGCGTGGTGGACGCTCTTGTGGCAGTTGCGGTCGATGAGCACCGTCTCGCCCGGACGCAGCAGCGTCATGAGCATCGCCTTGTTCGAGGTGGACGTGCCGTTCGTCACGTAGCGGCTCTGCGCCGTACCGAAAATCTCGCTCGTCAGCTTCTGCGCCTCGGAAAGCGGCGTGTGCCCCTCGGGGCTCGACAAATCCCCCAGCGACTCCACCGACACCGAGAGGTCCGTGCGGAAGAGCGTGCCGCCGAACGCCTGGTGGAACCCGTGCAGGAAGGGCGAGTTCGAGAACGCCCGCCCGCCGTTGTGCCCCGGCGTGTGCCAGTTCGTGCCAGCCTTCACGTTCACGTACTGCCGCAGCGCCGTGGAGAAGCGCGGCATCCAGAAGCTCTTGAAGAGGTGGACGAGGCGTTCGTGGTGCTTCGTGGGCGACTCGAAGATCTGCGCCGCCTTCTTCGTCCAGCGCCGCGCCGGCAGCGTCACCTCCGCGTGGCCGGGGCGCGTGAGGACGACCTTCGGGATCGCGGGGAAGAAGAGCTTGAGCCAGTTGCGCAGGGTGAGGCCGTCCATGGACGACTCCAGCAGGTCGTCGTCGATCAGGAAGAGGCAGCACGCGCGCCCCGCCTCGGTCAGCACGCCCCGGGGGCCGCCGCTCGTGAAGAGCGCCTTCGCAAGCGCCTCCGTCGTGTTTGCGGTGACGAGCCGCAGCGGCGGGTAGTCGAGCGCCGCCACCGTGTCGAACGTCTCGCGGCAGAAGTCGCGGAAGGCGTCCGTGAGCCCGTATTCGACGACCGGCAGACGCCGTGCGTCCAGCCAGTTCGCCCGGTGCAGATAGAAGACCGTGAGGGACCGAACCATGTGCTTCACCCCTTTCTGCGTTCGCCGGCGGCGGACTCCGCGGCGCGTTTCACCGCGCCCGCGATCGCCGCCCCGACCCCTGCGGCGGCGGCGATCTCCTCTTCGCCCGCCCGCGCAATGCCGTAGACCGAATGGAAACGCCGCAGCAGCGCCATCTTCTTCGCCGGGCCGATCCCCGGCACCTCGTCGAGCACCGACTCGCGGATCGTCCGCTCCCGCAGGCTGCGGTGGTAGGTGATCGCAAAGCGGTGCGCCTCGTCGCGGAGACGCGTGACGACCATGAACGCCTGCGAATCGCGCGGCAGGAACACGTCGCCGCGCGCGTCGTCCGTCACCAGGATCTCCTGCTGCTTTGCGAGCCCGACGGTCGGCATGTCCGCAAGGCCGATCTCCGCGAAGCGCGCCCGCGCGGCGCGGAGCTGCGTGATGCCGCCGTCGCAGATGTAGAGGTCGGCCTTCGGGGACTTCGCGGTGAGCGTGGAGCCGGGGCCGTAGCGGCGCAGCACGACCTCGCCCATCGCGCGCGGGTCGTCCGCCCCCTCGAAGGACTCGATCCGGAAGTGGCGGTAGTAGCGTCCGTCCGGAACCCCGTCCACCGCCACCACGAGCGACGCCACGTTGTGCGTGCCGAAGAGGTTCGAGATGTCCACGCACTCGATCACGTGCGGCGGCGCGGCAAGGCCGAGCGCCGCCGCGAGCTCGGCGAGGCCTTGCCGCGCGTCCTCGCGCCGCATCTCGGGGCTCTTGCGCACGAAGTGGTTCTTCGTCATCTCCCGGAGCGCGCCGATCGTGTCGCGCAGGCGCGCGGCCTTCGTGAAGTCCTCCCGCGCGGCGGCGGCCTTCATCTCCGCCACCAGTTCGGCGATGATCTCCGGACGCTCCCCGTGCAGGAACGCGCAGGCCTCCGCGAAGCGCGCCCGGTAGTCCGCCACGGAGATGCGCCCCTCGCAGGGCGCCGTGCAGAACCGCACCACGTCCGCATGGCAGTGCCGGTGCGTCTCCTCGTCCGGCGCGAGCGCCGTGCAGCCACGCAGACCGAACCGCTTCTCCACAAAATCCTTCGCCGCCCGCACGATGGGCGCGGAGGGGAACGGCCCCACGTAGACCGCCCCGTCGTCCCGCACGATCCGGCAGGTGCGGAACGCGGGGAACGGCTCCTCGGGATCCGCCCGCAGCGCGAGGTAGCGCTTGTCGTCCCGCATCAGGATGTTGAAGTGCGGCTTGTACTTCTTGATGAGGTTCGCCTCGGTGAGCAACGCCTCGGCGTCGTTCCGCACCGTCATGAACTCGAGGTCCGCGACCGTGTTCACCATCGAGCGGACCTTCGGCGCGTGCTTCGCGCCGGGACGGAAATACGACCGCACGCGGTTGCGGAGGTTCTTCGCCTTCCCCACGTAGATGATGACGCCCCGACGGTCCCTCATCAGGTAACAGCCGGGGCGTGTCGGAACGGTCTTCAGCCGTTCTCGCAGAACGTCGTTCACGACAGGTGTCGGTTAAGCGTCCGCCTTCTTCTCGGTCTTCTTTTCCTTCTTCTCCTCGTCCTCTTCCCGCAGAAGGCGCTCGCCCTCCTCGGTGCCCTTCTTGAATTCGCCCTTCGCCTTGCCGAGCGAACGCGCAAGCTCCGGCAGCTTCTTGCTGCCGAAGAGCAGGACGATGAGTGCGACGACGAGAATGATTTGCCAGGGGCCCCAAGCCATGATTTTTCTCCTTCTTCCTTCTTTGGTAAAGATGGTGATAATGTACCGAAAACGGACGGCGGAATCAAGCCCGAATTATGGTATACTGATGGCAGGCTGAGGATTGCCGGGCGGTTGCCAGATGGCTGGTGGCTGGTCCACGACGACGCGGCGGGTGCCGCGGAGCTTGGATCCCGCGCCTCGGGCCGCCTCAAACAAAAGGAGAGAAGACATGAAGAAACTGATGGCGATTGCCGTTCTCGCGCTCTGCGCGTCCGGGTGCGTGATGACGCCGCGCAACGATGCGATCCAGTCCATCTTGACGCTGAACGTGAAGAGCCCCGACGCGAACTTCATCGACAACAACGTGAAGCCCGCGAAGATGGGCGTCGCGAAGGCGACGGGCCTCCTCTGCTTCTGCGAGGGCGATGCGTCGCTCAAGGCCGCGATGGCCAACGGCGGCATCACGAAGGTCCACCACGTCGACCGCGAGGTTCGCAACATCCTCGGCATCGTCGCCGAATACTCGACGATCGTCTGGGGCGAGTAGGGATCAGGCGCATAGCGCCGTCCTGGACGGGCCGCAGGAGGACTTCCCCCTGCGGCCCGTTTCATCCAAGGGTACGACGCCGGCATCCAGATGCAGGGCCGCTCGGCGTCAACAGAGACACAGAACGGCGAGGCCGACGACGACGCAGTAGGGGCCGAAGAGCCAGAACCAACGTCCCTTCAGCGCCCGGACGAGCAACGCAAGGGAAACGTAGCCCACCACCGCCGCAAGGCACATCCCCCACGCCATCACGCCCCAGTGGAGGTCCGCCGCCACACCCGCTGCGCCGCCCTTGAACAGCTTGCCCAGTTCCAGCAGCACCCCCCCGACGATGAGCGGCGCGCTCATGAGGAACGAGAACTCGGCCGCCCGTTCGGGATCGACGCGCCCGCCCCGCGCCGCCGCGAGCGTCATGCCGCTGCGCGACACGCCCGGCAACAGCGCGATGGCCTGCCCCAGGCCCATGAAGAGCGCGCGCAGCACGCCCACCTCCCGCGTTCCGCGCGGCAAATAGCGCGTCCCCACGAGTACCGCGCCCGTGAACATCAACAGCGCCCCCACCATGCGCACATTCCCCACGAGCGCGTCGATGGCCTCCCGGAAGAGGAAGTAGACCGCCACGGCCGGCAACGCCGAGACGAACAGCTTCGCCACATAGCCCCACGCCGCGCGTTCGCGCCGCACCACCCCCACGCAAACCGCGCGCAGGCGCGCGGCATAGAAGGCGAAGATGGAAACGAGCGTGCCCGCATGCAGAAAGACCTCCAACCGCATCCGCAATGGTTCCGGCACCTCCAGAAGATGCTGCACGACGACAAGATGCCCGGAAGAGGAAACCGGCAGGAACTCGGCCACGCCCTGCAACACGGCCAACACCGTCACGTCGAAGAAGTCTTTCATCATGGCAGCGGAATCTCCCTGCGGACACATCCTAGATACCAAAAAAACCGCCTTGCGGCGGCTTTTAAGTGGCGGGCTCAGGGAGAATCGAACTCCCCTCTTCGGATCGACAGTCCGAGGTCCTAACCGATGAACGATGAGCCCGTGCGGTGAAAACGCAAGTAGTATAGCATACCCCCGTGCGGACCGCAAGGGGGTTTAAAAAAATTTTTCGCCTCCCCGGAGGGCGGCATTTCCGTTTCACCCTTATCCCGATTTTTTGAATAGGCCCTGATTTCTCGGACGCAAAACGGCGT
>URIT01000164.1 GCA_900547945.1 uncultured bacterium
GCGTTCTCTGCGGCTAAACCCCTTTGACTCTGCATAAATATCTCGTTGCACCCATCGACACCTTTTGCAAAAGGACGGTGCCCCCGCCCGATGCTGGAATATGGTATACTGCCTACCATTTCAGGTAAGGAAAAACGGCATGAAGCGCATCGTCTTGTCCATCATCGTCTGCGGCGCGGCGGTCATCGCGCGGGCGGAGACCAAGGTCGGCATCATCGGGCTCGACACGAGCCACGCGATCGCGTTCACGAAGATCATGAACGTGACGAAAGACCCCGCCGTCGCGGGCTTCCGCGTCACGCACGCCTACCAGTGGGGGTCGAAGGACATCGCCTCCGCGACGAACCGCTATCCGAAGTACATCGCGCAGATGAAGGAGATGGGCGTCGAGATCGTCCCGACGATCGATGCGCTGATCGCGTCCGCCGACTGCATCTGCCTGGAGACGAACGACGGGCGCGAGCATCTCTGGCAGGCCGAGAAGGTGTTCGCCTCCGGCAAGCCCTGCTTCATCGACAAGCCGCTCGCGCACGACCTGCGCGACGCGGTGCGGATCTACGACCTCGGCCGGCGGCTCGGCGCGAAGAACCCGGTCGTCGTCTCCGACGGCTACGCCGGCTACGAGCCGCTGCTGCGGGAGATCGTGACGTTCTTCCGCACGGGCGTCGCGCCGTTCCCGCCGGAGGAGACGCTGGAGATCTTCGCGCTCATGGAGGCGGCGGAGATGTCCGCGAAGCGCGGCGGCGCGCCCGTCACGCTCGCGGAGGCCCTGGCCGCCGCGCGGAAGTGACGGCGTGGCAGGGGACGTCACGCAAAACAGGCATCATCACGAAAGGAACAAGACCATGACAACGGCAAAGGCGCTCAACAGGAGGAATTTCATCAAGATCGGCGGCGGGGCGTTCGCCCTGGCCTCGGCCCATACGCTCTTCGGCGCGGCGGTCCCGTCGGCGAAGCTGCGGCTCTGCGTGGTCGGGTGCGCGCGCACGGCGAACCGCGGCAACGGCTTCGTCGTCGATCCGAAGGGCTGGCGCGGACGCGGCTTCCAGGTGATGAGCCGCTTCGCGGAGCTGCCGAACTGCGTCGTGACGGTCCTCTGCGACGTCGACGCGACGGCGCTCGACGACGCGGCCGCCGAACTCAAGGCGAAGACGGGCGTCGCGCCGGCGAAGGTGAAGGACTTCCGCGAGGCGGTGCGCCGCGACGACGTGGACGCCGTGCTTGTCGCGACGCCGGACCACTCCCACTGCTACATCGGCGCCGAGGCGATGAAGGCCGGCAAGGCCCTCTACCTCGAAAAGCCGATCGGCATCTCCGCCGGCGAGGCCGAGATCCTCGCAGCCGTGCAGAGGAAGACGGGGGCGGTCTTCCAGCTCGGCACGCAGCGCCGCAGCTCCTACGCGACGCAGCAGGCCGTCGCCTGCATCCGTTCCGGCAAGATCGGCCAGCCGCACTGGGCGAAGGCGTGGTGCCTCTCGGACCGTCCGGCGATCCGGGGCGTGAAGCCCGCGCCGATTCCCGCCTGGATGGGCGCGGACGGCTGGGACCTCTGGCAGTGCTGTGCGCCGCGCCGCGCCTACCGCTCCCAGATCGTCCACTACAACTGGCGCTTCTTCCGTGGCTACGGCACGGGCGACCTGCCGAACAACGGCCTCCATTTCGTCGACATCGCGCGCTGGGCGCTGGGCGCGGAGTGGCCGGAGCGCGTCTACGCGGGCGGCGGCCACCTCTTCTGCGAGGGCGAGGACTGGGAGTGGGACGACACGCACATGCTGACGGTGCAGTTCCCGGGGAAGAAGTACCTCACGTGGGAGGGCTGCTCGCATACGGGGGCGATGCCGTTCATGGGCAAGTGGACGGGCTGCCTCGTCTACTGCGACGACGGCGTGGCGTTCTTCGGGCCGCTGGGCGAGTCGGCGATCTACGACCGCACGGGCAAGAAGGTCATCCGGGAGTGGGCGGCGGCGGACAGCGGCGACCAAGAGGGCGACAAGCGCCTCTCCGACCCGATCCGGGCCTGCGACATCTGGCACGTGCAGCGCTTCACGGACTGCGCGCTCGCGGGCGACCTCGACACGGCCCAGCCGATTGACGCCTCGCTCAAGTCGAACCTGCTCACGGAACTCGGCAACGTCTCGCTGCAGATCGGCGAGGCCGTCCACATCGATCCGGCGACCGGCAAGCTGAAGGACCCGAACGGCCCGGCGGCGAAGCTCTGGATGCCGCAGTACGAACCGGGATGGGAGCTGAAGGCATAACGACGCATTGTTTGTCCATGCAAGAAGGTCACACGAGATGAACGTTCAAGAATCCCGCATCGGCCGCCGTGTCGTCGTCGGCCTTGCATTGTCGGTTGCGGCAGCTGTCTCCGCCGCGCCGGCGGAATACGTCTGGACGGGCGCACAGGACGCCTACTGGACGAACGCCGCGAACTGGACCGTGGGCGGCGCCGTCGCGACGGACGCGCCGGGCGTGCGGTTCCTGACGAAGGGGCCGGACTGGCAGACCTTCACGAACATGAACGCGACCGCGTCGTTTGGCGCGGTTGCGGGCGGTGCGCGGACGACGATCGACCTCGACGGACTCTTCTTCGTCTCGAACCTCGTCGTGAAGGCGGGCGCGCCGAAGTACACGTTCGGCACGGCGGGCCAGTACCTCGGCCTCGCGCACGAGGGCGGGCGCTTCACGGTCGAGAAGGGCGCGGCCGCGCCGGCGGTGGCGGGCGTCTACGGGTTTTTGTGGTATCCGGGAATGAAGGAATCGAAGCCGGATACCTACGACACGCCCGACGAGGCGCGGTTCGTCAACGAGTCGGAGGGCGAGCTTGTCCTTTCCAATTTCGGCAACACGAGTCCGAACGCGCCGTCATCGGGAATCGGCGGCACGTGGTGCCGGTTCATTGGCTTGGGCGGTACGGGCGACATTCGGATCGACTCCTGGTCGAAAAAGAGAACCAGTGTGGCGCTGAACCTCTACCCGGAAGGGGCTCAGCGTCTCCTCCTCGTCGGAACGACGGCAGACCCCAAGACGGACCAGCTCGTGCGCGGCATCCAGGTCGGCGGCGGGCGCAAGGCGACGGTCGTCGTTGTCGAAAAGACGCTGGAACTGGGCCAGGGGACGGAAGTGACGACTGGCGAGAAGAAGATGCCTGTCGTCCGCGTGCGGGACGCGGGAACGCGCCTCACGTTCACGGGCGACGGCGTCGTGGGGTTTCATGGAATGAACCAGAAGTCGAAGCCGGAAACGTTTGGCAAGGGCTTCGTTCCCGCCGGCGCGAACATCGACGCGGGGGCGGAACTGGTCTTCGCCTGTAAGGTGGACGGGTTCTTCGGCTCGAATGCCGTCACGCAGAAGAGTCCGCAGGAGAGCTTCTACTTCCATCGCGGCGCGGGTACGCTTTCGTTTACGCGCACGGACAATGCGTTCGAGGGCGGCATCGACCTTCTCAGCTTCGACAAGGGAAACGCGACGCTGGCCTTCACCGACCCCGGGCAGATGGGCCCGGGCGCCATCCGCATCGGCAACGCGGGGCGTCTGCTCTACACGGGAACGGAAGCGCTTGCGTTTGGCAAGGATCTCGCGATCACCAACAAGACGGTCGGGGTGGACTATGAGTACACGGTCCCCGTCGATGCGTCGGCGACGGTCGAGCAGGGTGGCGCGGGCGCACTGACGGTGACGAGCCCCGTGGACATCTCGGGCACGGACGGCAAGGCCGTCCTGACGCTCGCGAACAGCACGGCTTCGGCGGCGACGTGGGCGGGTGTCCTCAAGGACGCGGAAGACAGATCGAAGCTCGCGCTCGCGAAGACCGGATCAGGCGCGTGGACGCTGACGGCGAAGAACACCTTTACGGGCGGTGCGACCGTCAAGGAGGGCACGCTCGTCCTTGCGGCGGGCGCAAGCCTCGCCTCGCCCGTGACGATCTCGAATGGCGCGACGTTTGCCCCCGCCAAGGGCGCGGACCTGACTTTGTCCGTGACGATTGAGGACGGCGGAACGCTCTTTATCGCCGAATCTCAGACGCTGCCGTTTGCGGTCAAGGCGGCGGGAACGGCTAAGCTGCTTGTCGGAGCAGACGCTGACGTGGTGATTCCGGTGGAAGGGTCGGGACCGGCGGCGGCGGGCGGAAAGCTCGTGCTCTGCCTTGAGGAGAATGCGCGCGTGAAGATGTCGGACGGCTCCAAGCCGGACTGGCTGGGCTTCGCCTCTCCGCGCGGATTGCTCATGCCGATGAAAGTGGATGAGGACGGGTTCTTCGAACTCGTTGAAACCTCGTGGAAGGGTACGGGCGGCGCCGCCTGGACGGACGCCGCGAACTGGACGAAGGGCGTGCCGACGGTGGACTGCGCCGCCATCGTGAACGCCGCCGGGACGGTCGAGGTGCCGGCAGGCGCGGCGGCGGTTGCAGTCGGCACGGTGGAGCTGGACGCGGGAACGGTGTCCGTGAAGGGGACGCTCCCGATCGAAGCTGCGGCGAACGTCGAACGGTTTGTCATTGGCCCTGAAGGTGTGTCGAGCAAATTTGTGATATAATAAACCACAGTAAAATAAGGGTTCCGCGAAAAGGCGTATAACACTTTATAACACTTTGGGCAAACAAAACGAAAGGAAAAACCATGAAAGGAACAGTCTACGTAAACAACGGATACTGGTGGTACGCGGTGCGTCTGCCAGGCGAGAAGAAGCGCACGGCGCGGAAGCTGTGCGCACCCGGAAGCGAGATCGCGCTGCATGCCGACCGCTCCCGCGACGTGGCGATCTCCGCCGCGCGCAGGATCTGGGAGCAGGCCACGCGCCGGACGCCCACCATCGTACTGAAAAGCGAGACGGTGGACACGCTCTGCGGCGGATGGATCGCGCACTGCGAGACATACTACCGCCACGCCGACGGCTCACAGACCGGCGAAGCCTGGGGATGCCAGAACGCCGTGCGGCTCCTCCGCGAAATGTACGGCGACCGTCCCGTCGCGGAACTCCAGCACTCCGACATGCTGGCCGTGCGCGACGCGCTCGTCCGATCCGGCATCGCCCGCGTGACCGTGAACCGCTACATGGAGCGCATCAGACGCCTGTGGCGCTGGGCGCTCGACGAAGGGCATATCACGGCCACCCACAAGGCGGAGCTGTCGCAGGTGCAGAACCTCAAGGCGTTCCGATCGGAAGCGCACGAGACGGAGCCGGTGCGTCCCGTGGACGACGCCGACATCGAGGCGACGTGCGCGGTCATGGCCAGGAACACCGCCGACCTCGTGCGCGTCCAGCGCCTCACAGGAATGCGCCCGGGCGAAGCTTGCGGCATGGCGTGGGCGCTCATCGACACGACGGCCACGCCGTGGGTGTACCGCCCCTCGCACCACAAGACGGAATGGAAGGGGAAGATACGAGCCGTGCTGATCGGCCCGAGGGCGAGGGCGATTCTAGAGAAGTACCGCGCATGGCCCCGGCCGTTCTCCCCGAAGGTCGCGTTCGACGTCGAGACCGCGAACGGAGCGGAAGGGCGCCGCGGCGTCCGCGGAATCCCCGACAAGCTGACCGACACATGGGACACGGCCCGGTACGGCTGCACCATCAGGGACGCCGCGAGACGCGCCGACGTGGATCCGTGGTCTCCGAACCAGCTCCGCCACTCGTTCGCCACGGAAGTGCGGCGGAAGCACGGAATCCTGATGGCCGCGATGCTCATGGGGCATTCCGGCGGCCTGAAGGTGACGCAGGGCTATTCGCGCGAGGCCGCCGTGGACGAACTCGTGCGGGAGTGCGGATCCGTCATCGAGGAGATTGGCTGAAAAACAGAAGCCCCGCCATCAACGGCTTGGGCAAGCCTCCGGCGGGGCGGCGCGGATAACGAAAGGCTAACCGCGCAAGCCAATATTATAGCACATCGTCACTTCGCCGTACAGTCGGTGCAGTTCCCTGCAGAGATTCCGCATCTGGGGGATGGACGCACTCCGTCGCGTCCACAGGGTGGGG
>URIT01000165.1 GCA_900547945.1 uncultured bacterium
GCACGGTCACGCTCCACCGCGTCGTCCTCGTCTTCCACGGCGGCGACGTGGCGCTCTGCGAGGCGATCGGGACTGCTGAATCGTGAACGACAAGGAGAACGATGAAGATGAAGAGACGTGCATTTTTGAAACTCGCGGCGGGGACGGCGGCGCTGCCCCTCTTTTCCATCGGCGCGGCGGCGAACGGGCCGGGCGGCGCGCGGAAGATCCGCCTCGGCCTCATCGGCTGCGGCGGGCGCATGGGGCTCTCGACGGGCTACGGCATCCTCAACAGCATGTGCGGGCCGGACGAGGAGATCGTCTGCCTCGCCGAGCCGGATCCCTCGCACTGGGACAAGGTGCGCGCCGTCGTCAAGGCGCACCAGCCGCAGACGGACACCTCGAAGATCCGCGCCTACTACGACTACCGCGAGATGCTGGAGAAGGAGGCGAAGAACCTCGACGCCGTCGCGATCGCGACGCCGAACCACCACCACGCCCCGGCGGCCCTGCGCGCGATGGCGAAGGGTCTGCACGTCTACGTGGAGAAGCCGATGGCGCTCACCGTGGAGGAGGTGCGCCTCATGCACGCGATGCAGAAGCGGACGGGCATCGTCGCGCAGGTCGGGAACCACGGCCACAGCGAGGAGGGGATGCGCCGCCTCGTGGAGTACATCCGCGCGGGGACGATCGGGCAGGTGCGGGAGGTGTGGAGCTACGACGACCGCCTCAACGCGATGCTCTACCGTCCGCCGAAGGCCGAGCCGCCGAAGGGCATGGACTGGGACAGCTGGTGCGGCCCCGCGCCGGTGTGCGACTACTATGCGCCCACCCAGGACCACAACGGCCTCCATCCTCATGACTGGCACGACTGGATCGGCTACGGCAACGGCTCGATCGGCAACATGGGCACGCACATCATCGACCCCGTCTTCTGGGCGCTCGACCTGGGACAGGTCGTGCCGGAGAGCGTGGAGACGAAGCGCGCCGAGTGGGGCTGCGCGGGCAGCTGGACGTGGGCGACCGAGATCGAGTGGAAGTATCCGGCGCGCGCCGGCATGGATCCCGTGACGCTCCGCTGGTTCGACGGCGTGAAGCCGGGCGTGCCCTACGACAAGGACCATGTGGACAAGATCGGCGTCTGCCGCCAGCGCGCCTACCAGAACCTGCCGCCCGTCGTCGAGGAACTGGAGAAGAAGTACGGGCAGTCGCTCGGCTGCCTCGGCTCGATCTTCGTGGGCGAGAAGGGGATCATCCGCATCGGGCCGCACGGGGACGGCCTCGTCTTCGGCCCGAAGGACCTCTACAAGAAGCGTCCGCCGAAGCTCTTCCCGCGCGAGAAGGGGATGGACCACCCGACGGACTGGCTGCGCGCGATCCGCAACCCGGGCCGTCCCTGCGGGTGCAACTTCGACTACTCCGCGCCGCTTGCGACGACGGTGCTGCTCGGCAACGCCGCCCCGCGCGCGGGCGTGAAGAAGCTCCTCTGGGACGGCCGGCGGTTCACGAACGACGACGCGGCGAACCAGTATCTCCGCGCGACCTACCGTCCCGGCTGGGAACTGATGGGATAAAGGGAAAGGGAGAAGACGATGCGGTATGCGCGGTTCGGAGTGGCGGCGTGCGCCGGGCTCCTGTGGGCGGCGGCGTGGGCTGGGGGCGAGAACTGGAAGCTCGGAAAGCACGCGACGCGCACGGGCGACGTCGTGACGGTGGACATCCCGGCGGGGAAGGTGGATTCCGGCTCGGCGACGTGCGCCTACGACTTCTCGCGCCACAACGGGAAGGTCTTCCGGGCGTCGATCCGGGCGCGCGGCTTCGGCGTCTCGCGTCCTGAGCCGCGCTACCTCGGCTTCAAGTTCATGGGAACGTACCGCGACGATGCCTCGGGGGCGCTGAACTATCCCGGCGCGGCGCAGATCGGCGGCGACTTCCCCTGGCAGACCGTCTTGTTCACCGACGGCAACGTGGGCGTCAAGCGCGCGCCGGGCACGTTCACGCTTGGTCTGCAGGACGCCTGCGGGCGCGTCGAGTTCGACCTCTCGACCTTCAAGGTGGAGGAGCTGCCCCCGCTCTGGCCGGAGACAAACCAGACCCACCGCTGCGTCTACACGCCGCGCGTGAAGGACGCGCCCGCGCGGCGCGGCGTCATGCTCGGGCTCGGCCTCTCGGAGGAGGACTTCAAGGCGCTCCACCGCTGGGGCGTCACGCTTGCGCGCTTCCAGATGACGCGCCAGTGGAACACGTCGGGCGGCAACCGCGACCTCGCCGACTTCGACCGCTACATCGACGGCCAGCTCGACCTCCTGGAGAAGCACCTCGCCTGGGCGAAGAAGTACGGCATTCAGATCGTCGTCGACCTCCACGCCGCCCCCGGTGCGCGCGACGAGCGGAAGGACCTCTACATGTGCCACGACGCGACGTATGCGGAGGCGTTCATCGCGACGTGGCGGAAGATCGCGACGCGCTTCAGGGGACGCCCGGAGATCTTCGGCTTCGACCTCGTCAACGAGCCCCAGCAGCTCGCGCCCGCGCTGCCGGGCTGCGACTACTGGTCGCTCCAGAGCCGCGCCGCCGAGGCGATTCGCGCCATCGACCCCGAGACGCCCGTCATCGTCGAGTCGAACTGCTACGACGGCCCGGCGACGTTCAGCTACTTCAGGCCGCTCGCGCTCACGAACATCATCTACCAGGTCCACATGTACGTGCCCCACGCCTTCACGCACCAGGGCGTCGGCGGCCCGACGTGGACGCGCACGAAGTACCCCGACGCCGCGAAGGGCTGGAACCGCGACTTCCTGCGGCGGACGCTGAAGCCGGTGCGCGACTTCCAGGCGCGCCACGGCGCGCGCATCTACGTGGGCGAGTTCTCGGCCATCGCCTGGGCCGAAGGCGCGGCGGACTACCTGCGCGACTGCATCGACCTCTTCGAGGAGGAGGGCTGGGACTGGACGTACCACGCCTTCCGCGAATGGACGGGCTGGAGCGTCGAGCACGAGGCGGAGAAGCCGGGCGCGCAGAGGCCCTCCTTCGACAATCCGCGCAAGCGCGCGCTCCTCGACGGCTTCCGGCGCGGCAGGCCGACGGCGCTCCGGGGGCCGTTCCCGCTCCTCTGCACGCCGTGGACGGCGGAGGGCGCGCTCGACGGCGCGACCGTTGCTTCTGCATCCCGCGCGGGAAATGTGCTATACTATCCGCCGTCTTTTCAAAAAGGAAAGGTACGTTTAGAATGAAACTGGCTGATCTCAAAGGCAAAACCGTCGGCGTGTGCGTGTCGGGCGGACTCGATTCAAAGACCATCTGCTGCGTGCTGCAGGACGCGGGCGTGAACGTGAAGGCGTTTTCCGCGAACGTCGGCCAGCCGGACGAGAAGGACATCAACGACATCAAGAAGAAGATGGCCCCCACCGGCGTCGACACGACGATCGTCGACGTGACGGCGGACATGGCCGAGATCTGCTTCGAGACGCTCAAATGCCAGGCCATGTACGACGGCGGCTACTGGAACTCGACGGGCATCGCCCGCGCGGTGACGGTGCGCGCGCTCCTGCCGGAGATGAAGAAGGCCGGCTGCACGGTGCTCGTCCACGGCGCGACGGGCCGCGGCAACGACCAGATGCGCTTTGAGCGCTACACGAACGTGCTCGACCCGGAGTTCGGCGTGTATTCGCCCTGGCGCGACGCGGACCTCCTCAAGAAGTTCCCCGGCCGCACGCAGATGGTGGAATTCCTCGCCGAACGCGGCATCACGGCGTTCGTCGGCACGAAGAAGAAGTATTCCACCGACGCGAACCTCGCCGGCCTCTCGCACGAGGCGGAGGACCTGGAATCGATGGAGACCTCGATGCGCATCGTCAAGCCCACGATGGGCGTATGGCCCGACCAGGCGCCGGACGAGATCGAGAAGGTCACGCTGAAGTTCGAGAAGGGCCGCTGCGTCGCCGTGAACGGCAAGGAGATGGCGCCCTATGACGTGATGCTGGAGATGAACAAGGTCGGCGGGCGCAACGGCATCGGCATGAAGCACGCGCTTGAGAACCGCATCATCGGCACGAAGAGCCGCGGCGTGTACGAGGCGCCCGGCATGGAGGTGCTGAGCTGGGGCCTCAAGTACATCTACGAGGGCATCATGGACCGCCGTTCGACGCTCCTCTTCCAGCAGCTTTCGAGGCTCGTCAGCGACCAGATCTACGACGGCCGCTGGTTCGACCCGGCGACGCGCGCGGCGCGCGCGGCCATCCAGGTGTGGGCCGACAAGGCGACGGCGGAGGTGACGCTCGGCCTCTACAAGGGCAACATCTTCTTCGAGAGCCTGACGGGCCTCGCGGCGACGATCTACAACGAAGCCGACAGCTCGATGGAGGCCTCCAACGGCCTGAACCCGCACAGCTCGCAGGGCTTTGCGGAGATCCAGAGCGTCGAGGCGAAGATGCTCGCCAAGGCGGGCCAGATCGTCGCGAAGTAAGGCGCAGTCACGACGACGCAGGGGACGACCGATGGTTCCGGATGAACCTTTCGGCCGTCTTCTTCGTTTGACGAAGCATGAACGACGTCTTTAAATGGTTTTCGGACGGTGGGCCGGTGATGTGGCCCATCCTCGTCCTTTCGGTGGTGGGACTTGCGCTCGTCGTGGAGCGTCTGCTTGCGTTTCGGACGTTCGCCCGCGAGACGGGTCCGTTCGACGACCCGCAGGGCCGCCTCAACCGCCTCCAGCGCGGCTTCGGGTTCCTCTCCACGATCATCACCGCCGAGCCGATGCTCGGCATCCTCGGCACGGTGACGGGCATCATCAAGACGTTCGGCTCCTTCAAGCTCGCCGAGAACGCCTCCCCCCTCGCGGCGACGGCGGGCATCGGCGAGGCGCTGATCACGACGGCGGCGGGCATCGTCGCCGCCCTCGTGCTCCTTTTCCCCTACAACGTCCTGCTGGGGCTGCTCGCGAAGGCGGCGGCGCGGCTGGAGCGGGCGGGCGAACGGCGGAGCGCCGAACCGTGAAGCTCTCCTCGCCCTTCCTCGCGCACGGGGCGCGGCTGGAACTCGTCTCGCTGATGGACGTGATGTTCCTCGTTCTCGTGTTCTTCGTCTATGCCGTCTTCGACATGGCGGTCCATCGGGGCATGAAGGTGGACCTGCCCCACGCGGCGGGCGTCCACGAGCGGGGCGAGCGGATCGTGGTGACGCTGGACGAACACGACGCGCTCCAGCTCAACGGACGCGCGCTGGAACGGGAGGCGCTGGTGGCGGAGGTGCAGCGCCTCGTGGCGGTGAAGCCCGATCTGCCCGTTTTGATTGCGGGCGACCGAAAGGCGTCGCTCGGTGCGGGCATCGAACTTTTGGCGCGGTTGAAGGCCTCCGGCATCGGAAAGGCGAGTTTCCAGGTGCGGGGGAGCCGGGAGTGACGGACCTTTCGGGATTCGCGGTCGGCCTCGTTGCGTCGCTTGCGCTGCATGCCGCGCTCATGGTGGGCGCGGGGGCGCTGCGGGGAACGGCACCGGCGGATCCGAAGCTGACGCCCGTGGAGGATGAAGCGGTGGCGCTGGATCTGGCGAACGTCGATCTCTCCTTCTCCGAAGAGGAACGTGACGAGGCGCCGGTGAACCCAATGCCGACGGCGGTCCCGGCGGTGGCCGAGGCCGTCCCGCCGCCCCCGGCGGCGCATCTGCCGGAACTGCCGCCGCTCGTCGTGCCGCCCGCGCCCGACACCGTGGCCGTGGCGAAGGCGGACGACGTGCGCCCGACGGAGCTACGCCCGCAGGAACTGGAAGCCCCTGACGCGCCGCCCCAGCCGTCTGCACCGCCGCAGGCCGTGGAGCAGGCCGCCGCGCCGGCG
>URIT01000166.1 GCA_900547945.1 uncultured bacterium
GCGAAAATCAAGCGGGAAATGTGGGGTGGCTGCATAAATCTCTCGGTGCACCCGTGTCGATTGAGAAAGTAAGTGGGCAGGGAAGACGGAGAGACCTACCCACTTACTTTAATCGAAACTATGGTTTCTGAAGTCGAACCCCACGTTTGACGAGATAGTCGCAGATCTGATCAAGATCCGTGGCCCCATTCCCACCCCCCTTGTGCTTGCTCAGCGAATGGATCTTGACCACGGCCTCACGCACAGCCGGGGCCTCCACGCATGCACCATGTTCGACCATCCATTTGACGGACGCAAGCTGCCCGGACAGAATCGACTTGACCAAAGCCGGGACGTCTGCCTGCCAGCCAGTCTCGAAAAGATCGTCGAGGATCCGAGCCGAGCCATGCCGTGCAGCATATTCAAAGACCGAATCACCGTTTCCGTTGAGAATGGGAGTCTGCCCATTCTCCCGGAGCCTTGCACCGCTTTTCACAAGAACGTCGAAGAGTTCCCTGCGATTCCAACGTGCCGCAATGAAGATCGGGCGCTCTCCATTCTTGTCCGCCACATTCACGTCAGACTTCGGCAATGCCATCTTGACGATCGGAAGATCACCCGCCTCCAGGGCATAGAAAAGCGCCGTACGTCCCCTTGCATCCGTCATCGTGTACGAGGCATTCATCTCGGTGGTCAACCACTCGGCAAACTCAAACCGTGCCTCCTGCATGGCCGCCATCAAGGCCGTCGTCTTGTTCACGTCAAGCGACACGATTCCGTTCACATCGGCGCCAAGTTTCACCGCCCATTTTGCCACACGCAACTCGCCAAGAACCGCCGCACCGACAAGCATTGCCGTTGCGTCTTCCGTTCCCGCACGCTGGCCAACCGCCAGTTTACGCAGAACACGCGCATATTCGGTCAATATCGATGCGCCGTCAACGATCTTGTGCTGAGTCAGATGCTCGGGAATGGTCATCCGCCGAAATACGTGTTCGGCCTTGTTGATCTGCGACTCCAGGTCGATGTCTTCGCGCAGAAGGGCCAGTGCGCCACGATAGGCCGTTTCGGCCTTCTCCTGCTCATCAAGCTTCGTCATCTTGGCGATCTTCATCAGGATTTCTCCAAGAACGTCATTCTTCGCCTGTAAAAGACGGCGATTCAGTTCCGCCGTCGTGAGCGGTGTTCTCTCAATCTCAAGCTTTCTCGCAAACAGCCTGGTGTCATGTTGTGCAATCGCCTGGCGAACCGCCTCCATTGCCTCGTCAAAGCGCGAGAAATCACGGAAATCACGTTCGGTCATCTTCGAAACGCGGCCATCCAGGAAATCCTGGGCCGCCTTCCCATACGCCTTAAGCTGTGAAGCATATTCCGGTTCGACGTACTTCAACGCGACAAGTACGTCCCTGAGCTTCGCCATCGCCTCACCCACGCCCACGTAGGTATCGACGCGCGTTACACTGAGCGCACGAAGCCCCGCAAGCATCCGCTCAAGGTCTTCGACCTTTCCCGGCAGCGGACGTTGGACCACTTTCTCGATCTGAGCCAATGTCGCGGCATAGTCGCGCCAGTTAACGTAATGATTCAGGATGCCGATGCGAATACCGATTACGGCAATGTCCACCTCCTTGTATCCTATTGGAAGACAGGTATTGACGATCTTGCGCGCACCGACGATGTCGCCCTTCTGAATCGCCGCGTCGACATCCTTGACGAGCTTGTCCGTAATCTCATCGGTCAAATGCCGGACCGCCGAACTGAACAGATCCTTCTTAAGCACCGCCAACTTCGACAGAAGTTCCTTGCTGCCGAACACGTCTTGGTCTATCAATTCGAAAATCCGCACATGCCTTGACCTGAACGTGTCGGACGGCTGGGCTTCAATCCATTTCGCCGCCGCGAGCCAACCATTCTTCTCGGCGGTGGACGTAGAACCTTCCCTGACATCCGACGCCAGACATCTCCAGAGGCCATCCAGTACGTAATCGCGCATGAGATTCATCCGTACGGCTTTCAAAGCCGACTGGATAATCTCAACCTCCTCTTTCTTTCTTGTACTGTCCGAGAACTGATAATCACGAAGATAGTACCCTGCCTCAACGAACTGCTTCTTCCCGGTAAAAGAGAGAACCTTACCGGACAATACCTCCTTTTCCCGCTGGACGATCTCTGCTGGCGTCTCACGCGGAGCAGGCTTGGGGGTTGGCTTGGGTGCCACACAACCGACCGCAAGGCACAGTCCGGCGCAGGCCATTATCAGCATCCTGTTCGCTTTCATTTCTTTTCCTCCATGAGTTTGAGAATCCGCTCGTTGTATTCCTGTTCGGAGATTTTGCCGTCTTGCCGACGTTTCTGCAAGGCCTCAAATGATGAAGGTTCCTTCTTCTGTTCTGCTTCTGGCTGGGGTGCCGTCAAACCATTGTTCACAGGAACTGGCGCAGCATTCTCAAGCGGCACACCCATGTTTTCCTTTCGGACATTATCGTTCAGATTCACTTTCAAGTCAGGGTCACGCGGCACCGACCAGTCCAAAGCCATGTATTTCTTGCCTTCCGGCGTATCGGCATTAACGGTCCGAACAATCTGGTTGTTCTCATCGTAGATCACGAAGTAGACATAGATTGGATACTTCATGTTACACAGCTCTATCGGTGTGCCAATGAATTCCCAAAGGAACCAGGTGCATGCATCAAGGCCGCCATGGATACAGCAACGTGCGATTTTCCAGCCGATGGGCGTGCCGTCTATGAACTGGATCTGTTCCGTATACAACCCCGCGTCATTCTTGCCGATCGCCAGTGGATATCCGTAATGGCCATCGACAAAAGCTCGATCAACGCCCTCGACGAGCTTTTCAGGTGGACGGGCAATCGGCAACTTACTTGCCATAATGATCGAGCATCCGCCCAATAACGGGACAATCATGCAACTGACAATCCGAATCATTCTCATTTCTGCATTACTCCGCCATTTGACCCAGGATGACATCCGCCCCATGGCATCCGGGCGGCGCACCTTTCGCTCCCCGCACGGCAGTCGCACACAAAAAGAAATCCCCTCTTTGTGTTTCCAACGGGGCTGTGAGAATGGCCTAGAACGAAACACAAAGAGAGGAAGCGCACATGCGCTTCCTGCACAGTGTCGTCGTTCTTGAAACTTCTCACATTCCGTTGGACGATCGCCTTGCAGTTGCAAATCGATTTAAGGTGTTCGAGGGTGGAAACGAAAGCCATCGCGCATCGGCTGCCTGACGCTTCGAATCAGTTCTCGAACTCTATTTTGTCTCCCCGCGCCCATGCGAGAAACCGCGTGTACACGGAAAAACGAACGAAGTATACCATAAATTACACCGCAGTGGGAACGACCAAGGCGTACGCCCGAACGGCCCGTAGCGACGGAGGTTCACAGGTTGCGAACGGGAAACGGCGACCCCCGCATTTATATAAATGCGGGGGTCGCCGTTTGACCACTCGGCACGGTCTGAAGACGCTGTGCGCCGCAGAGCCCGGTCGCGACAAGCGCGACCCTCCCACCGCGCACGCCCGGTCGCGACAAGCGCGACCCTCCCACTGTGCGCCGCAGATCGCGACAAGCGCGACCCTCCCACCGCGCACGCCCCGGTCGCGACAAGCGCGACCCTCCCGTTGACGCGCTTATTCCAGCACGGCGACGAAGCCGCCGGACGGGGACATCGGGATCTCCAGGCGGTCGCCCCGGCGGACCTGCCGCGTCTCGCGCACGTAGCCGCGCGGCTTGTCCGTGGAGGCCGCGTCGTCGCGCCAGAGCGTCAGCGCGAACGCGCGCCCCTCGGGCAGGAAGTCGCACGCGAAGGAGGCCGTGCGGGCGGCCGCGCCCGCCATGCCCGCGAGATACCACGTCCCGCCCCGGCGGCGGGCCAGCACGAGGTGGCGCGCCACGGCGGCGTCGAGGACGCGCGTGTCGTCGTAGGTCCACGGCAGCGCCTTGACGAATTCCATGATCGAGGCGTCCTTCTCCAGCGCCGCGCGCACGTTCCCGCGCATGATGGCCGTGGGGCCGGGATAGCAGAGGAAGAGCGCGACCTTGTGGGCCTTCGTGCTCATCGCCTTGCCGTCGTGAAAGAGCTGGGGCGTGAAGTCGAACGGGCCGCAGAGGCAGCGCGTGAACGGCAACGCCACGTCCTGCCGCACGGGGTGGTTGCCCTCCTCGCCGCCGCCGCCCTCGGTGATCATCACGTTCGGGTAGGTGCGCTCGAAGCCGTCGGGGATCTGCGCGTCGTGGATGTCAAGCCACAGGCGGTGCTTCGCCGCCGTGGCGGCGAGCGTGCGCATGTACTCCGTCGCGCGCTGGGAGCCGTAGGAGACGAAGCCCGGCTTCAGCGCGGCGACGCCCCATGCGGCGTAGGTGGCGAAGAGGCGGTCGAGGTCGTGCGCCTCCAGCACCGCGCCGTGGATGTAGAGCCCCAGGCCCATGTCCATCTTCTTCAGCTCGGCGACGATCTTCGGGATGTCGAGCGCGACGCCGCGCCGCTGGCTGCGGAAGGGCCACTGCGGATGGTAGGGCACGGTGCCCTTCGCGACGGCGTAGGGGTCGGCGCGGGTGTTCGCCTCCCAGGTGGCGTCGTGCGCGGCCTCGGGGTTCTTCGCGCGGAACGCCGCGCGGTCCGCGTCGCTCCAGGGGTATTCGGTGCCGTACCAGCCCCAGTCGATCTGGAAGTAGCGCGCGCCGAACCGCTTCGCGTCGCGCGCGGCGGCGATCACGTCGTCCGTGACGAGTTCGCAGTTCCCGTGGTCCGAGACGGAGAGGCCCGGCTTGATCCAGGAGGTGTCGGCGAGCGCGCAGGGGTCGTTCAGGTTCTCGATGAAGTACGCCGTCTCGATCAGCTTCCCCGCGTCGGCGGCGAGCTGCACCGCGCGCCACGGCGAGACGACCTCCCCGCGCCCCTCCTTCGTCCCCAGCGCGAACACGGGCCGCACCGCGCCGCCGGACGTCCGCAGGTAGCTGCGCGGATAGTCGCGTACGTTCGCCTCCAGGATGCTCGCGGCCCCCACGCCGGGGATCTCGACCGTGAACGGCATCCGCCAGGCTTCCCGGTCCTCCAGCGCCTTCAGGTCGTAAGGCTCCGCCGGGAACGTGCTTTCGGTTCCCGGGATACACCACGCCTTCGCCCCCTCGGCGAAGCGCCAGCACGTGCGCTCGCCCTTGATCTCGCCCGAGCCGTAGACGTTCAGCACGATCTTCGCGCGGACGGCGAAGCCCTCGTCGTAGCACCGCAGCTCCAGCGTCTCGTCGGCCTGCACCGCCCCCGGACGCTTCAGGCGCACCGTCTGCTCCACGTAGTTCTCGGGATACTCCGCCTTGAAGCCCCAGACGGGCTTCCAGGCCCCCTTCACCGTGCGCGTCGCGGTGTCCAGCACCTCCAGCTTCGCACGGTTGAACCCCAGCTCGCTTTCGAACACGCGCCGTCCGTCGTAGGAGACGACGGCCACGGGCACGCCGTCGCGCAGGGCGAAGTCGCACGCGACGCGCCCGTTCGGGGAGGTGAACACGGCCGCCGGCAGCGCGCCGGCGGTCAAGAGGACCAACGTCAACAGGCTTTGCTTCATGGCCGCATTATAGGACATTTCCGGCCGCCCCGTCAACCGTTCCGGCCCGGACGCGACGGACGCGACAAGCGCGTCCCTCCCGAAACACGCCCGGACGCGACGGACGTGCGGCGGACGCGACAAGCGCGTCCCTCCCGGAACACGCCTGGACGTGACGGACGCGACAAGCGCGTCCCTCCCAAAGGTCAGCGCAGGATGATGGCCGTGCTG
>URIT01000167.1 GCA_900547945.1 uncultured bacterium
TGAACGTCGAGGGCTCGTCGATGAAGGCGTTGAGCGGCGCGTCGTACTCGTCGACGAGGACGGCGAAGCGCCCCGTCTCGGACTTCTCCGGAAGCGCTTCCAGAAGACGCTTGAAGTTGAGTTCCGCCGCGATCTGCGGGTCGTGCTCGACCCCCTGCTCGATCATCGCCGAGCGGACAACCTCCTGCAACGCCGCGCGCACACCCTCCGGCGTCGCGGCACAGGCATCGGTCAGACGCAGCCGCACGACGGCGTGCCGCCCCCAATCGTAATCCATCTGGTCGATGGCAAGCCCTCTGAAAAGATCGCGCTTGCCCTGGAGAAGCGACGTCAGCGTGTTGATCATCAGCGACTTGCCGAAGCGGCGCGGCCGCGCAATGAAGAACACCGTGTCGGGGTCGCGCTGCAGAAGCCGGTGGAAGTACGCCGTCTTGTCGACGTACACCACGTCCTTCTCCCGCATCCGCTCGAACGCGGCCGTCGCTGTGACAATCTGCTTCATGCCGACCTGTCTCTCCCACGCAAGCCCGGGAACCGTCTTTCCCTATTGAAGATCCCCCTCCTGTCCCTCCGGCGAGGCGGCGGCCTCCTCGGGTTCGGCGGCGACGACGGAGACGGAGACGAGCTGCGCGCCCTCCGTGAGGCGCACGAGCCTGACGCCCATGCCGCCGCGCCCGACGACGGTGATGTCGACGACGCGCTGGCGCACCATGAGGCCGTCGGACGTGATGGAGATGATGGACTCGTCGTCGCGTACGGCGTGCGCGGCCACGACGCGGCCGTTGCGGTCCGCGCCCTTGATCGCCGTCACGCCCATGCCGCCCCGGTGCTTCGTCTCGTAGGCGCAGAACTCGGTGCGCTTGCCGTAGCCGTTCTCGGTCGCGACGAGCAGGGTCTTCGAATCGTCCACCACGTCGAGCGAGCAGACGGCGTCACCCGCGCGCAGGGAAATGCCGCGCACGCCGGCGGCGGCGCGCCCCATGCGGCGCACCTCGTTCGAGTTGAAGCGCGTGCCGATGCCGTTGCGGGTGATCATGACGACGTCCTCGCCCGGCTTCACGAGGCGCACCTCCACGAGGGCGTCGCCCTCGTCGATCGAGATGGCCTTGATGCCGTTGCGGTTGACGTTCTTGAAGTCGCCGAGCAGGGTCTTCTTCACCGTGCCCTGCGCCGTCGCGAACATCACGTCCACGTCGCCCTCGAAGGAGCGGATCGGCAGGAGGCGCAGCACCTGCTCGCCCGGCTGGAGGTTGAGGAAGTTGACGAGCGGCTTGCCGAAGCTCGTGCGCGGGGCCTCGGGGATCTCGTAGGCGTCCTTGAGGAAGAGGCGGCCGGTGTTCGTGAAGAACATGAGCGAGTCGTGCGTCTCGGCAACGTAGACGAGGCGCAGGAAGTCCTCCTCCTTGAGCTGGGCGCCCTTCACGCCGCGTCCGCCGCGGTTCTGCTCCTTGTACTCGGTGAGGGGAACGCGCTTGACGTAGCCGCGGTTCGAGAGCGTGATGACGCAGGGCTCGTCCGCGATGAGGTCCTTGAGGGAGACCTCGTTCTCGTCGAAGGTGATCTCCGTGCGGCGCGCGCCGTCCGCCTTGCCGGCGAACTTCTCGCGCAGCATGGCGAGGTCGTCCTTGATGATCTGGTAGACGCGGCCGGCGTCCGCGAGGATCGCCTGGAGGTCGGCAATCGTGACGAGCAGCGCGGCGAGCTCGGCCTCCAGCTTCTCGCGTTCGAGGCCGGTGAGCTGGTAGAGGCGCATGTCGAGGATCGCGTTCACCTGCGGGTCGCTGAAATGGTAGGCCTCCTGCAGGCGCGCCTTCGCCTCGTCGCGGTTCTTCGAGGCACGGATGATCTTCACCACGTCGTCGAGGTGGGCGATCGCGACGAGGAGGCCGTCGAGGATGTGCCTGCGCGCGAGGGCCTTGTCGAGCTCGAACTTCGTGCGGCGGGTGATCACCTCGAAGCGGTGGTTCACGTAGCAGCGGAAGAAGTCCTTCAGGTTCATGATGCGCGGGCGGCCCTGGTCGATCGCGAGCATGTTCGCGCCGAACGTCGTCTGCAGCTCGGTGTGCCTGTAGAGCTTGTTGAGGACGATCTGGCCCACGGCGTCGCGCTTGAGCTCCACGACGATGCGGATGTCCTCGGCGGACTCGTCGCGGATGTCCGAGATGCCCTCGATGACCTTCTCCTTCACGAGGTCGGCCATGTGCTTGATCATCTCGGTCTTGTTGACCATGTAGGGGATCTCGGTGATCACGATCCGCTGGCGGTCGCCCTTCCACTCCTCGATCTCGGCGCGGCCGCGCACGCAGATCTGCCCCCGTCCGAGCTTGTACATCGCGCGGATGCCGTTCATGCCGCAGATCATCGCGCCGGTGGGGAAGTCGGGGCCCTTCACGAACTGCATGAGGTCGTCGACCGAGCAGTCGCGGTGGTCGACGTAGTACGTGATGCCGTCGCAGAGCTCGCCGAGGTTGTGCGGCGGGATGTTCGTCGCCATGCCCACGGCGATGCCCTGCGAGCCGTTCAGCAGCAGGTTCGGGAGCTTCGCCGGCAGGACGGTCGGCTCGGTGAGCGTCTCGTCGAAGTTCGGCATCATGTCCACGGTGTTCTTTTCGAGGTCCGCGAGCATTTCCTCGGCGGCCTTCTGCATGCGCACCTCGGTGTAGCGCATGGCGGCGGCGCCGTCGCCGTCGATGGAGCCGAAGTTGCCGTGGCCGTCCACGAGCGGCACGCGCAGCGAGAACGGCTGCGCCATGCGCACGATCGTCTCGTAGATGGACGAGTCGCCGTGCGGGTGGTACTTGCCCATCACCTCGCCGACGACGCGGGCGGACTTCATGTGCTTCGCGCCCGAGGTGACGTTGAGCTTGTACATGCCGAAGAGCGACCGGCGGTGGACCGGCTTGAGGCCGTCGCGCGCGTCGGGGAGCGCGCGCCCGATGATCACCGACATCGAGTAGTCGATGTAGTCGCGGCTCATCTCCTCGACGATGTTCACATCCTCCAGAATCCCCCCCGCAGGGGCTTCCGGCACGGCGGATTCAACGGGTTCTTCGGTCTTCTCTTCTTCGCTCATGGTGTACTGTCTGAAATAACGGACTCGGTCTTCGTTTTACGCTTCCTTTAGCGGGGTAAGTATAGCATTTCCGGGGTGGAAAACCAAGCGGCAAACGCCCGCACCCACGACGCCGTCACAGGCGGCCGAGCCAGATGTAGTCGAGGCGCACGGTGCCGGTGACCGGCGCGCCGTCCGCCGAGAAGGCGAGCTTGAGCTGCTTCACCTCGCCGGCCCTCGGCAGGGGCACGGTGTAGACGCGGTCGTCCGCATCCCGGGGCGTGACGTCGAAGGCGACGCTGCGCGCCGCGTCCCACGCGGGCGCACCGTCCGTCTGCCACCAGAGGCGCATCCGCCGCGACGTCGTGTGGTTCTGCATGCGGATGCGCGCGGCGTTCGCGCGCGACGCGCTGAACGCCACGCCGAGGTCGCGGTCGCAGGGCGAGACGAGCGCCGCCCGGCCGCTCCCCTTCACGGCGATCACGAAGTAGTCGCCGCAGACGAGCTGCACGGGGAAGGCCTCCGAGTTCCAGAACGCGCTTCGGCCGGGGATGAACGCATAGTCCGTGCCCGTCCCCTCCACGCACCAGCCCTGCGCATCGAGGTTCCGCGCGAAGTCCCACGCCCGGAAGGTGCGCGCGCCCGGCGGCAGCACGTGGACGGCCGTGCGCGCCGTGCGCCAGAGCGTCCCGTTGTCCGCCGTCACGTTGAGGCGGTAGTCGCCCGGCCCCGGAAACGCCGCCTTCGTGCGCACGGCGGCGGGCTGCGCGAAGCGGACGCCGGCCGGGCCCTCGACCTGCTCCCACCGGACGGCGGCCCGCGGATCGCCGACCTTCGCCGAAAGGGCCGCCACCGGCGCGTCCGTCCACACCTCGCCGCACGCCCTCACCTCCGGCGGATCGACGTAGGGGAAGGCTGCGTCGAGGTCTTCCGAGAAGTCGAACGCGCGGTTCCCCGCGAGGATCCAGTCGTTCGTCGTGCGCGACTCGTTCACGTAGAACGGCACGCCGGGGACGAGGACGTAGCCGTTCCCCTCGATGCGCCCGTTCGAGCAGGCGACGTCGGCGGAGGTGGCGGGCGACCCCCACACCTGGATCTCCGCCGGACCGTTCTTGTAGGCCCAGTTGTTGCGGTCGAACTTGCAGGCGCGGATCTGGACATTGCGCGTCTGCGGGCTGCGCAGGCCCAGCACCTCGATGGCCGCGCCCGCGTTGTTGCGGAACGTGCAGCGCGCGACGAGGCAGTTCTCGCCCTGCGCCTCGAAGTCGATGCCGCCCTGGTCGGGCGAGCCGGAATCGGGCTGGTTCAGGAAGTGGCAGCCCCGGATGACGAAACCGTCGTTCCCCGCGAGCATGACGCCCATCGTCCCGGCCGCCGCGTGCCAGCCCGAGGCGTCGAAGACGCAGTCCGTCATCCACGAGCGGCTCGCGGTGTTGTAAGGGTGGGGGGAGGTGTTGTGGGCGTAGTTGTCGTGGCAGAACATGCGGTTCACGAACGTGTCCGTGCCGCGCACGCTGAAACCGCTTGAGCACTGGTACGTCTCGCAGTCGCGCATCACGACGTGGCGCGGCCGCCCGCCCGTCACGGCGATGCCGCAGGAGCGCGCGCCGCCCGCCGGGCCCGGCTCGTCCCACCATTCGGGGATGCCGTGCGAGTTGAAGCGGTAGGTGCCCTCGATGTGGTGCGCGAGGCAGCGTTCGACGAGGACGTGCCCGCTCCCCGGCGACACGCATCCCACCATCAGCCCGGCGCCCGCGTTGCAGACGATGAGGTCGCGGATCGCGAGGTACGCCGCGTCCGCCACGTAGAGGCAGCGGTCGTTGATGTGCTTCGTGCGGCGGATCTGCGGACGCATCCCCTCGCCGTAGGCGCCGATCTCCGCCCAGTTCCCGGGCGCGCCCGCCGCCCTGACGGACAGCTCCTCGCGGAAGACGCACCCCCGCTTCAGCAGCAGCCTCTCGCCGGGGCCGAGCACGAGGCCCGCCGCGTTGCGGAACGTCTTCCACGCCGCCTGGGGCGAAAGGCCGTCCCGCGCGTCGTCCCCGTTGTCCGCATCGACGTGGTAGGCGCGCGTCGGGCGGAGGGGCGGGTTCCACGCCTTCGCCGAGAAGTCGGGATCCGTCTGCGGCATGAAGACAATGCGCTTCGTCGCCCGGCAGAGCGCACGAGGATCCGCCCGGCTCTCCGCCTCGCGGAAGACGGCGAACGCGACGTGCGCGAAGTGGTTCGTGCCGGGATCGACCGTCCACTCAAGCGGCAGTTCGTCCCCCTCGGCGAGACGGGGCAGCGCGATCCGCCCCGGCGTCACCGTCACGCCGTCCCGGCCCTCCGCCGTCAGCACGCACGGACCGACGGCACAACCGACGTTGGCGAGCGACCCCGCGAGCGTGACGGGCGCGCCGACCGTCGGCATGAGTTCGCGCGTGCGGAACATGCCGAAGGAGGCAAGCGCCGTCCGTTCGTTGCGGAGGGCGAAGTTCGTCACCGCCGCCCGCCCCTTTGTGCCGAGGACGAGCGGGGCGGCCGTCGCCCGGCACCGGCCGCCGCGCCGCACCGGCTC
>URIT01000168.1 GCA_900547945.1 uncultured bacterium
GATGGGGCTGCCCGCCGTGTCCGGCGAGGCCCTGCCGCCGCCGGGGGCGGACGTGCGGCGCCTCCGCACGCGCTGCACGGCGTGCGGGCTCTGCGTGGCGCGGTGTCCGCGAAAGGTCCTGGTTCCGGCGGGATTCTCGGACTACGGTCCGCTCGGGTTCATGCTGCCGAAGATGGATTTTGCGCACGGCTTCTGCGATCCCTCCTGCACGACGTGCGGCGAAGCCTGCCCGACGGGGGCGATTCCGCGCCTGGACGCCGCCGCGAAGAAGGCGGTGAAGGTCGGGCGCGCGGTCTTCGACCGTTCGGCGTGCCTTGCCTGTACGGAGAAGATCCCGTGCGGACTCTGCGCCCGGCGCTGCCCGCAGAAGGCGATCACGCTGAAGGACGAAGACGTCCCGGACGGCGGCAAGACGAAGACGGTTTCCGTCCCCGTCGTCTCATCGGCGGCCTGCACGGGTTGCGGTGCGTGCGAGAACTACTGTCCCGCCCACGCCCTGAAGGTGCGCGGCGCCGCGCTGGTCTGTGCGTGCGCGGCCCTGCTGTCGTGTACGCTTCTGGCGGAGGCCGTCGATCCGGCGGCGTTCATCGACGCCGCGCTTGCGCGCGGCGAAAAGACGATCCGCGTGCCGAAGGGCGTCTACGAGGTCGCGCCGGGCGCGGTCGCGAGCGTCTACCTGAAGGGCGTGCAGGGCGTGACGGTCGATTTCCAGGGAAGCGAACTGAGGGGACGCACGCGGAGCGCGCTCGTCACCCTGCGCGACTGCACGGGCGTGACGGTCAAGAACGCGACGCTCGACTATCCCTTCAACCTCCCCTTCACGCAGGGGTTCGTCGAGGCGGTCGGCCCGGACGGCGAATGGGACGTGCGCATCGCGCAGGGGTATCCCGACCCGGCGGACGGCCGGTGGGGCTGGCCGGTGCAGGCCTACGACGCGAAGACGGGCGACCTCGTGAACCCGATGCGCTACCTCGGCGGCATCAAGGTGGTGCGCACGGCGCCCGGGCGCTGGCGCGTGACGGGCGGGACGAACCGGCGCGGCAAGGTTGGCGACATCGCGGTGTGGTCTCTCCCCTGCGAGACGCGCGGCGACGCGCAGTCGGCCGAGACGCGCGCCCACGCCGTCTATCTCCTGAACTGCGCCGGGTGCCGCATGGAGAACGTGACGGTCTACGCGACGCCCGGCTCGAACGGCTTCCGCGAGCTGCTGGGCGCGGGCGGCAACGCCTACGTGGCGTGCCACGTCGTGCCGCGTCCGCCCGAGACGGATCCCGTCCGCCGCGAGATCCGCCGCTTCCGCAGCGGCAACCACGACGCCTTCAACAGCCGGGCCGTCCGGAAGGGGCCCGCGCTCAGGGACTGCACGGCGCGCAACCACTGCGACGACGACCTCAACATCCACGGTCCCTACCAGTTCATCGCCTCTGCGGCGGGCGCGACGGTGCGCGCGTTCGTGCGGGACATGTACGTGGATGCGCTGCGCGTGGGCGATCCCGTGCAGCTCGTCACGGCGGAGGGGTATTCGCCCGCCGCCCTCCTGCGCATCGTCGCGCTGAAGCCGGCGACGCCGACGGCGGAGGAGCTGGAGAGGGTCAAAAAGGGACTCGTCGACCAGATCGCCCGCGCGTGCAACACGATGCGGGAGGTCACGTTCGAGCGCGCCGACCCGGTGTTGAAGCCGGGGACGCTCTTCGTCTCGATGAACGCGGCCGGAAGCGGGTTCCGGGTGGAGAACTGCCGGTTCGGGCCGAACCGCGCGCGCGGGTTCATTTCCAACGCCTCCTTCGGGGAGGTGGTCGGCTGCACGTTCGACCGAACGGAGTCGTACGGCGTCCTGTCGCGGCCGAGCTACCAGTGGCTGGAGGGCGGCGCGTCGCGCAACGTGCGCTTCAAGGACTGCACCTTCATCGACTGCGGCGTCTTCTACGGCGTCCACCGCGAGATGCTGACGACGAACGAGTGCCACCGCAACATCGTCTTCGCGGGCTGCCGCTTCAAGGGGCCGCGCGCCAGGCTGGAGGTGCAGGGCTGCACGGGGCTTGAACTTTCCGGCAACACGTTCGATGTGCCGGAGGAGAAGGCCGTCGCGCTCACGAAGGTCGTGAGGGAGGCCGCGACGGAGAAGTAGGAGAAAGAAGAAGCAGGGACGCTGTTCCCGGAAGGAGGAGGATATGACGGCAACGCACATGGTCTTCGGGACGCTCTGCGCCTTGGGATGCGCCGTGGGCGCGGCGGACGGGCGCACGTGGTTCGGCGCGGGGCACTACAACACGAACAACGCCGCCTACGTCTGGAGCAACGCGCTCCTGTGGGAGCGGAGCGCCGTCGCGGGCGAGGGCGGCGTGGCGACGTTTGGCGGCGTGTGCTTCAAGGGCTTTCGCCAGGACGTGGAAGGGCTCGTCCTCGGGGGGCTCGACTTCGCGGGCTGCGGGGCCTCCTACTACAGAGGCTGGGGCGACTACCTCGTCGGGCACGACATCACGATGACGAACGCGGCGTTCATCGCCTCCGACGACGTGCGCCCGCAGGCGACGGAGGCGCTGGACTTCGAGGGGCGCCAGCCGCAGAAGCTCGCGCTGACGCTGCGGGGAACGGGCGGCAACACGCTCGCCAAGCGCGGGGCGGGAACAATCGACGTGGCGCGTCCCGTCGAGGATTTTACGGCGTTCAGGGCTGCGGACGGCCTTCTCCTTGCGCAGACGGCGGTGGACGGACGGGTCCTGACGGGCGCGGGCGTGACGCTGGAGCTGGCGGGCGGCGCCGTCGAGCCGCGCGTGGAAGGGAATCTGACGCTGGGCGGCCGTTTGCACGTGGGGCCGGGCGCCGGGGAGCTTGCGCTGCCGGACGGCGTGAACCTGACCGTCCCGGCGCTCACGTTCGCGGCGGACGGTGCGGCCGTCGTCTCAAACGGGGCCTTCGCGGCGGCGGACGGCCGCGCCGGAAAGCTGTTCTTCACGGAACATCCGGCGGACGCGAAGGGGCGCGTCGACCCGCGCCTCGTGATGCGCGACTGGACGGCCTACGGCGCGCCGTTCCGCTTCGCGAAGTACGACGCGCAGACGGGTCTGCAGCCCATTCGCACGACCGACGCGCTCGTGAAGCCGTTCGCGGCGGCGGGGGCGGACGACATCGCCTACGTGACGGCCGAGGCCTCCGCCGGAACCTATGCCGTGGAGGCGGACCGGCAGGTGAAGGCGCTCCTCGTCGACAACCGCGCCAACCTGTCGATCGCGGAAGGCGTGACGCTGACCGTCGGCGACGGCGTCCACCCTGCCGGCGTGATCTTCAGCGAACAGGAGACGGGGGAGGCCTACACGGCGTTTTCGGGCGAGGGCACGCTCGCGTTCGGCGACGCGCCGGGCGTCATCTGGAAGAGTACCCCCACGGACGCGAAGGGGCGGGGCCTCGACGTCGAGACGCGCATCACGGGTACGAAGGGCGTGACGTTCGCCTCGCGCGCGACGGGCGCGAAGAACGTCTACGCGCTTTTCCGGCTGAAAGACGGCATCGCGGGCTGGACGGGCCCCACGTACTGCTACAACGCCCGGCTGTGGGCGTCGGGCGCGTCGGGATTCCTGCCCGCCGGCGGCGAGGTGTACATCCGGGGCGGCCGCCAGCCCTACAGTGCGCAGCTTCTCGCGTCCGGGCAGACGTTCGACCAGCATTTCCATCTTTCCGGCTATGGCGCGCAGGGCTATCGGGGCGACGGCGGCGACGATGGCCTTGGCGCGCTGTACGCTGGGGAGAAGAGTACGAGCGTCTTCAATGGCGTGACGACGCTGGAAGACGAGACGCTCGTCAATGTGTGGAAAGCCGATGCGCAGGTCGTGCTGAACGGCGTCGTGGAGGGAACGGGCCTTTTGGCGCTGACGGGGCAGGGGCGCGTGGCGCTGAACGCGGCCAACACCTTCTCGGGCGGCCTGCGCATCGCGGACCACGCGGGCCGGGCGGGCGGGGCGCCGACGGTGACGGCGGCGGGCGCCGCCGCGCTGGGGACGGGCCCCGTGACGGTCGCGGCGGGCGGGCAGCTCGTCTTCGCGCCGGGGCTGGTGCAGGAGACGGTCACGAACGCGATCACGAGCACGTCCGCCCGGCCCGTCTCCTTCGAGCGCAGCACGCTCGACCTCGCGGGCCCCTTTGCGAGCGCGAAGACGCAGGTGGACGCCTTCACGGCGACGAACGCCTGCTCGTCCATCGGCGTCGGCGCGTGCGTGGACTTCGGCGAGGTCAGCTGGGTCAATTCCGCCGCGAAGGGCGAACTGCGCGCGACGACCGCCGCGTCCACGTTCAAGGCCGGCGGCGCGGCCGACTTCACGCTGAACGTCGCCCTGCGCGACGGCGCGGGGCGCCTGGGCTTCACGAAGACGGGCACGAACACGGTCACGCTCGTGGGCGCAAAGGCGTACACGGGGCCGACGGTGGTCGAGGGCGGCACGCTGCGCCTGGAGGGCGACATCCTCGCCTCGCCGTCGATCGCCTACTGGCTGGACGCCTCGCGGCCCGAGACGGTCGACGTGGACGCGGCGGGGCGCGTGATGGCCTGGCGCTCCGTCGTGGGCGGCTACACGTTCGCCGCCGGGACCTACAGCGGGCCGAAGGGGGCGGAGGTCTACCCCACGCCCACCTACACGCGCGAGACGAAGATCAACGGGCTCGACGTCGTCACCTTCAACAATCTGGCGGCGGACGACCATGAGGCGCTGGCCGGGACGACGGACGCGACCCAGCGCAGCGTCTTCATCGCCGTGCGCATGAACGGCTGCCCGTTCACCTTCGGCGGCCTCTTCGGGAGGCTGAACGCCGACAACGGCCTGCGCGTCGACGGGCCGTCGGGCACGGGCGGCAAATGGGCTCACACGGTCTCGCCGTACAAGTACAACACGGACGGCATCCTCTACAAGAACGGCGTGCAGGGGAAGAACTATACCGCCTTCACGTATGGCGAGGTGCAGGTGCTCACGCAGTTCCACGCCTACGACATGGAGGCGTCCCCGCGTTCCTACGCGACGTTCCGCCCCTCCCTCGGCGTCTACTCCGGCTATGCGGGCGGCGACGGTTCCTACTACCGGGCCGTGGCGGCCGACGTCTGCGAGGTCATCGCCTTCGACCGCGTGCTGACGGCGGCCGAGCGCCAGCGGGTCGAGAACTACCTCTCGGAGAAGTGGCGGGGCGCGCCGTGCCACGACGCGCCCGAGGCCGTGCCGCCCACGCTCGCGGCGGGGACGGACCTGACGCTGCGCGCCGGCGCGACGCTCGATCTGCAC
>URIT01000169.1 GCA_900547945.1 uncultured bacterium
CTTACCTCGTGAACGCGGCGGGGGCCGTCGCCGTGCCTGATTCCCTCCCGGTGCTGGCGGACTGCGACACGCTCGTCGTCGGCGCGGGGACGGGCGGCGGCCCCGCCGGCATCGCCGCCGCGCGCCAGGGCGCGCGCACGCTCGTCTGCGAATACCTCTACGTGGAGGGCGGCGTGCAGACGGACGGCCTCATCGGCTACTACTGGTTCGGCAACCGCATCGGCTTCACCCGGGAGGTCGACGCCGGCACGCGCGCGACGGGCAGCGTCTTCCCCCAGGCGAAGGGCGAGTGGTACCGCGCCGAGCAGCGCAAGGCGGGCGCGGAGATCTGGTTCGGCGCGTTCGTGAACGGCGTCGTCGTGAAGGACGGCCGCGTGGCGGGCGCCGTCGTGGTGATGGACGACGGGACGCGCGGGCTCGTCGCCTGCCGCACGGCGATCGACGCGACGGGCAACGCCGAGCTGCCCGCGATGGCGGGCGAGGAGACGGAGTTCATCACGGACGACGAGCTTTCCGTGCAGGGCGTCGGCCAGGCCCAGAACACGCTCGGCGTCGGCTACGCGAACTCCGACATCGGCTTCGTCGACGACACGGACGCCGCCGACCTCTTCTACTTCGCGCTCCGCTCGCGCCTGAGCCTCCCCGCCGGCACATGGGACCAGGCGCAGGTCGTCAACAGCCGCGAGCGCCGCCGCATGGTCGGCGCGTTCTACATGAACGCCTGCGACGTCGTGAACGGGCGCACGTACCCGGACACCATCGTGCGCACCTACTCGAACTTCGACTCGCACGGCCAGACGCGCGACGACCTCTTCTTCATCCAGGACCCCGGCCACAAGCCGATGTACGTGAACCTGCCCTACCGCTGCCTCCTGCCGAAGAAGCTCGACGGCCTGCTCGTGACGGGCCTCGGCATCAGCGCGCACCGCGACGCGATGCCGATCCTGCGCATGCAGCCCGACATCCAGAACCAGGGCTACGCCGCCGGCGTCGCCGCCGCCCTCGCGCTCAAGGAGGGGAAGACGGTGCGCGACATCGACGTGAAGGCCCTCCAGCGCCACCTCCTCGCAAAGGGCATCCTGCGGGAGGAGGACCTGTCGACGCCGGACAGCTTCCCGCTCCCCGACGCCGCGTTCGACGCGGCCGTCGCGGAGCTGGCGGACAACTACAAGGGCCTGCCCGTCCTCATGACGGACCGCGCCCGCGCCCTGCCGCGCATCCGGGACGCCTTCCACGCCGCCGAGGGCGAGGCCAAGGTCATCTACGCCCACGTCCTCGCGCTTCTCGGCCGGCCGGACGGCGAGCGGCAGCTCCTCGCGAAGTTCGCCGCGATGGACTGGGACAAGGGCTGGAACTACCGGGGCATGGGCCAGTTCAACCGCAGCGTGAGCTGGGTGGACAGCTACGCGATCGCCCTCGGCCGCTGCCGGTCGAAGGCCGCCGTCCCCGCGCTGGTCGAGAAGGCGAACGCGCTCACCGAAAAGAGCGAATACTCGCACTTCCGCGCCGTCGCCCGCGCACTGGAGGAGATCGGCGACCCGCGCGCCGTCCCCGCGCTCGCGGACGTCCTGAAGCGCCCCGGCATCGGCGGCCGCTGGCAGACGATGGGCCCGAAGCCGCCCGTCGTCCCCGGCTACCAGAACACGGCCGGCGACTGGGAGCGCACGCTCGCCCTCCGCGAGCTCTGCATCGCCCGCGCGCTCTACCGCCTCGGCGACACGCCCGACGGCCTCGGGCGCCGGACGCTCGAACGCTACGCCGCCGACCCGCGCCGCGTCTACGCGAAGCACGCGCAGCTCGTGCTGGGGCGCGCGGATCGCGCGCGCTGAAAAATCCGAAATTCCCCCTTGCGCTTCCCGGCAAGGGGTGCTATACTATACCTCGTTTTCAACGCCACACGGGGAAGTAGCTCAGTTGGTAGAGCATCACGTTCGCAACGTGGGGGTCGAGAGTTCGAATCTCTTCTTCTCCACCATTTGGCGCGGAAATAAAAAGCGGCTTTCGCCCGTTCGGGGCGCGCCGCGATTTTTTTTTGCCTACGAGGCTGTAGGCGCGCGGACGCAGCAACGCGGTTTGGCAACGCGATTGGCCCGGCCGCGACAAGCGCGGCCCTCCCGCGTGGCGCGCGGTCGGGGCGCTTGGAAATTTTCCCTTGAAGATTTCCCAAAACTTACAATTGACAGGGGGGGGGGGGGCGTATGGTATGCTTATGCCGTCATGCACGAACAAGGTCAATCATTCCACAAAGCGAGGAGCCGGATGACGAACGGAAGAACCGTAGGGGCATGGGCGTGCGTCTGCGCGGCGCTGGCGACGGCGGCGTCTGCGGAGACGTGGTATTACAAGGGCGGCGGCGCACGCAATCAGTATGCTTACGACTGGTTCGCGACGGGCGAGGGCTGCAACTGGACGAACGCCGTCGGCGCCGCCGGCGTGCCCGCCGCCGGCGATGCGGTCGTCCTCCCCGAGAAGGACCCGGAAACGGGCGGCAACATCACGGTCTCCGCCGCCAGCGGCACGATGCCACCCCTCGCGGCGTTCACCGCGCCGGGACCCTTCACGCTCCACCAGGGGACGCTCGTCATGCGCGCGGGCGGCGCGGGCGTCTTCGTCGGCGCGGGCAGCTGGTGGTGGGCCGACCTCGTCTGCCGGGCGAACCCGGACGATCCAGCCGCCGAGGGCGTCGTCGTCACCGTGCCCGACGACGTGACGTTCAACCTCCAGAAGGGCATCACCTGTACGGGCACGGACGTCATCAAGGCGGGCGGCGGCACGCTCGTGAACCTCGCCCAGGGCTTCAACCCGTATTATGCCGACCTGAAGGACCTGAGGGTGCGCCTGCGCGGCGGCACGTTCGTCAACCACACGACGAACCTCCTCCAGGGCGTGCGCCTCGTCTTCGATTCGGACGACCCGAATCTGCGCGTCAAGATCGGCAAGGCCGAGAAGCGCTCCTGGAACTGGGGCATCCGCGACGGCGCGATCGAGGAATCGCCCGCCGTCTCGAACACGGCGCACGGCTTCACGTCCGAAGACGGCGTCGAGGCGCAGGCCCTCACCCTCTGCGGCACGCCCACGGTGAACCCGATGCGCTTCACGGGCACGTTCTACCGCCGCGCGGGCCTCGTCTGGAACCCCGACGCGGCGGACGCGGCATTCGTCTTCGCGAAGGCGGTTTCGCATACGACGGGCGAACTGCTCGTCTCGAACGGCGTCGTGCGCCTCGTGGAGGGCGCGACGTTCTCGCGCCTTTCGCGGCTGGACGTGGCGGCGGGCGCGCAGCTCGCCGTCGAGGCGGGCGCGGGAAGCGGCTTCATGGCCCAGGAGGCCGCGCTCGCGGCGGGCAGCCGGGTCGTCGTCGGCAAGGACGTCTCCCTGACCTTCAACCGCGCGACCTTCAACGGCGCGGCGCTCGCGCCGGGCCCCCACACGGCGGCGACGGACCCGGACTGGCTTTCCGGCGACGGCCTTGTCTACGTCGTCTCGAACACGGGCGCACCCGAGACGCCCTCTGCGGCGACATGGACGGGCGGCGGCGCGGACACCCTCCTTGCCACCGCCGCGAACTGGGAGGGCGGCGCGGTGCCCGACTTCGAGACGGGCGGCCTCACGGCCACGTTCGCGGGCGGCGAGCGGGCGACCTTCGCGGCGGACGGCTTTGTCCGCTTTGCGGGGCTCATCTTCACGCGGGCCTTCACGCTCGACCGGGCGGCGGACGCGACGGGCCGCGTCCTCCTCGGCGCGGGCGGCGTGCAGACGCCGGACGCCGACGACGCGCGGACGTATGAGATCGCCTGGCCGCTTGCCGCCGCCGCGCCGCAGACCTGGTACGCCGCCACGAACGCGACCCTCCGCTGGACGGCGCCCCTTTCCGGGTTTTCCGCGCTCGACCGCATCCTCGTGGACGGCCCCGGCACGCAGGAATTCGGTGCGGCGAACACCTTCCCGAACGACATGACGCTCACGAACGGCACCGTCCGCTTCGCGGGCGACGGCGCGATGGGCGAGGCGGCGGGGACGACGGACGTGGACCTCAGGCGGGTTCGGCTGCGCTTCGGCGGCGGCGTCAACACGCGCTCCCTCGTCTACTTCCGGGGAGATGGCGGGAATACGCCGGTGCAGACCGTCGCCGTCGAGGCGGGGACGACGAACCGCTTCGAGGGGCGCGTTGTCCACAAGATCGTCAACGGCAATTACGCCACGCTGGACGTCACTCTTGGGAAGGACGCCGAACTCGTCTTTGCGGGCGAGACCAGCCTCCACTACGTCAACTTCCGCACGGCGGGCAACGCGCCCGCGCACCTCGTCGTCACGAACATGCCGCTCACGGTGAACGACCGCCTCAACTTCTACTCCGAGGCGCTGACGGTCGATCTGTGGACCGCGCGGAACAAGGTGAGCGGAAACACGAGCTTCTGGCAGTCCGGGCGTGTCCGCACGCGCGTCCCCTATGCGCTCGACGCGACAGCCTACAACGGAAACGCGACGCGCGTCCAGTTGGAGGGCAGTGCGTTCACCCTCGACCTCTGCGGGAACGACCAGGCCCTCGGCGTCCTCCACGGCCTCGCCGGCACGGTGACGAGCGACGCGCCCGCCCTCCTCCACCTCGCGCAGAACCACATTCCGTCGTGGTGGGACAACGGAGGTGAGGCGTTCAATGGGATACCCTACGTCGGCATCACGAACAAGGTGGCGTTCACGGGCCAGGCCGGAATCTCGCTCGACGCCGACGCGCGTTATGCGGACACGTTCCCGCACGTCCTCACGGCCGCCAGCTGCTCCTCGGGCACGGTGCAGGTCACGCGCGGGCGCCTCACGCTCGCCGCGCCGGACGGCGCGTGGACGAACGCGGCGGCGGCCGTCGTGAAGGGCGGCACGCTCGTCTTCGAGCACGGCGGCGCGATCGGCCGCCAGACGGACGTCTTCATCGAGGGCGGCGGCGTGCTGGAGCTGGCGGCCGGCGTCGTGCAGACGTGCCGCGACCTCTTCTTCGACGGCGTGCGCCAGCCCATCGGCACCTGGGGCAGTTCGGCGAGCGGCGCCCGGCGCAAGAACGACGAACGCTTTGCGGGGACGGGCGTCCTGAACGTCCTCTCCGACGGCAAGGGCCTCGCGCTCATCCTGCGCTGACGGGAGGGACGCGCTCCTGCGCGTCCGCCGCGCGCGCCGGGCCTCCTCGGTCGCGACAAGCGCGACCCTCCCGGAAGGGACGCGCTCCTGCGCGTCCGCCGCGCGCGCCGGGCCTCCCC
>URIT01000170.1 GCA_900547945.1 uncultured bacterium
CGGGCGCACCCTCAATTCGACTGGTGGGCTGCGCAACCCACTAACCCATTACGAAGAAATATGCTAGAATAGGCACGCCATGGACACGCTTTCCAGAAGAACGTTTCTGCGCCTCGCGGCGCTCACGGGCTCGTACGCGGGGCCGCTCGCGGTCTTCGCGAAGTCCGCCTTCGACACGACGTCGTGGGATCCGCATGTGGCGACGATCGCCGATTCCGCGACGTACCTGCGGCGGAAGTTCCGCCAGGACGTCACGGACCGCACGACGGGCCTCGACGTCCCCGCGCTGAAGAAGGTGCTGGCGGGGCTCGTCGCCGACGGGAAGAAGACGGGCGAGGACTGGCGCGTCACGAAGGCGAAGTGCTTCGCCGCGCTCGCCCTGCGGGAGGCGATCGACGTCTCGCCGCTCGACTGGTTCCCCGCGATCGCGATCTGGAACCGCAACGACCGTCCGATGAACACCGTCTTCTGGAACCGCGCCCATGAGGTGAACGCGCGCCGGCTTCCGGCGGAGGTGCGGCGCACCTGGTCGGAAGGCAACCGCAGCGGCGACTGGAACATGTGGCAGGACTTCGACCACTCCGTGCCGGACTGGCGCGTCATCCTCGCCCTCGGCTTCCCCGGCATGCAGCGGCGGCTGGAGGCGTATGCGGGGGCGAAGACGGCGGCGGGCGCCTACGCCGACCCGTTCTACGAGGGGCTGCGCCTCGCGATGGAGGCCGTCCTCGGCGGCATCGACCGCTTCATCGTCCAGGCGAAGAGGCGCCTCGCGGACGAAGCGCGCGCGGGCGCGACAACCGGGCGGCTCGCGAAGGAGATCGCCGCGCTCACGCGCCTCCGCACGGGCCGCCCCGAGACGGCCTACGACATGCTCCTCTTCGTGTGGCTCTACTTCTTCTACTCCGAGCACATGGACGGCATCCAGTGCCGCAGCCTCACCGAGCTCGACGTGTTCATTACGCCGTACTACGAGGCGGACCTCGCCGCCGGGCGCACGACCGAGGCGGAGTTCCGCGAGCAGCTGCGCCACTTCTTCTGGCAGTGGGGCTCCATCAGCAACTACTGGAACCAGCCCGTCGGGCTCGGCGGCACGAACGCGGACGGCACGAGCGCGTTCAACCGCGTCTCGGCGATCATCCTCGACGAGCTGGACGCCTGCAACCTGCCGACGCCGAAGTTCCTCGTGAAGATCGCGCCCAACACGCCCGACTGGGCGATGGACCGGCTGATGGATCTCGCGCGCCGCCACCGGTCCGTCTCCTTCATCGGCGAGGAACCGGCGGCGAAGGCCCTCAAGAAGTGGTGCAACGCCTCGGACGAGGACTGCCGCACGATGGTCGTGCGCGGCTGCTACGAGTTCGGCCTCCGCGACAGCGTGAACGGCACGGGCGTCGGCTACCTCAACCTGCTCAAGCCGGTCGAGCGCCTGCTCGCGTCGCCTCCTGCCGGCTGCGCGACCTTCGAGGCGTTCCGCGACGCCTACCTCGCCCGCCTCGCGGACGTCACCGTGCGCTGCCGCACGCTCGCGTTCGCGTGCGAGGCGGTGCTGCCGGAGGTCAACCCCGCGAACATGATGACGCTCGCGACGGAACACGCGCTCAAGACGCGGAAGGACGGCTTTGCGAACGGCTGCCCGCGCGGCAACAACACGGCGATCCTCAGCTCGGGGCTCGGCACGACGGTCGATGCGCTCCTCGCGGTGAAGGAGATCGTCTACGAGAAGAAGCTCATGACGCTTGCCGAGCTGGGCGCGCTGATGGCCGCGAACTGGGCCGGCCGCGAGGACCTGCGCCTGCGGATGAAGCGCTCGAAGCGCAAGTGGGGGACGAACGACCCCGAGGCGAACGCGCTCGGCCGCGCGGTCATCCAGACGTTCGCCGGGCAGGTGAACGGCGTTCCCAACTCGCGGGGCGGCATCTTCATCGCCTCGGGCCACTGCGCGCGCCAGTTCATCGAGCTGGGCGCGAAGACGGGGGCGACGCCGGACGGGCGCCGCGCGGGCGAGGAGATGTCGAAGAACCTCTCGCCGACGATGGGGGCGGACACCGAGGGCGCGACGGCGCTCGTGAACACGCTCGCCTCCGCGAGCGTCGTCGACCTGCCGGGCGACTATCCGCTCGACGTGATGCTGCATCCCTCGGCCTGCGCGGGACAGGCCGGGCTGGAGGCGATGAAGACGCTCGTGCGCGTCTTCCACGCGAACGGCGGCAGCGTCGTGCAGTTCACCGTCTTCAGCGCCGAGGAGCTGCGCGACGCCCAGGCGCATCCGGAGAAGTACGAGGACCTGCAGGTGCGCGTCTGCGGGTGGAACGTGCGCTGGAACGACCTCCCCCGTTCGGAGCAGGACAAGTACATCGAACGCGCGGAGGCCATTGCGCCGTAGCCGGCCGCAACAAGCGGGAGCGCGCCCCTCCCGGGGAAAACGAAAAAAAACGGAGATGACCATGAAACGGATGCTGCTTCCCCTCATGATGCTGTGCGCCGGAACGGTTCCGGCGATGGACTTCATCAATCTGACGGCGCCCGACGCCGTGCAGGTCGACGGTCGGCCCGCCGGTGCGCGCGTGGCCCTGGCGGGCGACGGCACGCTCACCCTGAACGGCGGGACGGCGTCGTGCGTCGAACTCGTCTGGCGGGGGCGCCTCGGGGCGGAGACGAAGGTCCTCGGCGGCATGTGGGAGCGCACCTACGGCGACAGTGCCTGGCGGCGCGTCGACGCGCCGAAGGCGCCGCGCGGCGGGGCGATGGCGTGGTATGTCCTCGCGACGGACGGCACGCGCACCGACGGCTACGGCGTGAAGGTGCAGCCGAACGCCTTTGCGTGCTGGAGGGCCTTCCCGGACCGCCTGACGCTGCGCCTCGACGTGCGGGCCGGCGCGTCGCCCGTGGAGCTGGGGGACCGCGCGCTCGCGCTCTGCACGCTCGTCTCCCGCAAGGGCGCGGAAGGGGAGCGTCCCTTCGCGGCGGGGCGCGCGTTCTGCCGCGCGATGTGCCCCGCGCCGCGCCTCCCGTCCGCGCCGGTCTACGGCTACAACGACTGGTACTGCGCCTACGGGAAGAACACGGCGACGAACTTCCTGGTCGATGCGAAGTTCCTCGTCGAGGCAATGGACGCCCAGCCGGGCGCGCCCGTGGCGAACCGTCCGTTCGTCGTCGTGGACGACGGCTGGCAGAACGCGCTCAAGCGCGGCGGCGACCCCTCGAAGCCGGGCGGACAGTGGGGCGCGGTCAACCCGCACTGGGGCATGCCGATGGAGGAGTTCGCGCGGCGCGTGAAGGCGCTCGGCGCGCGACCGGGCCTCTGGTACCGTCCCTTCGACCCGGACGAGGGCAAGGAGGCCCTGCCCGTCGACCCGACCGACCCCAAGTGGGAGCGGCGCCTGCGCGCCGAGCTCGCCCGCTTCGCCGACTGGGGCATGGAGCTCGTCAAGATCGACTTCATCACCTACGACTGGGGGTTCGCCTGGGGCTTCGAGCTTGAGGACTCGCCCGTGAAGAAGCCGCTCGCGGCGTGGCGCGACCGTTCGCGGACGTCGGCGGAGGTCGTGCGCGGGCTCTACCGGGCGATGCGCGAGGCGGCGGGCGAGCGGATGCTGATCATCGGCTGCAACGCGATCGACCATTTCGCCGCCGGGCTCTTCGAGCTGCAGCGCACGGGCGACGACACGAGCGGCCGCGAGTGGGCGCGCACGCGGAAGATGGGACCGAACACGCTCGGCATGCGCGCCATCCACAACGGCACGTTCTACCTGAACGACGGCGACTGCGTGGGCCTCGTGAACGCGGGCGACGTCCCGTGGCACCTGAACCGCCAGTGGCTCGACCTCGTCGCGCGCAGCGGCACGGCGCTCTTCACGAGCTGGAAGCGGAGCCTCGCGGCGGATCCCGAGGTCGCGCGCGCGCTGGGGGCGGCGTGGAAGACCGCCTCCCGTCCGGCGGCGACGGGCGAACCGCTCGATTGGCTGGAGACGCCGCGTCCGCAGCGGTGGCGCTTCGGCGACGGGGACACCGTAACGTACGATTGGGACGAGCGGCGGTGATGTGCTATACTCGCGGCACGAAAACGTTGAATCGGCCCGTCAGCCGCCGCGCGTTCGTGACGGGCGGCCTCTTCGCCGCCTCCGAGGACCGCGAACCCCGGTCATCGCGGGCGGGGGATTGTGGTATAATGCGGGCATGAAAACGATGAAGCAAATCATGTACGGCGTGACGGACTTCGCGCTCATCCGCGCGGAGAACGGCTACTTCGTTGACCGCACCGCGCTCATCCGCGAGCTGGAGAAGACGCGCTACGCGATGTTTCTGCGCCCGCGCCGCTTCGGGAAGTCGCTCCTCTGCGCCATCCTCCAGGCCTACTACGACATCGACTACGCGGACCGCTTCGAGGCGTTCTTCGGCGGTCTCGACATCGGGCGCGAGCCGACGGCGGAGCGGGGGAAGTACCTCTGGCTCGGCTTTAACTTCTCGGCGGTCGAGAAGCGCGCCGACCGCGTGGAGGCGAGCTTTGACGCCTACTGCCGGGACATCATCGACGAGTTTGCCGCGCGCCATGCCGCGTTGCTCCCGGAAGGCGCGGCGGAGGCGATCCGCGCCAAGCGGACGTGCCACGAGAAGCTCAATGCCCTCACGACCCGGCTGATGGGCTCGGGCGCGAGGCTCTACGTCTGCATCGACGAGTACGACAACTTCACGAACACGATCCTCGCCGGATCGCGCGAGAGCTACGAGGCCCTCTGCCACGGCGAGGGCTTCTTCAAACAGTTCTTCAACGAGCTCAAACTCGCGACGACGGGCATCGGCGCGCCCATTACGCGCCTCTTCGTGACGGGCGTGACGCCCGTGACGATGGACGACGTGACGAGCGGCTTCAACATCGCCTCGAACATCTCGCTGAACCCCGCGTTCGCCGCGTTCACGGGCTTCACGCACGGCGACGTCCGCGCCATGCTCGCCTACTACCGCGCGCACGCCGGCTTCGCGTTCGACGAGGAGGCCGTCTTCGAGACGATGCGCCGGTGGTACGACAACTACCGCTTCTCGCCCGAGACGGGGCCGGACGGAAAGGAGCCGCCGCGCGTCGCGAACCCGACGCTCGTCCTCTACTACATGCAGTACT
>URIT01000171.1 GCA_900547945.1 uncultured bacterium
CGAGGGCGCGCGTGCGGGACTGCCCGACCCCGGCGGCGCGCATCACCGCGCTCCGCACCGCCTTGCGCACGGTCCGCACGGCGGGCCCCGGCCTCTTCGAGCTGCCGTTCGACCGGGCGTTCACGGCGCCGGACCGCGTATACGCCGAGGGGTACGGTTCGCGGGCCGATCGGATGAATCTCCTCTACACGATGCTGGAGGCCGCCGGGTTCGACTGCTCGTTTGTCCTCGTCGCGGATGACGCGCGCGGCTTTCGCGGCACGGAGGCCGGATGGCGGGCCGTCCCGCGTCCCGGCATCTTCGGCACGCTCGCCGTGCGGGCCGTGTGGCGGTCCGGCTGGTTGCCGTTCTTCCGAGAGGAGACGGTGTTCTGGGTGTCCGCCGAGAACGAATACACGCCGCCCGAGGCGAGCGTGCGTTTCGGCGCCTCCTTCTTCGACCCGCAGCGGAACGCCTTCGGACGCATCGAGCCGGCGGACGCGGCCTGGGCGGCGCGCGAGGACAATGTGTGCCGCATGGAGGTGCGCGCAAACGGCGCCGTCGATTTCGACGTCACGAACCGCACCTACGGCGCGCGCGTCGGTGCGCTCCGCAAGAACTTCGTGGAACTGCTACCCGAACTGCGGACCCGCTTCCACCAGAAGCTGCTCGGCGCGCTCGCGCAGAACGCGACGGCGACGGGCGAACTGGAGACGGACACGGAGGGCTATCCCTTTGCGCTCGCCTTCCGCGCCTACGCCGAGGGGTTCGCCGTGGCGAAGGACGACGCCCTGACGGTCACGATCCCGGACTTCACGGAACGTCTCTTCGCCGTCGGCGGCGAAGAACGCCGTTCCCCCCTTGCCGTCAACGGCAAGGGCGAGGTCGTCGACACCTATGAGATCGTGTTCCCCGAAGGGTATGGCGAAGTCGAGCGCCTGCCCGAGGCCCTGACGCTCGCGAACCCGCATGACGCGGCGGACGTGTGGCTGCGGCAGACGGTGGCGTCCAGGGTTGTGGACGGCCGTCTGCACGTGACCGTGCGCCGCCGCGTGGGGCGAGCGAAGGCGGAGCGGTTCGACGCCGCCTACGCGCCGTTCTTCCGTGAATGGAACCGCCGTGCCGCCGCCCTGGGCGCCCGTGCCGTAACGGCCCGGCGTACGCAGTCGATACGGGAACAACGCGCCGGGGCGCGCACCTGTACGGAGGAGGGATGGAAATGAGTGACAACCAGAACGACACCGGGGCGGACGTGATTCCCGCCGAGGACTTCCGCACGGCCATCGAGACGTGCTGCCGGCTGCCGCGCTTCAAGCGGTACTATGAGGAGGCCCCGGCGGGCGCGCGGATGTACATCGCCCTCCAGTTCTACGCCCGCGTGTTCGCGAGCCGCCTGGACGAGGCGCAATACCGGGCGTGCCGGCTTGAAATCGAGCCCGACCTCACCCTGCACGATCTGGACTACCTCCTTCAGGGCGAGACGGATGCGGCGTCCCGGTCCTACCTGGAGGCCCTGCGCGAACGCCTGGCCGCGCAGCCGCCCGCCGCACCTTCGCAGGCCTTTGTCTCCACGCGGAAGCTGAAGCCCCTCAAGCGGCTCCGGCGGGTGGAGGAGAGGCGGACGACGCCGGTGGACGACATCCCCGACCTCCCGGACGATATTCCCGACCTGCCGCCGGGAAAACGAGTCCCTTCGGAATATGAACGGCAGTGTCGTGCAGCCCGGCGTGAACGGTTGAAGGAGGGCCTGCTCAGGATTCTCGGGGTGGTGCTGGCGTTGGCCGCGTGCGGTGCGGTGTGGTACTTCCAGGGAGATCGTATCCGCATGTTGTTGACAGGCTCGAGGTCCACGCCGGGCACCGGTGAGGTGACGGGCGAGACGGGGCGGACAGTACCGGCGCAGACTTCTGCCCGGGGAACGGAGCGGAAGGACGCGCGCGCGGATGCCCGCGCCGAACGGGAGCGCGCCCAGCAGAAGATCCGTTCCGAGGCGACGGCGCGCCGCGCGCAGGAGGCGGAGGCGCGGCGGAAGAAGATCGAGGCGGACCGCCTCCAGGCCGAGCGGGCGCGGACGCTGCGGCAGGCGTACAACGCGCGCGTCCAGGCGTTCAAGCGCGCGAACTACGCATTCTGGCGCGATGCGCCGAAGTCCGACCGGCCGGCGGGCGTGACGGACGAGTCGATGTTTCTCTGCCTGATCCCGAAGACGGACGCGGCATACGACCTCTACGAGCTGACCGTTGCGCCCGGCGCGCCCCTGAAGGTGGCCCGGCTGCTGCCGGACCGTCCGGCGGAGCCCGTCGCGGCGGCGGCGTTCACGCAGGAGGCCGCGTCGAAGCCGCACATCCTCATGAAGGGGGCAAACGCCTACCTGAGCGCGGCGAAAGGGCGCGGGGGCGACCAGAGCCGCGTCGGCGTGCGGGAGGAGGTGTTCAATCCCTTCCGGGAGGAGTTCGGCGCGCTCTACGAGGTCGTCCAGCGCCTGGGGGTCGGCCGTCTGCCGCTCGCCTACGAGGTCGTCTTCCAGCTGAAGGGGGACCACGCCGAGATTCCCGTCGAGACGGTGTTCTTCGGGCGCGAAGTCCCCTATGGGGCGTTCCAGGAGAAGGTGGCGGACTGGATGGCGCAGCGGACCGCGAAGACGGCGATGCGCCGGAAGGCCAAGACCGCCCGGAAAAGGCAGACGGTCATCCTCGCGGATGTACCCGGCGTGCGGAAGCGGTTGGACGGTGTGACGGAGGTGCCGCGTACGTTTGTCTATGCGAGCAGCAACAAGCACAAATACTGGTACGATTCGCGTGCCTATGCCAGCGAGGCCCGCAAGGAGGAGATCGCCCGGGCGAAATGGCAGAAGCTCTACGACGAGGCCGTTCGCCAGGAACAGGCGGTGGCGGAGGCCCTGCGCGCGCCGGACGCCGATGCGTACCGTCCATCCGCGTCGCAGCTGGAGGAGGCGCTGCGCACGGGGACCCTGATCTACCGGATGAAGGATTAGGAGAGCGTCATGGAATTGAAACGTCCACGCCAGACGGGAACGACCTCGCGTGTGGGCGACTGCCTTCAGCACGAAGCGGCCCTGAACGTCCAGGCGCGCATTGACGCCGAGGTCCGCCGCCGCCGCCAGCGCGAACGGGCGCAGTTCCTGCGGTTCCTGATGCGGGGACTGCTGGTGGTGGTGCTCGTGGGCGGCGGCTCGTGGGCGTGGCAGAAGGGCTGGTTCGACAAATACCTGGGGGAGGACGAGCGGGAATTCGAGCCCGTGGGGGACGAAGCCGCTGCGGACGTTTCATCGTCCGAGAACCGGAATGCATCCGCGTCGGTCGGGGAGGGGACGGAATCCGAAGGAGCGGTCGATGCCCTGCGCGCGGCGGAGGCGAAGTTCGCGGGCGCGACGCTGGGCTACTGGAAGAATGCCGCCGTGGAGGACCGACCGGTCAAAGGCCGGCCGCCCTTGGTCTTTACGGGGCTTGTCCCGGACGGGAAGGGTGGCCGGATGCTGTTCGAACTGACGCGCGTCTGGGGCAAGCCGCTGACGGCCCGGCGCCTGGCGGAGGGCGGCGGGGCGCAGATCCTGTCGAAGGCCGCGTTCGAGAAGCTGGTCGGCGCCATGCCCTATCTGGTCGTGCGCGAGGGGCGGGCCTACTTCTGTTCCAACGCGAAGGAGCGGACGGCCTATCCGGTTCCGAGGCGGGGGACGTCCTTCAATCCGGCGCGCAACGAATACGGGGCCCTCTTCGACCTTCTGCCTGACCTGAAGATCCGGCCGCCGGTCGGCGGCTACGAAGTCGTTCTGTGCCTGGACAGGTTCAAGAAGGACCTGCCGATTGCGACGGTCCGGTTTGGCGAGGAGATTCCCCGCAGCGCGTTCGAGCGGGCGGTCCGCACGCTGGTGGACGACGCAGGGGCGTGCGAGACGATCCTCGCGCACGGCAAGGTGTGCGTGCGCCCGGTCAAGTAACCCGCGTTGCCGCCAACTGGGGCCTGCCCCTCTTGGATTCAGGGCGGCGCGGGTCCTTCGGCCCGGACGCGCGGAGTTTTGATATAATGCCGACATGAGAAAACTGTTCATGATCGGTGTTGCGGCAATTGGGGTCGCAGCCTTTGCGTATCTGCCGCCCGTCGAGGAACGGGCGGGCGTCCGGGTCGAGATCGGATCGTTTCCGCAGAAGACGGAGCGGCCGGGGACGAACCCGTATGCGTGGCCGCTCGGCGTCACGGAGGTGAAGGCCGGCGCGCCGCGTGCGTTTCCCGTGACGCTGGAGAACAAGACGGAAAAGTCCGTCGCGGGCACGCTCGAAGTCTGGATGAACGACGACTGGCAGGTCGCGGGCGCGCAGGGCGCGCTCACGCTCGGCCCGCGCGAGACGTGTACGCGCACATTCACGGGAACCGCCCTCCCGCGCGCGCTCAACGCCCTCTACCCCGTCCACGCCCGCTTCACGCCGACGGGCGTGAAGCCCGAGGACGCGCCGCATCCGATTGCCGTCTTCATGTATCGGAACCCCGACGCGCCGCGCGCGAATCCCTATCCGAAGCGGATCATGCCCGCCAAGGACATCTGTGGACCGGGGGTCTTCCGCCTGGACCAGGGCTTCCGTCGGACGACGCGCGTCGAGGTCGGCGGCAAGGTTGTCCAACTGCCCGAAGACGGAAATGCGGCTGAATGGGGCGGCGGCATGACGAAGGGACGTGTGAGCGCGGGCGGCGTCGTGAAGGACGGCTATCGCAGCCATCCGCCCTACCGCAAGGGCGCGGGCTTCATCTGGAGCGACTATCCGCTCACGTTGGGCAAGGAGACGCCGATCGTCTTCCGCTGCTCGAACTTCCTCGTCTCGAACGGCGACCAGCCGCCGTCCGACGGCGTGGAGTACAAGGTGTTCGTGCTGGAGGAGGGGAAGGCCCCGCAGGAGGTCGCCGCCCATCTCGTCACGAAGGTCCTGACGTGGCAGGACCTGACAGCCGACCTCTCGCCGTGGGCGGGGAAGAAGATCACGCTGCGGCTCTGGACGGGTCCCGGCCCCAAGATGAACACGTGCTGCGACGGCGGCGGCTGGGGCGACGTGACGGTGACGGCCGGCGCGCGCCATCAGCCCCCGACGGCGGCGGACTGGGCCGCGCGCGAGGCGCGG
>URIT01000172.1 GCA_900547945.1 uncultured bacterium
AACGGCAAAAGTCGCAAAGGAAGCCGGAAAGAAGGTCCTGCGGGCAATCGCGGCAGCGGCAGAAAAGTTGGTCGCAGCTATCGGCACAGGCGGCGCGGCGGCTGCGGTTCGCGCTCGCCGCGCGCTTCGAGGCGACCGGCGTGGTGCCGCCCGCCGTGAAGATGCCGGCGCATCTTCTGGAGCCGTCCGAAGCCGCGTTTCCCGAGGCGGACGCCGTGACGGAGCTTGCGGTGCTGGCGGACGTCCTCTGCGCGGCGGAGCCGGGCGCCTACCCCGTCCTCTTCCCGCACGCGCCCGCCCGCCGGACGTTCGCGGAGGCCGTCGACGTCGCGCAGGGGCTTCTGCGCGTGTGGAGCATCCTCGGCGAAAACGGCCTTCTGATGCGCGACGCCGCGGCGCGTGCGCCGGACCTGATCGTGGGCGACAACCTCGACTTCGAAGTCGCCCGCTGGCGCGACCTCGCGCGTCTGGAGGAGGCCTACCTTGCCGCCCTGCACGGAAGGGGCGTGCGCTTCCGGGGCGAGTCGGCGGGGCTTGCCGTAGAACATCCGCCGCACCTGCCCGGCGTCGAGGGCATCGTGCTGCCAGGTCTCCTCTCGCCGATTCCCGCGCTCTACCGCGTCCTGGAGGCGCTGGGGCTGCCCGTGACGGTCCTCGTCCACGCCGCGCCGGAGGCGGACGGGAACTTTGACGCCTGGGGGCGCGTCGTGCCGCGTGCGGACGGTTTCCTGGGCGAACTCGGCGTGCGGGACGAGGCGGTTTCCGTCTTCGCGACGCCGGGCGCCGAGGCCGCGCATGTGGCCAACTGGTTTGCGTCCGTCCCGTCCGCCGAGGCCCTGCCGGCGCTCACGCTGGTGGACGGCGACCTCTTCCCCGAATTGAGCGGGGCGTTCCAGACGAAAGGGCTTACGCTCCACAACCCCGCGCGGGAGGCCGTGGCGACGAGTTCGCTCGGCCACCTCCTCGGGCAGCTGGTCGCCCTGTCGGAGGAGCCGCGCTACGACGTGTTCAGCGCGTTCATCCGCCAGGGCGACGTGCAGCGGTGGCTTGCGTCCGCGCTCGGCCTCTCCCGTCTGGCGCTCGTGCGGACGCTGGGGCAGCTGGACCGGCTGAAGGCGGACCACCTGCCCGAGACGCTGGACGACGTGCGGACGTTCGCGGAGGGGGATCTGCGGCGCGTGGTGGAGTTCGTGCGGGAGCGCCTGACACGGTCGGAGGACCTGGAGAACGTGCGCGGGATGCTGGAGGAGATCTTCTCCGCGCGGACGCTCGACGAGGCGCGGGCGGAGGACCGCGAGTTCGCATCCGCCGCCGAGGCGGTGCGGGACATGTTCGACGAGTTCGCGGGGCTGGCGTTCCCCGCGTCCCGGGCGCGCGTCCTCTTCGCGAAGCGGCTCGCGGGCGCGACGTACACGCTGGAGCCCGATGCGGGCGACGTGGTGCAGACGGACGGCTGGCTGGAGGTGCCGTGGCTCGCGGAGGACGAGCTTGTGATCGCCGGCTTCCAGGAGGGGCGCGTGCCGGAAAGCGTGGTGGGGCATCCGTTCCTGCCGGACGCCCTGCGGAAGGGGCTGGGGCTCCTGACGAACGAGATGCGCGCGGCGCGCGATGCGTTCATCCTGAAGGAGGCGTGTACGTGCCGCCCGCCGCAGAACGTGCGCCTCTCGTTCCACGCGCTCGCGTCGGACGCCACGGCGCTGAAGCCGTCCCGCCTCCTGCTGCGCACGCGGGACGCCGCCACGCTCGCGGCGCGCGCGAAGCGGTTCTACGCGGATGTCGTCGGCACGGGGCGGACGCCGGCCCGGACGCTGCCGGAGGCGTGGCGGCTCGTCCTGCCCCTTCCGCCGCCGGAGGCGCCGCTCGGGCACATCTCGCCGTCCAGCCTCGACGGGTACCTGCGCTGTCCGTTCACGTACTACCTGAAGCGCCAGTTCGGCGAGGCGGTGGACGACGCGGCGGAGGAGCTTGACGCGGCGCGGTTCGGGACGCTCTGCCACGAGGCGCTGGACGCCTGGGCGAAGGGGCCGCTCGCGGACGCGGACGACGCGCGGGCGATCGCGGCGGAGCTGGAGCGCCAGGTTGGCCGCATCCTCGTCGACGGATTCGGGCTCTCCACGCCCGCCATCGTCGCGCTGCAGGCCGATTCCGCCCGGCGGCGGCTTGCGGCGTTCGCCGAACGCCAGGCGGCCTGGCGGCGGGAGGGCTGGAGGATCGTCGCCACGGAGGAGAAGCTGCAGGTCGTCTACGACGGCACGACGGTCCACGGACGCTGCGACCGCGTGGACGTGAACGAGCGCACGGGCGCGTGGTGCGTGATCGACTACAAGACCTGGGATACGCCGGACCGCGCCTCGCCGTTCGACGCGACGAAGGCGGCGCTGGCGTTCGCGAAGGCGCGCGGTCTGCCGCTCGCCACCCAGGTCGACGGGAAGGGCAAGATGAAGGAGATGGTCTGGAAGAGCCTGCAGCTGCCGCTCTACTGCGCGATGCTGGAGGTGAGCGCGGACCCGCGCTTCGCGTCGGCGAAGACGGCGGCGCGCAGCGCGTGCTACTGCGTCCTCGGCAAGACGCCCGAGGAGACGTGCTTTGCGGACGCCCTCGACGCGGCGGCGTGGCAGACGGACGCCGAGCAGCTGGTGCGGCGCCTCCTGCGGGACATCCGGCGCGGCGTCTTCTGGCCGCCCGCGCCGACGGACGAATGGCGGTGGGACTACGCGGGGCTCATCTACGACCGGCCCGAGCTGAGCGTGGACGCGCGCTGGCTCGCGGACCAGAACGTGCGCTGCGGCGGGGAGGTGACGGCATGAAGAACGAGTTGATCGAGGCGAGCGCGGGGACGGGCAAGACGTACGCGCTCGTGGAGCGCCTTGTCGCCGCGCTGCGCGAAGGGGTCGAGCCGTGCGAGATCGTGGCGCTCACGTTCTCGCGCGCGGCGGCGGGCGAGATCTTCGCGCGCTTCGTGCGGCGGCTCGCCGAGAACGCGGCGCAGCGTCCGTCGGACGCGGACCTCCTGCGCCGCGTGGTGGAGACGCAGCACCTCACGCAGATCGGCACGCTCGACAGCTTCCTCATGCGGTTCGTGCAGATGTTCCCGCTGGAACTGGGCCTCGCGGGCGACGTCTCCGTGCTGGGGGACTTCGACGCGGGGGGCGCGTACACGGGCGTCTCCCTCTCCATCCTCCGCCGCAGCGACGACGGCGCGAAGCGGGCCCTGACGGCCGCGTTCCGCCAGGCGAAGAACCGTGAGGCGTGCCGGTCGTTCATCGCGACCTACCAGGATCTCGTGGGGACGTGGCACCGGCTCTACCTGGACCACCCCGACGCGGCGGGCTGGGGCGACGCCGCGCGCATCTGGCCCGAGCCGCCGGAGGCGCTGGCGGCGACGATTCCGCAGATCCGCGCCGTGGCGGACGCGCTGGCGCCCTTTTCCGGGAAGCGCGGGGCGGACACGTTCATCGCCGCCGTGCGGACCTTCACGGGGAAAATCCCCAAGATCCCCAAGGTCCTGGAGGACGAACCGGCGGCGGCGCGGGCCGTGCGGCTCATGCACGGCTTCAACCTCGCGCGGAGGCTGGAGACGGCGCGCGGCCTCCACGCGCTCCTCTCGGCCTTCGAGGGCGAGTATGCGCGGCGTGTGCGGGCGCGCGGGCGCCTGACCTTCGGCGACGTGCCGCGTCTCGTCGCGTCGCTGCCGGAAGCGGCGCGCCTCGCGCTCGAATACCGGCTCGACGCGCGCATCCGGCAGTGGGCGCTCGACGAGTTCCAGGACACGAGCCACGAGCAGTGGGCGGCGCTCGGGAACCTCGTCGACGAGGCCGTGCAGGCGGACGGCGAGAAGGGCGTGTTCGTGGTGGGCGACTGCAAGCAGGCGATCTACGGCTGGCGCAACGGCGACGTCGCGATCTTCGCGAACCTGCGGGAAAGCGGGAAGTACGAGCTGCGGGAGCTGAACGAGTCCTATCGCTACACGCAGGAGATCGCGGACGCCGTGAACCGCGTGTTCAGCGGGAAGTTCCTCGCCCAGTTCGGGAAGTGGCGGTGCCCCGAACACGTCGCGCACGACCGGGCGACGCGGGGATTCGTGCATCTCGTCGAAACGGCGGACGCAAAGAAGGAGTCCTTCGCCGAACCGCTCGTCAACGAGCTGCAGGCGGTGCGTCCGTGGGAACGCGGGCTCTCCTGCGCCGTGCTCGTGCGGGCCAACGACTTCGGCGAGCTGATCGGCACGGCGCTGCGGCACGCGGGCATCCCCGCGACCTGGGAAGGCGAGAGCGCCGTCCTCGACACGCCCGTCCTCCGGGCGTTCACGGCCTACGTCAAGCTCGCGGAGCATCCCGACGACGCGCTTAGCTACAACCACCTGCGCACGACGCCGCTCGGACGGGCGCTCTACCCGGACGGTCTGCCGGCGGCGGAGGTCGTCTCGCGCGACGCGCTGGACGCGCTCACGACGCGCGGCCTCGGGCGCACGTTCCAGGAACTGCGCGCCCGTCTGCCGGACACGGCGTTCGACGCCTTCACGGAACAGCGCTTCGCGGACATGCTGCGCGCGGCGGCGGCGTTCGAGCTGTCGCTGGAGCCGGGCACGCGCCTCGCCTCCTTCGTGGACTACCTGGAGGCCGAGAAGCGGCGCGACCTCGCGGATCCCGGCAGCGTGAAGATCATGACGATCCACCGCTCGAAGGGCCTCGGCTTCGACTACGTGCTGCTGCCGCTCTACGAACACATGGGGCTCGACCACGCCGTCAACGACCCGCTCGTCGGCCATGATCCCGAATGGGTGCTGCCGAATCCCGGCGAGGCGACGGCGGAGGGTGACCCCGCGCTCGCGGGCCCCTACCGCGCCGTGAAGGATGCGTGCGTCTACGAGGGGCTGTGCGTCTACTACGTCGCGATGACCCGCGCGAAGCGGGCCTTGACGCTCATCTTGCCGCCCGCGCCGAAGACGGAGGGCAAGACGACGAAGTTCTCGGGCTTCGTCCGGATGTGCGGCCTTGCGGACGCGGGCGACCCGGCGTGGTACGAGCGGCCGGCCGCGTCCGCTCCGGCTTCCGGCGTGGACGTCGCCGCGAGCCCGCCGCCGGTGCGC
>URIT01000173.1 GCA_900547945.1 uncultured bacterium
TGGGGGCGGGGTCGCCCTGAGGGAAGATGAGGTCGTAGTCATAGAGCATCAGGGGCTCGACCCCCAGCTTCTCCCCGATCTCCTTCCGCAGGCGGAGATCCGCCGCACGCGCGCCCTCTCCTTCGCGTGCCGCTGCAGCGCCGAGCGCGCCGCCGCGATGGTCGCCGCGATCCCGCCGGACGAACGTGCGGCGCTGCCCCCCACGCTCGACATCACCTGCCACATGTGCGGCCGCACCTGGACCGTGACCACGAACCCGTAGCCGAGAAGCGCCATGATCGATTTCGCGAAAGTCCTCAACCCCGAACAGTGCGCCGCCGCGACGGCGCCGGACGGCCCGATGCTCGTCCTTGCGGCGGCGGGCACGGGCAAGACCCGCACGCTCGTCCACCGCGTCGCCTACCTTGTCGAGCAGGGCGTGCCGCCCGAGCGCATCCTCCTGCTGACGTTCACGAACCGCGCCGCGCGCGAGATGCTGGAGCGCGCCGAGACGCTCGTGCCCGGCATGGGCGGCGTGTGGAGCGGCACGTTCCACCACGTGTGCGCGCGCTTCCTGCGCCAGTACGGGTCCTCGCTCGGCTACAAGCCCGGCTTCGCGATCCTCGACGAGGACGACCAGAAGAAGATCATGGGCCAGTGCGTCAAGGAGCACGTCAAGCAGGTGAAGGACTTCCCGAAGAAGGAGTTCCTGCTCAAGCTCGTGAGCGACGCGGCGAACGCCCAGCGCAGCCTCGAACAGGTCGTGCAGGGCTACCAGACGAAGATGGCCCTCGACGCGCCGCTCGTCCTCGCGGTCTGCCGCGCCTACGGGGAGAAGAAGCGGGAACTCGGCGCGATGGACTTCGACGATCTGCTCGTGAACGGCCTGCGCCTGCTGGAGGAGAACGACCGCGTGCGCGGATTCCTGCAGGAGCACTTCCTGCACGTCCTCGTCGACGAGTACCAGGACACGAACACGCTCCAGTCGCAGTTCACGGACCTCCTCGCCGCGAAGCACCGCAACATCATGGTCGTGGGCGACGACTTCCAGTGCATCTACACCTGGCGCGGTGCGCAGTTCGAGAACATCATGAACTTCCCCTCGCACTGGGACGGCTGCCGGATCGTCAAGCTGGAGCGCAACTACCGCTCGATGGCGCCGATCCTCGACGTCGCGAACTGCGTGATGAAGGACGTCCAGCACCAGTTCGAGAAGACGCTGCGGCCCTTCCGCACCGGCGCCGCCCCGAAGCCGCGCCTCTACCACGTCTACGACGGACGCGCCCAGGCCGAGGCGATCCTGCGCCTCGTGAACACGATGCGGCAGAACGGCATCGCCTACAAGGACGTGGCGATCCTCTACCGCTCGCACTACACGTCGATCGACATCCAGATGGCCCTCACGCGCAGCCGCGTGCCGTTCCGCATCACGAGCGGCGTGGGCGTCTTCGAGCAGCTGCACGTGAAGGACGTCCTCGCCTTCCTGCGCCTCTGCGTGGACCCGACCTCCGAACTCAGCTTCCTGCGGCTCGTCGAACTGCTGCCCGGCGTGGGCGAGACCTCCGCGCGCAAGTACTGGCGGAACCTCGGCGGCTCCTTCGACGCGACGAACCCGAAGGCGCGCGCGGACCTCGACGCGCTCATGTGCGCGAGGGGCAAGGAGGGTTGGGGCAAGATCGCCCAGGCGTTCGCGCGCGCGCCGGAACACCTCGCGGCGCATGAGGACCGCCGCCTCATCGAGGACTTCACCGAACTTTTCTACGCGGACCACCTGCGCCGGGCGTTCGAGATGGAGGACGCGGAATCGCGCCTCGAAGACCTCGGCGAACTCATGGCCCAGATCGCGACCTCCCCCGGCGGCCTGAAGCAGTTCCTCGACGAGGTCGCCCTCATGACGAACCTCGACGCGAAGGCGCGGGACGGTCTGCCCGAGGACCACCTCACGCTCACGACCGTCCACCAGGCGAAGGGCATGGAATGGCCCGTCGTGATCCTCCCGTGGCTCTCCGACACGGTCTTCCCGAGCGCGCGCGCCGTCGAGGAGGGCAACCTCGCCGAGGAGCGCCGCCTCTTCTACGTGGCCGTCACCCGCGCGCGCGACCGCCTCTACCTGTGCGTGCCGCGCGCGAAGAAGACGGCGGACGGCGGGCTCTTCCCCGTCGAACCTTCGATTTTCGTGCGCGAGATCCCAAAGAACCTCGTTGAGGAACAGACGCTCTACTCCACCGACCACGGTTTCGGCGGCGACGCGGGGGCGCGGCGGCGCGGGTATGACGACGACGACGACGACGGCGGCTGGGGCGGCGGTTACACAGGTGGTTGGGGCGGCCGCCGCAGCGGCAGATTCGGTGGCGGCGGCGGACGCGGGACGTCGAAGCCGGTCTATACGACGACGTGGAGGCGCTGATGAGGACGTTCCTGAGAAAACCCGCCGTCGTGGCGTTCCTCCTCTTCTCGGGCGTCTACGCGCTCGCGCTTGCGGCGGTCTTCTGGGGGGCGTGGCCGCTCGACAAGGTGCCGGTCGCGCCGGACTGCCAAACGACCTTTGCCGTGGACGACGCCGCGCGGTGGCTGCGCGAGGTCTGGGCGGGGAAGGACGTCATCCCCTCGGACCTTATGCACGTCGCGGGCGGCAGGTACGTCTGGATGGAGTTGCAGTTCGCCCTCGCCGCGTGGCTCGCCGCGCTCGGCGTCGCGTTCTACCTGCGCGGGCGGCGGCTTTCGTACGTCGCGAGCTACGGCGGCGGCGCGGCCTTCGGGCTCATGGGCTACTGCTTCACGCTCTTCTCGGCGGGGCACCTGGGGTGGTTCGTCTGGCTCATGTACGGACCGTTCGCCTTCGGGCTCGTCGACCGGTGCGTGCGGAAGGGGAAGTGGCGCAACTGGGCGCTCCTCGGGGCCGTTCTCGCCTGGGCGAGCGCGCGCCAGCCCGACCTCTGGCTGCTCTTCACGCTCCTAACGGCCGCCTACGGCGTCTGGTGCCTCGTCCGCGAGCGGAAGACGCTCCGCTGGGGGCGCCTCGCCGCCGGCGTGGGCCTTGTCGCCGCCGTCGCGCTCCTCGTGGGAAGCCCGCAGTTCGGCCGCGCGATCTTCCACGAGATCGCGGGGCGCGAGAAGCAGATCGCCGCGACGACCGCCACGGGGGCGGCGGCGCAGACGGCGGAGGACCCCGCCGTGCGCGCGAGGGCGCGCGAGGAGCGCTGGCTCTTCTGCACGAGCTGGTCCCTGCCGCCCGAGGACACGCTGGAGTTCGCGATCCCGGAGATCCACGGCGGGTCGAACGATCCGCGCGTCTACCAGAAGCCCGGCAACAGGCCGTACACGGGCCGCCTCGGCCAGCACGGCGTCGTGCCGCCGGGGGGCGGCGGACGCCATCCCGTCACGGGGGAACCGCTCAAGGCGGGGGACGAATACTGGTTGCCGTACCGCCAGCACGCGCTTTACTTCGGCATCCTGACGCTCGTCCTCGCCGCCGTGGGCGGGGCGGGGTGGACGTATCTGCGGCGGCGGCCCGCCGTCGCGTCCGCCGATCCGGCGGCCCGCGCGGCGGCGTTCGCCGACGTGCCGTTCTGGCTCGGCGCGGCCGCGCTCGCCTACCTCTGCGCGCTCGGCGGCTTCACGCCGTTCTACCGCCTCGTCTTCCTGCTGCCGTTCGGGGACCTGATCCGTTGCCCGGTGAAGTTCGTGCATCTGCTGGAATTCTGCGCGGCCGTCCTCGCGGGCTGCGGCATCGAGTTCCTGCGCGTGCGCTTCGGTGCGGGGCGCGCGTGGGTGGTGCCCGCGCTCGCGTGCGTCGCCGCGCTCAATGTCTTCGACCTCGCGCGCGTGGACGCGAAGTACCTGGCGGTGCAGGATGTCGCGTTCCAGCGTGCGCCGAACGCGGCGGCGGAGGATGTCGTCAAGCAGGGCGGCGGCAGGGTCTTCGTCGCGGTGCCGCCGCAGGAGGGGGGCGAGCTGATCCGGGAATCGCTGGGGCTCCATCTGGCGGAGACGGCGGACCGGGCGGACGCGCCCGGGGTGCGCTTCGTGCTGGCAGGCGGATCCACGCTGCGGAGCGACGCGCAGTTGAACGCGCGCCTCAAGAATGGGGAGCTGAAGGTGGTGGGGACGTACGTGCTTGCGCAGCGGACGGGCATCCGCCGGGCGACGCAGTCCCAGGCGGCGCTCGCGCTCCTGCGGGTGGAGGGCGTTGCCGCGCCCGCGCCGCCGAAACGTCCGTCCCCCGACCGCGGTGCGCAGGCACGGGTTCTCGTCTCGGTCCTCGCGTCGCTGGGCATTGCCGGATGGGCTCTCGTGGGGGGCGTGCGGCGGGCGCGATGAAGACGCGGGAACTCGCCTACTGCGGGCTCTTCGGGTCGCTGGCCCTGGCGCTGCCGACGCTCGTCCATGCGTGTGGTTTCGCGGGGGCTTTACTGCTGCCGATGTACTGGCCGCTTGTCACGCTCGCGTTTCTCGTGTCGACGCGGCGGGCGGTTCTGGTGGCGGCGTGCGTGCCGTGGGCGGGCGCGTGCCTGACGGGGATGCCGCTCCTGTGGCCGCCCCTCGCGGCCGTGCTGAGCGTGGAGCTCGCCGTGCAGGTGGGGGCGCTGGGGATCTTTCGGACGTGGCGGGGACGGCGGGGCGTGCTGTCGATGGGGAGCGTTCTGGCGGGACTGCTGGGCGTCCTGGTGGTGGGGCGCTTCCTGCATGCGGGACTGATCTGGCTGGTGGCGCAGGCGTTCCCGCAGCTGCCGGCGGGCGTCGTGGCGTCCGCCTCGCTCCTCGCGGGGTGGCCGGGTGTCGCGGTGATGCTCGTCTTCGTGCCCGTTTTCGTTGGGTCGCTCGCCCGGCGCGACGGCGTCTGCGAGGTCCGTTTCCTGAAGGCGCTCCGGCGGCTGCACCTGCCCGAGGGCGTGGTGCTCGTCTGCGCGCAGACGCTGCGGTGGTTCGAGGCGCTGGGCCGCGACGCGGAGATGCTGGCGCGGGCGCTTGAACTGCGGCGGGCGGCGCGGGGACGGCAGGGCGCCG
>URIT01000174.1 GCA_900547945.1 uncultured bacterium
CGGTCTCCCGGGTGTTCCCGTTCAGGTAGTACAGGGCGCTGAAGCAGACATTCGAGACCTTCTCCCTCCCGTTCCACATGCCCTTTTCGTCAAAATACCACGTCACGCTTCGCTTCTTCACCCCATCCTGCCACTGGAACGCACTCAGGATGCAGAGATTTGTCCCCTTGAAGCAGGCTTTGACGATCTCCCCGTCGAGTGCGTTCGTCACCGTACACCGGCGGAAGCCCTTAATGTGCAAATCATCGGTGAGAATTCCCTTTCGGTTGAAAAATCCCTCGTCTAAGAACGCATGCTGGCGGCAGATCTGGAGGCCCCGTTCACGTAGCCGGTCGGCCCTCTCCCGCTGTTCCCGCGCGACATCCCGCCATTCGCCGGACAATAACGGCAACAGCGCGGAGACCAGAACGACCACGGATAATAAAGATTTCTTCATTCTACGTCCTTTCTGTTCCAGTACCAGGCCGCCAGGCCACACGATAACGGGAAGTACAGGATTAATGTGGGTACGAAACGGGAGGGACGCGCTTGCCGCGTCTGTTCACACTGAAGGCACTGCCCCCAGGGCCCAACACGCCCCAATGTTTTCCGTGTGTTCTGTGACGGCCGTAGGCCGTTCTGTGTGTTCCGTGGTAGAGACAGGGGGAGCGCCCCCTCTTCAACCGCGCAGGAGTGCGGCCCTCCCATGTACACATCGACTCTGCCCAGCACAATAACATACAGGATCTCCGGTTATCTTTCAAGCAGTCGCTCAAGCGAGAAGGGAATGTCTTTCTCAAATTTTCCATCGACATCACGGCTGGACGTCGCATTCCCGGATTGATCGAAGAAATACATGCTACCAAGATACTTCAAGCCCTTTCCCGTGTCCACGCAGGCTGCCGTCTCGCGAACACCCCCGTTCAAATAGAACCGAACGCCAAAGCAGATGTTTGAAACCTCGTCCGAAGCATGCCACATGTGACCCTTGCTGAAATACCAGCTGGACACCCGCTTTTCACCTGAAGTACGGATCGAGGACAGGATGCTGAGGTTTGTTCCGGAAAAACCCGCGGAGACAACCGTTCCATTCCGCTCATTTGTGAATGAAACCCATCCGAAGTCCTCAAGGCAAGCATCTTTCCGAAAGTTTGTCGCTCCCCTGAAGACGCCCCCATCGAGAAAGGCGTACTTCTGACAAATCTGAAACCCGTTCCTTTGAAGTGTCATGGCCCGCTCACGACAAAACCGTGCGGATTCCTGCCATCCATGAGAATCCTCAAACGAAAAAGCAGACATCAGTAACGTCCCTACGAACGTCACCACCGATAAATGGCTTTTGTAAATCATCACTCATTATCTCCATTATCTCATATTTATTAAAATTGAATTCCCGCCGACGCCGCACCCTGAACAACTGCATGAACACAATTATTATCTACGGCATGATACGGCAAATTACCCACAGAAGCGAGAGTACACTGTTCACGTGCCTTGGCTACCCCCTCTTGAAATTTCGTCCTCCCCCAGATCGGATCGGACCTTGTGCCTTGACGGCGCCGGTCCGGAAGTGGTGAGGGTGGCGAGCGGGAACACGATCTCACGCTTCCCCGACGCGAACCGCCATCCCGGCCGGGCCGTCATCCTGACCTGGGCGTCCTTCGCCACACCGACGCGGGAGACGTGGAACCCCGCGTCCCCCGTCCCCGTCACACGCACGCCGGGCGCGTCGACGATGACGAACCCGTTCGTGACGACTGCGCCGGACAGCCTCCCGCAGCACAAGAGGAGTGCGGCGCAGAACGCCAAGGCCCCATGCGTCCGCAGACCGCCGTCAACTCTCGTTTTTCCCGTGTCCACATTCGCAATCCTCCACGCTGAAGCACACATCCACGTCCTGAAAACGCCACTACAATATCATAAACGGCGAGAATCAGTCAAGCACCTATCCGCAGAAAACGGTCGCGACAAGCGCGACCCTCCCGCACGCCGTCCCTGGGGAGGGTCGCGCTCCTGCGCGACCGTTCGGACGTCCCGCGCCGGGCCGACAGGTCGCGACAAGCGCGACCCTCCCGCCGCACCTTACCGTGGGTAGACCTCGGCCTGCCAGCCACAGGCGCGGGCGGCCTCGACGTTCGCGGGCGTGTCGTCGAAGAAGAGCAGACGTTCCGGCGGCAACGCGAGGCGCTGCGCCATGAGGTCGTAGATCGCCCGCTGCGGCTTGTAGAGGTGTTCGAGGCCGGAAACGACCTCGGCATCCACGAGCGCACGGTAGGCGGCGGCGCGGGGCACGAAGAGCCGTTCGTAGAAGTCGGGCGACATGTTCGTGAGGATGCCGAGCTTCCTGCCGTCCGCTTTCAGGCGCCGCATGAGGTCCAGCGTCTCGGGCCGCAGGTCGCGGATCCAGGCGGCCGCGTCAACCTCCCAGAGCGCGGCGAGGTCGGCCGCCGTGGCCGTGCGCCCCGCGTCGGCGAAGATGCGGCGGTACATCTCGTCGAACGTGATGAATCCGCCGTCCCAGAGATGGCGGTACTTCGTCCAGCCGGCGGCGACGGCGGCGCGGTCAAGCCCGCGCGCCGCGCAGAACGGATAGAGCGCCCACGACCTGCTTGGGGCGACGGAAATGACACCGCCGAAGTCGAAGACGACGCCCGCCGCGTGCGCGGCCCGTGCGGACCACTCCTCCACGAAGGTGTTCATCGCCAGCCCGCCGGCAGTGCGTCCAGCACCGTCTCGACGACCTGGTCGAGCGTCAACTGCGTGGAGTCGATCTCCAGCACGCCGTCCGCCTTCCGGAGCGGCGCGTAGGCGCGCGTCGAGTCAATCGCGTCGCGCGCCAGGAGCGACGCCTTCACGGCCTCGGCGCTCTGGTTCGCCACGCCCGTGGCGACCTCCTCCAGCTGGCGGCGGCGGGCGCGCGCCTCGGGGGAGGCGGTGAGGTAGAAACGCGCGGGGGAGTCGGGGAAGACGACCGTCGTGATGTCGCGCCCCTCGACGACGAGGTCGCCGTAGCGCGTCATGCCGCGCAGGAGCGCGGTGATGCGGTCGCGCACGGCCTTCACCGTCGCGACGGGGGAGGCGTGGGCGTTGATCTCCGGCGTGCGGATGCGCGCGCCGGGGGCCTCGCCGTCCACATAGTAGGCGAGCGCGCCGTTCTCGGGGCGGCATTCGACCTGCACCCGCTCCGCACAGGCCGCGACGGCGGCGGGGTCGGACGTCTCGACGCCCTGCGCAAGGCACTGCCAGGTCATGATGCGGTAGAGCGCGCCGGAATCGACGTGCAGAAACCCGAGCGCCTGTCCGACGCGCCGGGAGGTGGAACTCTTGCCCGAGCCGCTCGGGCCGTCGATTGCGATGACACGTGCCATGTCGCTGACCTCGCCTTGTTGTCGTGTGAACCGTGGTGGAAAGGGATTCTTCGGTGGCCTCGCGGCGAATAAGCCGGATTCTGTTCCCCTCGCGGGTCCGATCATTCATCTGAGCAATCAACCCGGAACCTCATCGCGGTCCGCCGGGCCGCGCGGCTGAAACCGCGCGGCGGGTGGCCTTCCGCGAACCGGACGGGCAGCCCGTCGGTTCCCTATTTGATCTTGCTCCGGGGAGGGCTTGTCGTGCGGGCGCGCTTCCGCGCGGCCCCGGTGGTCTCTTACACCACCCTTTCACCCTTGCCCGTCCCGCACGAGGCGGAAACGGGCGGTCTCTTCTCTGTGACGCTTTCCATCCGCGGCGCTTGCCGCCGCGCTCCCGGCCTTGACAGCCGGGTCCCCTGCCCTGCGGAGTCCGGACTTTCCTCACCCTTTCGGGCGCGATCGGTCACACGCGGGGCCACCGAAGAAATTGAAATCAAAGATCGCCGTACAGGAGGCGTCCGCACATCGTGCAGGCCGCCCGCTGCTGCTTCTGCCCCTTCGCGGCGGCGGCGGCGTTGTGTTGCACAAGCTGCGCCACGAACGGGGGCTGCTTCATGTGGCAGCCTTCGCAGACGCCGTCGGCGTTCAGCGACACGACCACCGGCCAGCGCTTGGTGCTCAGGCGCTCGTAGTAGAGGAGGAAGCCGGGGTCGATCGCCTTCACGGCGTTGGCCTTCTCCGTGCGCTCCGCGCGCAGGGCGGCCAGGCGCTCCTTCACGTCGGCCAGGCGCCGGTCGAGGTCGTCGACGTTGCAGTCCACGCCGCCCTTCTCGTCGTCCACCCTGGCCTGCGCGTCCAAGACGCGCTTCTCCAGGACGGCCAGCTCGTCCGCCTCCAGCGCGTCGGCGCGGGCATCGGCGGAATCGGCGTCGTGTTCCAGTCCGTCCACCTGGGCGTAGGACTGCTGGAGTTCGCGGTTGGAACCGATGGTGGCCTGGCCGATGCGCAGCTGCTGGGCCTTCTCGCGCAGCTCGGCCGCCTCGGCCCGCTCGTCCGCAATGCGCTTCTGCATCGCGGCCAGCTGGTTCTTCGCGATTTCAAGCGAGGCGTTGACGCCCGCGAGGCGCGCCGTTTCCTGGGCCTTGCGGCACGGGATGTCCTTCTCTTCCATCTCAAGCTCGCGGATCATGTCATCCACGTCCTGCAGCTCGATCAGCGGTTGTATCACGTTCACCGATGTACTCCCTTTCGTAAACCTCGTGTCTCGAAAATTGAGGGGCATAGTTTACCGAATCCCCGAACGCGCGTCAAGGACGTCCGTACTGCACGCTGAAGCGGCGCTCCCCGGGAACTTGCCCCGGAGCCGGGATGTCCCAAGCAACCCGTTCCCCATTCCCTAAACGCGAAAAACCGCGCCTTCGCGCGGTTTTGAATGGTGGAGATAAGGGGAGTCGAACCCCTGACCTTCTCAATGCCATTGAGACGCTCTACCAACTGAGCTATATCCCCAAGGAGGTGGAAAACGAAAGATAGTATACAGGATTCACACCGGAGATGCAAGCGGGAACTTGAAGAAAATACAGCGCGGGTGTATGACAAGAAAGTGACCTAGGCAGGGGAAGTTGCTCATGCCGCCGTCCG
>URIT01000175.1 GCA_900547945.1 uncultured bacterium
GGGGGGGGGCTGTGGTAGGGGCCGACGTCCTCGGCGGCCCGCCCCTGGCGCGGGTGCGGCCGCGACAAGCGCGGCCCTCCCGTGTGGCGTGCGCGGGATTTCACTTCGGAACGGTCGCGGCGGGAGGGTCGCAACGTATCGGCGTGCGAAGGCCCCGCGCCAAGGCAGCGCGGGGCCTTCGTCTGCTGGCCTTCGGTTCGTCCGCTGGTCCTCGGTTCGTCCGCTGGCCTTCGGGCGGCGGGCTAGAACCAGATCGAAAAGAGGTTGCCGCCCTCGCCGCACGGCACGTCCGTGCCGCTCGCGAAGTCGCAGACCGTCGCCTTGACCGTCGGCGCGCCCGGCTTTGTCAGTTCGAGGTCCCAGCTCCCCCACACGGGGCCGGCCGGCGCGCGCGGCGTCAGCTTCGCGCGGTAGCCCTTGCCGTTCACGGTGAACGCCTCGTTGATCTCGGCCTTCGTGCAGCCGACGAGGCGCGACTTCGCGAGGACGAGCGGCCCCCACATCACCGTGGCGGCCGGCGTCGTGCGGTAGCCGTCCGTGAGGTCGCGGTTCAGGTGCGGGCTCCAGTGGTCGGGATAGCGGCTGAAGGCCCAGATCTTGCGGTCGGGCCTGTTCAGCTCCGGCACCGTCTCCAGGCGGTCGACGACGCGTGCGTTCATGTCGAAGGCGAGCGTGTAGACCTGCGGCGCCGACGCCGCGTCCGCGCCGGCCGCCGCCACCTTCCGCACGTCCATCGCCGGGCACCAGCCCGGCCGGCGGAATGCGACCTTCGCCGCCGGGTCCGACACCCTGACGGTGACGACGCTCCCGACCGGGTAGTTGCCCTCGATGGCGAACGTCACGCCGTCGAGCGTGACGGCCGCGTCCTGGTAGAGGTTCACGTGGAAGACGCCCGCGCGGTCGCGCGTGACCGTCGTCTGCGCGACGTCCATGAACGTGCGCGGCAGGTTGTTCACGCAGCAGTGGTTGTAGGCGTAGCCGCACTGGCCGCGCTGCTCCGAGTGGCGGCCGTGGCCGCGCAGGAAGAACGGGCCGAAGGCGCCGCCGCGCCAGATGCCGGCGAGGTAGCCGTTGAAGTAGGCCGCCTCCACCGCGTCGAGGTACTTCTTGTCGCCGGTCACGAGGAAGAGGTCGACGTTCAGGCGGATCCAGTGGATGACGTCGCAGACCTCGTTCAGGGCGTTGCAGTACTGCGGCGCGCCGATGAGCTTGTCGCCGTAGCCGACGGCGCCGAACGGGTTGGCGTCGCTCGCCGCGAGGTTGTCGCGGATGAGGCGCGCCGTTTCGAGGCAGCGCGCCTCGCCCGTCGCGCGGTAGTATTCGACGAGCCCGTCCACGCAGCTCAGGAACTCGTACGTCTTCGCCCAGCTCTCTGGCTTCGGGTACCAGGCGTGGAGCGGGCCGGCCTTGGGCGCGTTGCGGAAGAAGTTCGGGCACTGCCCGTCCGCGCGGTCCCAGTCGGCGAGCATCTCGGTGGCATAGTCGAGGTATTTCCGGTTCCCGGTTTCCTCCCAGAGCATGACGAGCGGCTTCAGGATCGACATCGAGGGGAGGCCGTTCATCGAGCCCGCGCCCGTCTCGTGGAGTCGCAGGCCAAGGCGGCGGAGCATGTCGATGAGCTGGTTCATCTGCCGCTCGACCGAGGCGAGGATCGCCCGGTCGCCCGTCGCCTTGTAGGCCATGAGCATGCCCCACATGCAGTACTTGCGGTTCCAGATGTTCCAGACGGGCATCCAGCCGTAGATTTTCTTCGTCGCCTCCGGGTCCTTGATCCAGACGAGCTCCTTGTCCTTGTACGAGCCGAGGTAGCCGTCGGGGTCCTCCAGCGCGATCATGCGCCGGCACTCCTCGGCGACGAAGCGCTTCACCGCCGGGTCGTCGAGGTAGTCGGCGACGCGCGCGGCGCCCAGCATGAGCTTGCCCCAGAACTCGCCGCGCCAGACGCCGCCGTGGCCGCGCGCGTCGTCGTCGCGCTCCACGAACGCGCGCCGCGCCTCGGCGAAGACGTTCTCCTGCGCGAATTTCGAGGTGACACGCGCGCGGAAGAGGTCGTCCATCTTCTCGGCCGGCCGGCCCTGGAGGCGCACGTCCCGCAGGCGGGGCGTCGCCATCGCGTCCGGCGCCGGCGCCGCGCCCAGCAGGAACGCCGCCGCTACGGCGAAGACGGCCGCCCATGTACGTTTCTTCATACCATCTCCTTTTTCACGTTGACGTCAAGCCGGGCTCTCGGCGTCGGCGGCCGCGGAATGGTAGATCCGGTGCGCCTGATAGATCGCGAGGAGGGCGAAGAGGGCGATCATCATTTCGCCGCCCTCCTCCAGGGCCGTGAAGAGGGAGGAGACCGAATCGACCGTATCGGATTTCGAAAGCCCGCGCACATGGCGGATCCACGCCGGCATCCGGTCGCAGAGCTGCACCATCACGCCGGACGTGCCGAAGCAGCACATCGTCCACGCGACGGGGTGGAGCGCGAAGAAGCCCTTCACGAGCTGCGGGAAGAAGTACGCGAGCAGGACCGCGAAGACGCCGAAGAACGCCCCGAAGTAGAAGACGACGAACGCCTTCGCCGCGAGCGGCGCCCCGGCGTTCGTGAGGAAGCGCATCTTGAAGGGCGTGCCCGTGAGCGCCGTGCCGTCCGGCTTCACGAGGCCATGTACGCTGCCGTTCGCGTTCACGACCTCGGGGAACAGCGCCTTGATGGCCATCAGATGCAGGTCCATCTCCTTGACGACGGCCATGACGGCGACGCAGGAGACGGCCGCGCAGAGAAGCGCCCGCCGGCGCGGCGAGCCCGTGAACGGACACTTCCACCAGACGAGCGGCACGATCGCCGCATAGAACGGCAGCGTCGCGAGTTCGAAGGGCGAGTAGCCGTCCGCATCGAAGAAGCTGCGGAGTGCCGCCGGCTCCATCGCCGCCCACGTCGCGAGGAGCGCGAGCAGGCAGAGGACGAAAAGGATGGGGGCGACCAGGTAGGGCTTGAGTTTCATCTCCGTATTCTCCTCTCTGTTCATTCGTCGAGCGCGCCCTTGTAGGCCACGCGGCGGACCTTCTGGATGGACGTGCGCGCGAGCGGCTCCTTCGAGACGACGACCTTGCGCACGCGCTTGTAGTCCGCGAGGTGCTGGCACTGCGCGTGGACGCGGCTCTGCGCGATCTTCTCGGCCTCCGGCCACGGCATCTCCACGCCGCCGTTCATCTCCTTGAGGAGGTCCGTGTTCGGGTGGACGACGCACCCGACCTTCTCGCCGGGGATGCCGCCCGTCGTGTAGCCGACGACCACACAGTCCGCCACGACCGGATCGGCCCCGATGCGGGCCTCGACCTCCTCCGGGTAGATGTTCTTGCCCTCGCGGTTCACGATGAGCGCCTTCTTGCGGCCCCGGATCGAGATGAGGCCGATCTCGTCGATGGAGGCGAGGTCGCCCGTCTTGAGCCAGTCGCCGTCGAACGCCTCCGCCGTCGCCGCCTCGTTGTGCCAGTAGCCCTTCATCGTGATCGGCCCCTTGACCTGCAGCTCGCCGACGCCCTGTTCGTTCGGGTCCGCCAAGCGGATCTCGATGTTCGCGAGCTTGAGGCCGATCGTGCCGATCTTCGCGACCTTCGGCCCCGCAATGGAGACGACGGGCGAGCATTCCGTGAGGCCGTAGCCTTCCAGGACCGGCAGGGCGAGGCGGCGGAAGCCCTCCAGGACGTGCTTCGGGCACGGCGCGCCGCCCACGATCATGAAGCGAAGGCGGCCGCCGAGCCCCTTGCGCACGTTGTGCCGCACGAGACCGCCGAGGCCGACCGTCATCAGGAAGCGGGCCTTCTTCGACGCCTTGATCTTCGCGTCGATGCGGTCGAACATCTTCTCCGCGAGGAGCGGCACGCTCATCACGATCGTCGGCCGCAGCACGCGGATGTCCTCGCCGATCGTGTAGAGCGAGCGGACGAACGCCATCTGGCAGCCCCGGAAGAGCCCCAGGACGAAGTTCGTGCAGAACGAGAAGGCGTGGAAGAGCGGCAGCACGACGAGGAGCGTGTCGTTGCCGTCCACCGTCATGTCGTCGAACGCCCGCAACGCGCCCTCGATGTCGGCGATGAAGTTCGCGTGCGTGAGCATTGCGCCCTTCGGCTTGCCCGTCGTGCCCGACGTGTAGATGATCGAGGCGACGTCCTCCTCCTGCGCGACGTGCGTTCCGTACCAGGCCTCGTGTCCGGCGGCCCGCCGCACGGTTTCCGGATCGCTCTTGAGCGCCACGTAGTCGAAGAGCGGCACGTCGCCGAGGGCGTCGGGGCCGACCTCCCCGGCGTCCACGAGGACGACGGCGCGCAGGTCGGGCAGGTTCGGGGCGATGAACCGCATGAGGTCGAGGTGCGCCTTGTCCGTCGTGACGACGACGGCGCCGGAGTCCTTCAGGATGTACTCGACCTCGGCGCTGTGGAGCTTCGGGTCGAGCGGCACCACGCCCACCCCCGCGCCGCTGCACGCAAGGTAGGCCTCCATCCACTCGGGACCGTTCGGCAGCATGAGCGCGACGTTCTCGGCGCGCGGGCGCAGCGCGAAATGCGGACCATACGCCTCGGCGACCGCGCGCACGCCGGCGAGGAAGTCCGCCCAGCTGCGCGCATGCCAGTCCTTGGCCTCAAAGTAGCGAAGCGCCGTGGCCTGCGGCGTCTCCTGGGCAAACTTCTCAAGATATGAGCGGATTGTCATGTCATGCTCCCTTTCTCTTTCTCTCGTCAAAATTATACCATTTCCAGGCACGCGCCTCAGGGGACGCGGCCGAACTTCGTCAAAGGATCCCGCAGGCGGTCCAGCCACGGACGCTGCTCCCGCGCCACCCAGACGCCCGCCTCCAGCTCGCGGCACGCCGCCGCCAGCTCCCGCGCGTCGAGCGCGAGCGCGGCCGTCGAGAGCGCGTCGGCC
>URIT01000176.1 GCA_900547945.1 uncultured bacterium
CCCCCCCGCTTTCGCCTCCAGGAGGAAGGTGTACTTGTTCAGGCCCTCGAAGCGCTCGTAGGCGATGCTCCGCGCGACCTTGCGCAGAATCGCGAACCCGCGCCCGCGCGCAGCGAACGCGGCGTTCTGCGCGTCAAGCGCGAGGTCGGGATGTGGCGCCACCTCCGAGAGGTCGCCCTCCCAGCGCGCGCCCCGGTCCCAGGCGCAGACCTCCAGGTCGCCCGCCGCCGGGCGGATCTCCAGCGCCACGACCTCGCTCCGCCGCCGGGCCTCGGTCAGGGCGTGGCCGCGGACGTTCGCCAGATGCTCGCCGAGCAGCAGTTCCAGCCGGGCGACGACCGCCTCCGGGCACTTCCGCGCCGCCGCCCACCGCGCGGCGTCCTCGACCGCGCGGTCGATCTCGGCGGGGTCGTCCATCGGCACCGCGCGCAGGAAGCGCACGCCGCCGGCCATCGAGCGCCCGGCCACGAGGAAGTGCCGGTCGTCGTGCGCGTGGACGTAGCCCATGTCCCGCAGGAGCGCGTTCAGCCGGTAGGGCAGCGAGGCGAGGTCCAGCGTGCCGCTCGCGCCGCGCACGAGCTCGGCGATGATGTCGGAGAGCATCTCCGGCGGCAGGCGCTCCTCCCCGGCCGCGTCGGTGGAGAGGTCGTTGTAGCCGTCCGAGTGCAGGCAGAAGAGCGCGTCCGAGGGGAACGACGCCTCCACGACGTCGGCCTCGTCGTACGTCGCGCCGTCCATGAGGCCCATCGGCAGGCCGCCCCGCCGCCCGGGGTTCAGCTCGATGCGCGATGCGTCGCTGCGCGCGAAGCAGAGCGGCTCCGGCCCGCCCGCGTTCAGGTAGCGGATCTTCTTCGCGCCGAAGTCGGCGAAGAGGACCGTCCCGGCGAGGTAGCAGACGTCCCGGAGGTTCTGGCGGATGAACCGGTCGAGGTCCCGGCAGATGAGGTGCGGCCGGCGCTGGCGCACGCCCTCGCTTGCGGCAAGCCCCTTGAGGTGCGCGACGACGGCCGCCATCGCGAGCGCGGCCGACGTGCCGTGGCCGGAGATGTCGCCGAAGACGAGCACGCCCGCCTCGTCCGTCAGCTTCTTCCAGTGGCAGAAGTCGCCGGTCACGATGTCGTGCGGACACGAAAGCGCGCTGTAGAAGAGCTTCGGCCCCAGCGCCACGGGCGGCGGCAGGAGCGCGCTCTGCACGTGCGCGGCGACCTCGAGGTCGGCGCGGAGCGCGGCCTTCAGCTCCGCCGCCTCCCGCTCAGCGCGGTAGCCGCTCACGGCCTGGCGGATGCGCGCGAGCAGCACGTCGCGCCGCGCGTTCTTCGGCACGTAGGACGAATGGGCGTCGGCGGCGATGCGCTCCTGCAGCTGGTTCGTCGGCGAGTGGACGAGCGCCGTGAGGAAGACGATCGGGATGTGCGCGTTGAAGCCGCGCACCGCCTCGCGGAACGCGAAGCCGTCCATCGTGCCCATCATCACGTCGGAGAGGACGAGATCGTAGGGATGCGCCTGGAGCTCCGCGAGCCCCTTCTCGGGCGACTCGACCGCCGTCACCTCGAAGCGCGACGTCTTCAGCAACGCCGAGATCGCGAAGCGGGCAAGCCGCTCGTTGTCCACCAGCAGGATGCGCCCTTCAGTCTTCTCGCTCATGCCAGGCCTCCAGCGTGCCTTCGGAAATGCCCGCGACGTCGGCCGGCACCGGCCGGCGCCAGTCGTGCGTCAGGCGGGCGCTCTTGACGAGCCGCTTCAGGAACACGGACAGCTCCTCCATGTCGAGCGCGCGGCCCTCCGGCGCGAAGAAGGCGGCGAAGTAGCCGTCCTCGCGGTCGAGGTCGCCGAACCAGCTCCGCCCCTTCGCCACCACCTCCCGCACGGCCGGGACGCTCTCGCCCTCGGCGACGATCGCGTACAGGCGCCCCGGCTCGTGCGACGTCTCCAGGTAGCGGCGGATCGCCTCGCGGACGTCGGCGGCCGTCGCCGCCGGGCTGACGTAGGGCGCGAAGAGGCGCGGCAGGCGGTAGTCGCGCACGCGCGCCTCGCGCGTGAAGCCAAACGGCTTGAGCCGCGCCTCGACCGTCAGGAAGATGTTCGTCGCGTTGGCATGGGCGTGCCAGTCCGTGAGCTGCGGATAGAAGTAGAGCAGGTCGTAGTCGGCCGCGTACGGCGGCGTCGCGCTCTGGCAGACAACCCAGCTGCGATGCCCCTCGTAGGGCGAGGACGAACGGCAGCCAGCCAGGAAGACGGCCGCGAGAAGTGTCCATGTCAGTGTTCTAGCCATGTCGCATCACCCTCCAGATGAAAAGCGGATTTCCGAAGACGTAGCGGCGGAACATCCGCCGCGGTTCCTGCAGGAGCCGCCACGTCCATTCGACGCCGAGGCGCCGCATCCACGCCGGCGCGCGCGGGATGCGCCCCGAGACGAAGTCGAAGAGCCCGCCCACCGCGATCGCGCAGGCGCAGTCCAGCTCGGCGAGATGCGCGGCGATCCACTTCTCCTGCAGCGGCACGCCCTTGGCGACGAGCAGGATGTCGGGTCGCGCCGCGTTGACGCGCCGCACGGCCTCGTCGTCCGCGACGAACCCGTCGCAGACGCCCGCGACCTTCAGCGCCGGCTGGGCCTTGCGCGCGTTCGCCGCCGCCGCCTCGGCGACGCCGGGGCCGGCGCCGTAGAAGAAGACGCTCCGCCCCTCCGCCGCCGCGCGCGCGATGAGCGGCGGGAAGAGGTCCGTTCCGTTCACGTTCTCCGGCACGGCGAAGCCCAGGTGCCGCCCCGCCATCCTGACGCCCGTCCCGTCCGGCCAGACGCGATCGGCCCGCCGCAGGATCGCCGCGTAGTCCTTGTCGCCAAACGCGAGGTTGAGGCAATGCGCGTTCACGAAGGCGCAGAAGCGCGGCGCGCGCGCCCTCGCCCCCATCGCCGCGTCGACGGCCTCGGCCATCGTCTCGCACCGGATCGGCACGCCGAACACCTCCGCCTTCGGCAGTGCCGCGACGAGCCCGGCCGCGCAGCGCGCCCACGAGAAACCGGCCGCCTTCGCGCGCCCGGCGGCGAGGCGCGCGGCGTTGTCCCCGGTGAGGAGCTTCACGAGCGCGGCGGCGATCTCCTCCGGCGCGGCGGGGTCGAAAAGCTCCGCGACGCCCGCGCCCAGCTCGCCGAGGGCGCCCGTCTTCGCGCACGCGACCGGCACGCCCGCCGCCATCGCCTCCAGCAGCGAAAGCCCGAAGCCCTCGAAAAACGACGGGAAGACGTACGCCGCCGCCTCCGCCCACACCGCCGGCATGTCCGCGTCGGCGACAAAGCCCCTGAAGCGGATGAAGTCGCGGTAGGGCGAGGCCGCCGCCGCCGCGCGGACGGTCTCGGCCCCGTTCCAGTCGCCGCCCACGAGGACGAGCGGATGCTTCGCGGCGAGTTCGCACGGCAGCCGGCCGTAGGCCTCGATCAGGCCCACGTGGTTCTTGCCGGGGTGTTCAAGGCGCGAAACGTAGAGAATCGACGACCGCTCCCCATCCGATGCGCGCGACGCCTCTTGCCCCGCGCGCCCCGCTGGCGGCGTGAACCCATTGTAGACGACGGCGACCTTCTTCGCCGGCGCCCGCCAGAAGCGCGCGAGGTCCGCCGCCGTCGTCCGCGAGATCGCCACCAGGCGGTGCATCTTCTTCGCGTAATGCGGCAGCACGCGCGTGACGTAGAGCATCCTGAGCGCGTCGTACTTCTCCGGCACGTGATACGGCGCGAGGTCGTGGACGACCCCGACCGTCGGCAGCGGACAGCGCCACAGGGCGCGGCGGTTCGCCGCAAGCACGAGCAGCGCGTCGAAGTCGCGCGCCCGGATCCGCCCCGGCAGGACGAAGAGATGCCAGAGCATCGAGAAGACGGCGCGGCGCGTTCCGCGCGGCGCCTCGATCGCCCGGAAGCCAGGGAAGAAGCGCGCGGCGACGCCCGGCTCCGCGACGAGCGTGAGCGCGTGACCCTGCGCCGCGAGCGCACGGACGACGTTCCGCGCGTACTGCGAAAGCCCCGACCGGCCGCCGTCGAAGGGGATGACGTCCACGAGCAGCCTCATGCGACCTCCTCCAGCGCCTGCGCAAACGCCGCGACGTCGCCCGCCGGCACGAGCCGGCACCCGCCGTCCGCCCACTGGCGGACGCCCCCCACGTCGAACGCGACGACGGGCAGGCCATAGGCCCGCGCCTCCGCGCCCGCGAGGCCGTAGGGCTCCTGCCAGCGCGAGGGAAACGCCAGGACGTCCGCGTCCGCGAAGAGCGCGTCGCGGTCGGCGACCCAGCCGCGAAAGACGATCTCGCCGTTCGCGACGCCCTTCGCCTGCGCCTCCAGCCGCCGCCGCGCGTTCCCCTCGCCCGCGATCACGAGGCGGTAGGGCCGCTTCAGCCGCGCGACGGCGGCGATCAGGAGGTCAACGCCCTTCCCCGCCACGAGCTGCCCCAGAAAGAGGATCCGAAGGGGCCGCGCCCCGGACGCTTCCCGCCGCGCGGCCTGTCCCGTCCGCCCGATCTCCGGCGGGGCCACCGTCACGCGCGCGGCGGCGAAGCCGTTCTTCACGAGATTCGCCTTCATGAACGCCGACAGCACCGTCGCGCGGCCGTCGCGCAGCGCGAGAAGGCGCGCGCCCGCGCGCGCCGCGAGAATGCGCGGCCAGTTCGCCGGGCTCGTCGCCAGCGCGCAGGCAAGGCACCGCAGCGGCGCATAGGCGCGCGTGCAGTTCGCGCGCCCCCACGGCGTGTAGTAGTGGCGGCGCGGACAGTAGAGGTCGTGGTCGTGCACGACGACCTCCAGCCGCTCGCCGTAGCGGCGCTTCAGCTCGCGGACGGCCTTCAGGGACGGGATCTTGTGCAGGACGACGCGGGCGTAGCCGCCCGGGTCGGAGGCGACGATGCGCCGGA
>URIT01000177.1 GCA_900547945.1 uncultured bacterium
GACCCTAATCCTCAATTCGGCTGGTGGGCTGCGCAACCCACTAACCCATTACAGGGTGGCCGTAGCGACACCTTGACTTCCGCCCACTCTTTGTCTATAATGACGGCTCATTTTCTGGAGGTACTATGGCTGAAGAACTGCAACAACTCCTGGAGAAGATCCAGCACGACGGCGTTGAGAAGGCGAATGCCGAAGCCGCCGCGATTCTCGCAAAGGCGAAAGCCGACGCAGCCGCCGTCCTGAAGGACGCCGAGACCAAGGCCGCCGCGCTCCGCGCCCAGGCCGAGACGGACGCCCGAGCGTTTGAGGAACGTGCCCGGAAAACGATTTCACAGGCCGCCCGCGACACCGTGCTCGACGTGAAGGCGAGCCTCGGGAAGCTGTTCGACAAACTGCTCGCGCAGGATGTCTCCGCCGCGCTCGCCGACCCCGCCGAAGCGGCGCGCCTCGCCCTTGCCGCCGTGAAGGACCTTGGCGCCGTCCAGGCCGACGTCGCAGTCGGCGCAAAGCTCGCCGCCGCGCTCAAGGCCCAGCTTGCCGCCGACGCCGCCAAGGGCGTGCAGGTCGTCCTCGACGAGACGACGGGCGCGGGCTTCGCCCTCCGCCTCGACGGCGGGCGCGTGGAATACGACTTCTCCGAAGCGGCGATCGCCGCCGCGCTTGCGAAGCGCCTCCGCCCCGACCTCGCCAGGCTCGTGTGCGGTTGAGGTGACGCATGGCAGCCGACTACCTGATTTCATCCCTCCAGCCGCTCGACCTCGACGGTCCGGCGCCCTATACGATGGAGCGCTTCCTGGAGATGTGCCGGGACCAGCTCGGCCCCGATCCGTTCAAGGCCCACGCGGCCGCGTGGGCCGACCTCGACGCCCAGCTCCGCAACGCCATCGCCGCCGAGCGCGCCCGCGCGCACGGCCTCGACCCCGCAAAGTGGCGCCATCCCGTCAAGGGCTGTTCCCTTTACTGGGCAAACCGCGTGGCCACCGCCTTCCAGGAGAAGGATCCCGCCGTACGCGACCGGTTGCTCGACCAGGTGTACTGGGACGCCGCCGGCGCGCTCGTGCCACCCGCTTCGCCTCTCTCCGCTGCGGCCGCGCTCGCCTACGCAATCCGCCTGGAGATCGTCATCCGCCGCCGCGCCCTTTCGACCGAGGCCGGGAACGCGGTCTTCGACCGGCTCACCGCAGCCTCGCGGATCGACCCCTGAGGCTCCTTTTCCATCGCATATTTCAATCCAGAATTTCCGAGGTGACACAATGAGTGCAACAGGAAAAATCGTCGGCGTCAACGGCAACATGATCACCGTCGCCTTCGACGGCGCCGTCGCCCAGAACGAAGTCGGCTACGCCGTCCTCGGCGACAAGAAGCTCATGGCCGAGATCGTGCGCGTGCGCGGGCGCCGCTGCGACATGCAGGTGTTCGACGCGACGACGGACCTCGCCGTGGACGACACCGTGGAGTTCAGCGGCAACCTGCTCGCCGCCGAACTCGGTCCGGGCATGCTCACGCAGGTCTACGACGGCCTGCAGAACCCGCTCGCCGACCTCGCGGTCGAGGCCGGCAGGATCTCCCCCGACGCGGCCTACTTCCTCCAGCGCGGACTCTACCTGCCCGGACTCCCCCGCGACCGCACATGGGCCTGGCACCCCACCGCGAAGCCCGGCGACCGCGTCGCGGCCGGCGACTTCCTCGGCTGGGTCCCCGAGGGCATCTTCGACGAAAAGACCATGCCCGGACACAAGATCATGGTTCCCTTCGCGCTGCGCGGACAGTACACGGTCGAGACGGTCGCCCCCGCCGGCGACTACACCGTCACCGAGACAATCGCGACGCTCAAGCCCGTCGCCAACGACCTGCATCCCGCATCCGCCACCCCGGCGTCCATCCCCGTCCAGATGATGCAGAAGTGGCCCGTCAAGGTGCCGATCAAGTGCTTCACCGAACGTCTTGCCCCCGAGGAAACCCTGGAGACGACGGTGCGCACGATCGACACGTTCTTCCCCGTGGCCGTAGGCGGGACCTACTGCATCCCCGGTCCGTTCGGCGCGGGCAAGACGGTGCTCCAGCAGACGACCGCCCGCTACGCGAAGATCGACGTCGTGATTTCCGCCGCGTGCGGCGAGCGCGCGGGCGAGGTCGTGGAGACGCTGAAGGAGTTCCCCCAGCTCACCGACCCCCGCACAGGCAAGTCCCTCATGGAGCGCACGGTCATCATCTGCAACACGTCCTCCATGCCGGTCGCTTCCCGCGAGGCGTCCGTGTACACGGCCGTGACGCTCGCGGAATACTACCGCCAGATGGGGCTCAACGTCCTCGTCCTCGCCGACTCCACGTCCCGCTGGGCGCAGGCCATGCGCGAACTCTCCGGACGCCTGGAGGAGATTCCCGGCGAGGAGGCCTTCCCCGCCTACCTTGAATCGCGCATCGCCGCCTTCTACGAGCGCGCCGGGCGCGTCCGCCTCCGCAACGGCACGGTCGGCTCCGTCACGATCGGCGGCACCGTCTCGCCCGCCGGCGGCAACTTCGACGAACCCGTAACCCAGGCCACCCTCAAGGTGGTCGGCGGCTTCCACGGCCTCTCGCGCGCCCGTTCGGACGCCCGCCGCTACCCCGCCATCGACCCGCTCGACTCCTGGAGCCACTACAACTCCGTCATCAAGCCCGCCGCGCGCGTCGAACGCGCCCGCGCCCTTCTCCGTCGCGGCAACGAGATCGGGCAGATGATGAAGGTCGTCGGCGAGGAAGGCACGTCCCTCTCGGACTTCACCTGCTACCTGAAGGCCGAGTTCCTCGACGCCGTCTACCTCCAGCAGAACGCCTTCTCCGACGCCGACGCCACCACCCCCGTCGAACGCCAGCAGATCATGTTCGCGGTCGTCGAAAAGGCCCTCTTCACGGACTACGCCTTCACCGAGAAGGACGCGGCCCGCCGCTTCTTCATGGACCTCCAGCAGACCTTCATCGACTGGAACGACAAGAAGATGGACACGCCCGAATTCGCCCAGATCCGTGCGACGCTCGAAGAGAAGATCGACGCCGCGAAGGAGAAGTAGCGCCCCCTCAGCGGAGCAGGATCGCCGTCGCAGGGGGATGGAGGCGCACGATGCGCACAACGGCGCCATCCACCGCGAGGAGGAACGTCTCCGCCCGGCGGCCCGGCGCATGGACGGCGCAGGCGAGGGCCGCAAGGTCGGCGGCGTCTGCGGCGTCGACGACAAGCAGCGCGTAGTCCCCGGCCGGCGCGCCGGGCAGCGCCCGGACCTCCAGGACCGCGCCCGCCGCGCAGCGGAAGACGCCGCCGCGCACGTCAAGGACATCCGCGCCGAGGGGCGTCACGCGCAGCTTCAGGGCACTGCCCGCCGCGAGGACGCAATTCGTCAGACCCAGCCCCTGCGGCTCGTCCGACGTGAAGGCGAGTGCACCTCCTTCGAGCACGACGTCCGCCGTCGCCGTCGCCGTCCCCAGTTCGTAGACGCCCGCGTGAATGACGGTCGGCCCTCCGTGCAGGTCGTCAACCGTCGCGAAGCGGAGCGTACCCGCGCCGCGCTTCACGACGCCCCCCGGCCCGCCGAAGAGAAACGTTTCCCGTTCCCCGCCCAGCGTCAGGCAGGCGTCGGCGGGGACGTCGAACGTCACGCCGCCCTCGTCGACGAAGAGGGTCGTCCGGGACGTCGGATGGCCCGCGCTCGTCACGACGAGCGCGCCGCCCGTCGGCGCCAGCGTCGCCCCGTCGAAGCAGACATTTCCATCCCCCCACGACACGTCTTCGTAGACCGGGAAGAGGCCGTCCCTGCCGGCAAGCTCCAGCCGGCAGGCGCCGATGCGCGCGCCTGTCGGGCTGTCCGAGCGCAGCCCCTTGGCGCGCACCGTCCCCGGCCCTTCCAGCCCCGGCCGCGCGTAACCCAGCGAAAGGATGCCGCGGTAGTCGAGCATCCCGTCTAGGGCGATGTTCCACGCGCAGCAGCCTTCCAGTTCCCGCGCCGCGACGACGAGCGTCAGCCCGGCCGGGAGCGCGAGCCCGCGCAGCTTCGGCGTCAGCGCGCCGAGGACGAGCGTCGCCGCCGCTCCGTCGGCACAGGCGAGTGCGTTCGTCGCGAGCGTCCCGCGCGCGCAGGCGTTCGTGAGCGCGGAGACGCCGCGCAGCAGAAGCCGCGCGCCGGCCGCCACCGAAAGGTTCGTCACGCCGGGCGCGCAGAGGCCGTCCAGACCGCACGTGCCCGCCTCCACGCGCAGGCTGCACGCGGCCAGGTTCGTCTGCGCGCCCGCGACGACGAGCGTCCCCTCGCCGTACTTCACAAGCTCACCCGCCACGTCCAGCGGCGCGGCGAACGTGGCGCACGTGCCGGCCGGCACGCTGATCCAGCCCGACGCGAGCCGGAGCGCCCGCCCGTCCAGGCGCGCGTCCTGCGTGAAGACGAGGCGTTCGGCCTGCACGTCCGCGAGGTCGTTCGTGAGCGCGGCGGACGCGTCGAAGACGGCGGCGCGCCCGTTTTGCCAGGGACCCACCGCGCCCGTGGCGGGGTTCCGCCACCCGTCCGGGTCGGACCACGCGCCCGCGCCGCCGCGCCAGCACAGCGCGCCCGACGCCTCGAAGAACGAGCCCCCCACGACGCTCCCCACAAGCGCGCGGCCCTCCAGGTCCCGCACCTCCGCGCCCGCCTCCAGATGGAGCGTCCCCGTCCCCGCGACGAGGTCGTGCCACCCCGACGCCTCGGAGGGGATCCTGACGACCGCCCCCGCCCGCACGACGAGCGCCGTCACGGCAAGTGGCGTCTCCTCAAGGTCGAGCGTGACGCCGCGCGCGACCTCCACATGCCCCGCGAGCGCCGTCCGCCGCCGCGCGACCACGCGCCCCGCGCCCGAGAAGAGCATCCGTCCCGACTCGACGTCGCGCA
>URIT01000178.1 GCA_900547945.1 uncultured bacterium
CAACGTAGAGCAGACCCTCCTTGCGCAGGGTCTCGAAGTCGGCGATGTTGGTGGCAAGCGGTTTCACAGTTCGCCTATTATAGCAAAATCCTTCATCGTCCGTAGAACGTCTGCGTCAACGCCGCCTCGGTCAGCGCGGGGACGCCCGCCGCGTCCATCCACTGAAGCACGCGGCGCGTCAGGGCGATCCATGCCGCGCGGCCGCCCGCCTTCTCCCACGACAGGTGGCTGATGAAGACGAGCGGCTTGCCGCGCGCCTGCGCCTTCTGGATCTGCGCGACGACCTCCTCGTAGGTCGCCCCTTCGTCAAAGTAGAAGAAACTCGGACGCTGCATCCACGGCACGAGTTCCGCCGGCGTGTCGTCGTCCGTCGCGTACCAGCACCGCTCCTTCGGCATCACGCAGTCCGCGCCCGTGTAGCCGAATTCGCCGCCGTAGACGGCCTTCACGCGGTTCGCGTCCACAAACGCCTCCCAGCCGCCGGGCTGGATCCACGTCTTCGGCGCGGGCAGGCCGAAGACCGCAAAGTTCGCCCGCGTCGCGCGCGCCTGGATGCGCAGGACATCCGGCGCGGGCTGAATCGCGATCTGGTCGACAAGCACCATTTCCTCGTCCGCGAGGTCGAACGTCTGGTCGGTCTCGCCGTAGAACGCGCGCAGCCTGCGGCCGCCGTCCGCCGCAACCGCAGCGACGCCGAACAGCGCCGCCCTCGACGGCATCCAGACCTTCTTCGAGAACGTCAGCTGCGCGGCGACGGCCGCGTCATCGCAGTAAAGCACGCCGCCCGTGACACGTCCCGTGAAGCGGACGTTCTTCGCGTGCGCGAGATCGATCTCGGGCTTGAACCGCACCTTCCGCGCGGACGCCTGGGCGGAGGCAAACCACGCCGCCCCCGGGTCCATGGCCGCACGCGCCGCCGCGTAGTCCGCCTCCTTCAGCCACTGCGCGACGTAGACGGCGTGCGCGGCGGTGTGATCCATGATCTCGAACCCGTCGTCCGACAGCGCCTTGAGGCAGGCGCCCTGCCCGTCCGAAAGGCCTCCGCTGACCACGGCAAACGAACACCGCGCATTTTCGGCCTTAAACGCCTCCGCGACCGCGTGCCAGTCGTCGGGCGCGTGGTTGTCGTCGAACCGGAACGCGACGGCCGTCGCCGGTGTCGCGGCGCACGCGCCGTGTGCAGCCGCCAGTACGCACGCGGCCAGCGCAAGCGATGTGCGGATGGCGGCGGCGCGTCCCTCCCGGCTCGTCTCCCCGTTCATCATGGCCGGCACACGCATCACTGCGCCACGGTGAGTTCGGCGACCGCTTCCGCAAGGCCGTCCGCCGAGACGGCAAGCCGCCCCGTCCCCGCCTCCGGACCCGCCTCGACGACCACGACGAGCGCGCCGTGGAACGTCCGCATCGCGGGCTTCGTGAACGGCTCCAGGCTCGTCGCGTCGCCGTTGCACGCCGCCTTGAACGCCACGGCGCCCGTCGCCCGGAACGTGAGCGGCAGCGCGGCGTCGGGACAGGGCGTCCCGTGCGCGTCGACAACGCGCACGGTCGCGAACGCGAGGTCGGGCGTCGTCCCGTCCGTCGTCCGCGCAAGCGTCGCGCGGTCCAGCGTGACGGCGAGGCGGTGCGGCGCGCCCGCCGTCTTCACGACCTCCTCGGCGGCCACCTTCCCGTCCGCGTCGTAGGCGACGACCTTCAGCTCGCCGGGCTGGTAGACGACCTCGTTCCAGCGCAGACGATAGCGGTCCAGGCGCGAGGCGGCGTTCCGCGTGCGGCGGCCCTGCGAGACGCCGTTCACGAACAGCTCGGCGCTCGGATAGGAGGTGTAGCAGTAGACGGGCGTGACCTGCCCTTCGCGGCCGGGCCAGGTCCAGTGCGGCACGAGGTGGAGCGTGGGCGAGGACGCATTCCAGCGGCTGCGGTAGAGCCACATGCGGTCCTTGGGCAGGCCGGCCAGGTCGTAGATGCCGAAGTAGGAGCTGCGCGAGGGCCAGTATTCGTTGTAGGGGGTGGGTTCGCCGAGGTAGTCGAAGCCGGTCCAGACGAACTCGCCGATCGTCCAGGGCGCGTCGTCCTGCATCGCCCAGTCGTCGTCCGGCAGGTTGCTCCACGGGCACCATTCCACGTCGTAGCCCGAGCACTGTCCGTCGGGGTGCTGCACCCCGGCCTTCGGCACGACGGGGAATTTGTAGACGCCTCGGCTCGAAACGGTCGAGGCGGTCTCGCTGCCGAGGACGAAGCCGTGCGGTGCGTTCGCGTAGGCGTGCCGATAGCGGGGGAGGCGGTAGTTGAGGCCCACCACGTCCATCTGCTGCAGCACGCCCGTGCGCACGGCGTGGTCCACCTGGTCGAGTCCCTGCGTGACGGGGCGCGTGGGGTCCAGGACGTGGCAGAGGTCCTGCATCCGGCGCGTGAGGTCGAGGCCGTCCGGCAGGTTCTGCTCGGGCACCTCGTTGCCGATGGACCACATCACGATCGAGGGATGATTGCGATGGTTGAGGACGAGGTTCGCGAGGTCGCGCGCCCACCAGTCCGCGAAGAACCGCGCATAGCCGTTCCTGCACTTCGGGTACGCCCACATGTCGAAGCTCTCCGCCATCACGAGCATCCCCATCTCGTCGCAGATGTCCATCTGCCACGACGCGGGCATGTTGTGGGCCGTGCGGATCGCGTCGCACCCCATGTCCTTCAGGAGGCGCACCTGGCGGCGGAACGCCGCGCGGTTGAACGCCGCGCCGAGCGGGCCGAGGTCGTGGTGCAGGCATACGCCCCTGAATTTCCGCACGACGCCGTTGAGCCGGAACCCCTCCGCCGTCGCCGAAACCGTGCGGATGCCGAAGCGCGTCGTGCGCCGGTCCCGGACGCGCCCCGCCACGACGAACTCGGAGACGAGCGTGTAGAGGTGCGGCGTCTCGGGCGTCCAGAGGCGCGGCGCCGGCACGTCGAGGACGCCCGTCACCTCCGCCAGGCGCGCGGCGTCGCGCGAAACCGCCACGACCGCCTTCCCGTCCGGACCGCGCACCGTCCACCGCAGCTCGGCCTTCTCCGCCGTTCCCCGCAGGGCCTCCGTCGCCGTCACGCGCGCCCCCGTGGCCGACAGCGCCGTCGTCCGCACGAAGGTTCCCCACGTCTTCAGTCCCGTCTTTGGACCCGTCACGAGCGTGACGGGCCGGTAGAGCCCCGCCCCCGGATACCACCGCGAGCTTTCGGGGACGTTTTGCAGATGGACCGCGAGCGCATACGCCGTCTTGCCGGGCTTCAGGAAACGCGAGACGTCAACGGTGAACGCATTGTAGCCGAGCGCCCAGAAACCGGCCTCCTGCCCGTCGACGTAGACGCGCGGCTCGGCCATCGCGCCGTCGAAGACGAGTTCCGCGTGTTCCGTCCCCTCCGGCACAGTGAACGTGCGGCGGTACCAGCCCTCGCCCAGCCACGGGAGGGATCCCGTGCGTCCCGTCTTCTCGGTCGCCTTCGTCTCGCCGTCCTGCACGACGCGCACGGTCTGCTTGTCGATCTCCCTGTCGAACGGCCCCGCGATGGCCCAGTCGTGCGGCACGCGCACGGCCTCCCATGCCGCGTCGTCGAACGCCGCCGCCTCGGCGCCGGGCGCGGCCCCGCGGTGGAAGCGCCAGCCGGCGAGAAGCGGCGTCTCGCCCGCCCCCGCGCCGAGGGCGAGGAGGCCGAGCAGGGAACAGGAAACGGACATCAGGGACATCGTGGCTTTCATGCCCCGATTATAGCACAATTACGGATGCCGCGCGTGGACGCTGCCGTCGTTCGGGACGGACTGCACGGCCATCAGCAGGTCGTGGCTTTCGCCCGGCTTGAGGTCGTACCCCGCCTCGTCCGGCGTCGAACACGGCTCGACGCAGACGAAGTGCCGCCAGCCGTCCACGCCGAACGCCGCCACCTGATCCGCACTCTCCTCGCCCGGATTCCAGACGACGAGCCGCGCGTTGCCGCGCGAGACGACCGCGATCGCGCGGTTGAGCCCGTGGTCCATCAGCACGTACTCGCGCTTCGTGACCTGGTAGATCTTGCTGCCGGCCTCGCGCACGGCGTAGCTTCCCGTCCACGTGCGCACCCCCTTCTCGGGCGCGCGCGTATCCGTGAACTCGCAGCCGTCCACGCCCAGCACCTCGGTCTGGTCCCGCTCCCGCACGAGGAAGTAGGGGTGGAAGCCCTCCGTCACGTGGAACGCCTCCGTCCCCGTGTTCGTCGCACGCAGGGCAAGCGTAAGCTTCATCGACACGGAGACCTTCAGCTCCAGCGCGAAGTCGTGCGGCCACGCCTTCCGCGTCTCCGCGTCGCTCTCCAGCGCGAGCGTGACCTCCGTCACGTCCTCGGAATACTCCGAGCCCGTCACGCGCCAGCGCGCGTAGCGCGCGACGCCGTGCAGCTTCGAACCGGCCGGACCGCAGCGCGCGAACCAGGGCCAGCACACGGGAATGCCGCCGTGGATCTCCGCGCCCGCCGGCGTCTCGTCGTAGGGATGCGGCAGGTAGAGGACGGGCGGGTTGCCCGTCGGGCGGTACGAGAGCGTCTGCGCGCCGAAGAGCGCAACCTCGGCCGAGCCGTACTGGTTCGCGAGCACGACGATCGGCGCGTCGTGCTTCGAGGGACGGAACACGATGCGCCCGGGCGCGCCGAACCGGCGGTTCAGGGCTTCGCAGTCGGCATTGCGAGGGGCCTTCATCACTTCACCTCCTGTACGTTCGGGACGGACGCGGCCGTCTCGGCAAAAGGGCCGCAGTGCAGCCTCCAGCACACGCCGGCGGCGGCGGCGCCCAGCAGCGCGACGAGCAGCAGACAGCCCAGCACGCCGTGCCGGGCGTAGGGGTCGCGCGCGACGGCGGCGCCCGCCG
>URIT01000179.1 GCA_900547945.1 uncultured bacterium
GAGCTCATCGAGGCTGACATCGAGATGCGCCACAACACCCAGGGCCGCAACGTGTCGATGTACCTGACCAACGTCGCGTGCACGCCCGCAGGGTCTATGTCGGGAAACACCGTCATGTCGATGCGCCCCATCCCCTACAACCAAGTGGTGAAGGCGGTGCAGATCTCGGGCGCCATCCCCAAGGTGCACGGCGCTCCGCTGCACATCGGCGACCCGTCGGTCATCGGCATCGAGGACATCTCGAAGCCCGACTTTGGCGACCCCGTCGATATCCACGAGGGCGAGGTGCCCGTCTTTTGGGCCTGCGGCGTGACGCCCCAGGCCGTGGTCATGAACTCCAAGCCTCCCTTCGCCATCACGCATGCGCCCGGATGCATGCTGATAACCGACACAAAGAACGTCGACCTCAAGGGATAGGAGGCCCCCATGCGCTGCCCACGCCGATTACCTAAAACGATGCTCGCCGCAATCCTCGCGGTGGGAATCGCCTTCCCCGCACCTGCGCTCGCCTTTGCCGACGATGCCGCCGATGCCAACAAATCGGCTGGTGAAAGCGCTGTGGACACGACCGCAATCAGCGAGGGCGCGACGCAAGCCAACGATCCTGCGCTCTTCGACGAGCTTGTCGAGGGCGTGGACTACCGAGGCCTTCTCGTGACCCTCGATGAGGACTCAAAGATCAACCTTCTCTCCGAAGACGGCGGGGAAAGCGAGCTCGCGCAAGGGCTTGCCGATGCGGGGCTCGCCGTCACCAATCAGATCGAATCCGCGGACGGATCGACGCTCGCCGTTGCCGATGTGGCGGACGACATGCGCGCGTCGGAGGCCGTTGCCGCCGCCCAGGAAGTCCCCGGCGTCGTCTCCGTGCAGCCGAACTTCGTGTACAGGCTGGTGGACGAGGTGCCCGCCGGCTGGACCTTCGGCCGCCGCGCGTCCGCAGCCGCCTTCACGTGGACGCTCGTCCCCGGCGGCACGGTCCTCCTCCTCCGCTAGGTGCGCGACCGATCCCGCCCGATCCGTCCATCAGGCCGTTGATTGCCGGGCCGCCGATTCTTGCCATGAAGACCCGTTTTCCTGTATAATCACGGCCTATGGACAGGAAACAGGAAGCGAGGGCCATGATGGGCTTGAGGATGCGGAGGTGCGTGGGACGCGCGCTGCTGTGCGCGCCTCTGGCGGGAGGCATGGCACTGGGCGCGGCGGCGGCGAAGCCGACATGGGAGGCGGAATCGGCCCAGACGCGCCCGTGGGTCTACAACTGGTGGATGGGGAACGCCGTCACGGAGGCGGGGTTGGAGGCGCAGGCCCGGGCGCTTGCGGAAGGGGGCTTCGGCGGCTTCCACGTGATTCCGATCTACGGCGTGAAGGGCAACGCGGCGAACGAACCGCGCTACCTCTCCCCTGAATGGCGCGAGAAGTGGGCGGCGGCGAAGCGCGCGGCGGCGCGGCACGGACTCGGCATCGACCTCACGACGGGCTGTGGCTGGTGCTTCGGCGGGCGCGGCGTGCCGCTCACGAACGGCGCCTGGCGCGTGGACGCGCAGGGACGCCCGGAGCCGGGACGCATCTTCGTGAAGCGCGCGCCCGCACAGGACAGGGGCTTCATGCTCGACCCCTACTCGCCCCAGGCGATGCGCGATTACCTGAAGGCGTTCGAGGTGCTGGACGAAAAGCCCCGCGCGTTCTACCACGATTCCTGGGAGTACTTCGGGGCGGCTTGGACGCCGCGCCTCTTCGAGGCGTTCAAGGCCCGGCGCGGCTACGACCTCGCACCCCGGTGGCGGGAGCTTGCGGGGACGGGGCAGGCGCCGGAGCTGCGGAAACTGCGCCTCGACTACCGCGAGACGCTCGCCGAGCTTGCCGTGGAGACGTTCGGCGTGTGGGCGGACTGGTGCCGTGCGCGCGGCATCCTCACGCGCAACGAGGCGCATGGCGCGCCCGCGAACTGGCTCGACCTCTACGCGCTCGCTGACATCCCGGAGACGGAGATGTTCGACGACTGCCGCGACGTCCTTGTTTCGAAATTCGCCTCCTCGGCGGCGCACGTGAAGGGCACGCGCCTCGTCTCGGCCGAAAGCTGCACGTGGATCGGCGAGCACTTCCGCGAGCGTCCGGGGGAGATCAAGCGTTTTCTGGACCTGCTCTTCCTCGCGGGCGTCAACCACGTCTTCTACCAAGGCTGCTGCTATTCGCCCCCGGAGGCGGCCTGGCCGGGCTGGTGCTTCTACGCCGCGCTGGAGATGAACCCGCGCAGCCCGCTCTGGCGGATCATGCCGTCCCTGAACGGCTACGTCTCGCGCGTGCAGGCGCTCGCCCAGGCGAGCGAGCCGGGGGAGGACACGCTCGTCTACTGGCCGGTGCGCGATTTCTGGGCCGAACGGCCGGGGCTCGCCGAGATGATGAGCGTCCACAACGCGGCGCGCTGGTTCGGCGCGCAGCCGATCGGCGCGACGGCGCGGCGGCTCGCGGCGGCGGGCGTGTGCTTCGACTACGTGTCCGACAAGATGATCGCCGCGCTGCCGGAGAAGCCGGGACGGTACCGGTCCCTTGTCGTGCCGCCCTGCCGCGAGATGCCGGAGGCGACGCGGCGGCGGCTCGCGGATCTCGCGCGGAACGGCTGGGAGGTCGTGTGGGAGGGGGGACTTCCGCAGATGGCGCGGCGCGAGACGGCGCTTGCGGCGTCCGGTGTGGGGTTCGTGCGCTTCCGCCGCAAGGGCGAGATGCTGTGGTTTGCGGTGAACACGAACGAGGCACCGCGGACCGTGACGCTGCCGCGCCCGCAGCTGTGGCGGCTCGACCCGCTCACGGGGGAGATCGCGGCGGTGGCGGGACCCATCCAACTGGAGCCGGGGCATGCGTGCTTCCTCCAGACGGGCGCGGAGGCGGCGGATGTTATGCCGCCGGCCCGTCCGCCGGTACGCCGCACGTCGCTCGACGGCCCGTGGGAACTCGTGCCGGTCTGTGGCGGGCCCGGCACGCCCGCGCCGCGCACCCTGGCGAAGACGGGCCCGTGGTCGCGGAACGCGGACGGCTCGGAGAATCCGTTCTGCGGCACGATGCGCTACCGCTGTACGTTCGACGCGGCGGACGGCGCGGCGGGCGGGACGCTCGACCTCGGGGACGTGCGCGAGGCGGCGCGGGTGTGTCTCAACGGACGGGACCTCGGCACGCGCTTCATGAAGCCCTACGTGTTCGCCGTGCCGCCGGGCGCACTGCGCGCGAAGGGGAACGTCCTCGACGTGGAGGTGACGAACACGGGCTCGAACCGCCTGCGCGACCTCGACCGGCGCGGCGTCGCGTGGAAGATCTTCACGGACATCAACATGGTCTCGAAGGACTACAAGCCGCTCGATGCGTCGAAGTACCCCTTCGAGGCGGCGGGGCTTCTCGGCCCGGTCACGCTGGAGACCGGGGCGGAGGAGAAGGACGCGGAGGACAAGATGGCGGGCTTCGCGGCGGCGCTCGTCGACGCGGGCGGGGCCGTCCAGGCGGGCGACGTGTTGCCGATGCGCCTCGATCCGTCCTTCGTCGTGCCGCAGACGGCCCTGCCGGAGAGCTGGCGGGGGCGGACGGAGATGACGAACTTCTACCCCGTCGCCGGCGCGGGCGCGCTTGACGTCATCCGCAGCGAGGCGGCGGCGTTCGGCGGCGTGGCGGAGGTGACGGCGGGCGAACTGACGTTCGCGCTCACGGCCGAGGACGGCCGGGAACTCTGGTCGAGCGGTCCGCTGAAGGCCGGCGCGCGCGCGCGCTTCGCCGTCGACGTGAAAGACCAGCCCCTCGTCACGTTCCGGACGCGCGGGACGGGAACGGGGGCGTGGCGCGACCTTGACTTCGTGCGCAACCGCGCGGAATGGCCGCATTCCGGGCGCGAGATCGACGCGATGCACCCGCTTGCGACGTACCGCCGCGAGCAGATCTTCGGGAACCGCGACTGGGAGAACCCGCTCGTCTTCGAGCGTAACCGCCTGCCGCGCCACACCTTCGCGGTGGCGTACGAGACGGAGGCGGCGGCGCGGGACAACAAAGGGCGCGTGGCGTCGGGGCGGTGGCTCTCCCTGGACGGCGCGTGGAAGGCGCTCTTCACGCCGCATCCCGACGCCGCGCCCGCCGGGTTCGAGCAGCGCGCGTTCGACGATGCCGCGTGGCACAGCGTCCTTGTGCCGAACACGTCCGAGATCGTCGGCATGGGCACGCCCCTCTTCTGCGCGTTCGGGTACTGGTGGACGGTCGATCCGCCGTTCGTGACGCGCCCGGCGCCGCCGGACTGGACGGTCGCGCAGGAGCCGAACGGCACGGTGAACTACCGGCGCGCGTTCACGGTGCCGGAGGGCTGGCGGAACCTGCGCACGATCCTCGTCTTCGACGGCTTCGGGGCGGCGGTGCGCGTGTGGCTGAACGGGCGCGAGGTCGGCTACGCGGAGGACGGGCGGCCCGGCGCGGAGTTCGACGTGACGCCGCATCTGCAGGCCGGCACGAACCTCCTCGCCGTGCAGGTCTACCGCCTCTGCGACGGCTGCTACATGGAGGACCAGGACTACTTCCGCCTCTCGGGCCTCTTCCGGAGCGTCTGGCTGCGGGCCGAACACGCGACGCACGTGGCGGACTTCACGGTCGTGACGCGCCGGGCCACGGAGGCGGAGCCGTATGCGGGCGGCGCCTGGTGCGCCGACGTGCGCGCCGTCGTCGCGGGGGCGCGGGGCGGCGAGACGCTGA
>URIT01000180.1 GCA_900547945.1 uncultured bacterium
CCGCCGCTGCGCAGGCGGTGGCGGAAGCGGAGGCGCGCGGCGGCGGTTTCGCCGGAGGCGGCCATCTCCGCGAGGGAGGCATCGTCCGCGAGCCACGCCTTCGGCAGATTCCACTCGCGCGCGCGCAGTTCGCGCACGGCGGCGAGCGCGCGCAGGAAGGAGAGGCCCCGGCGGTCGAGGTGGACGCGCCCGCACTTCACCCGCGTCCAGACGGTCGCGGGGTCGGGGTCGCCGTAGAGGGCGGGGTCGTCGTAGCGCGCCATCTCCGCGTCGAGCCAGGCGCGCGTGCCGAGGGCGTCCGCGCGCTTCAGCAGTTCCGCGCGCGCCTCGCCGAGGTAGCGCACATCGTCGAGCGCGTAGGAGACCTGGGCGTCGGTGAGCGGACGCTGCATCCAGTCCGTCGTCGTCTCCGTCTTCGCGAGCCCCACGTCCACCGTCTCCTGAAGGAGCTTCTGGAGCGAGAGCCCGGCGGGGAGGCCGGCGAAGGCCGCCGCGAGCTGGGTGTCGAAGACGTTCTCGGGCTTTGCGCCCGTGTAGTGGAAGAGGTGGTCGAGATCCTGGTGCGCGTCGTGGAGCACCTTCACGGTCCCCGCGTCGCGCAGGAGGTCCGCGAGCGGCGCCGTGTCGAGCGCCAGCAGGCAGTCCACCGCCCAGCTCGTCCCGTCCGTCGCCCCCAGCTGCACGAGGGCAAGCTTGGGGCGGTTCGTGTTGCGCCAGACGAACTCGGTGTCCAGCGCGGCGAGGCCGCCGGCCCGGAGGGCCGCGCAGGTCTCGTTCAGCTCCACGGCGTTGCGGATCATCCTACTTCGCCGTGTCGTCGATCCAGAAGTGCTGGTTCGGCTCCGGCGGCACGTAGCCGTGCGTCGAGCCCTGTACCCACCAGATCTTCTTGTTGCCGGGGATGTTGTTGTACATCTTGGCGAGGCCCGTCGGGGGGCAGCAGTAGTCGCCGAGGCCGGCGCGCGTGATGACGGTCGTGCAGGTTTTCGGGATGCGCTTCGCGAAGTTCGCGGCGTCGTAGTAGCCCATCGCGTCCGTCCAGGGGATGTACCAGCCGTCGCTCGCGAGGTTCTGCGCCGGGTCCTTGCGCAGCTTGCCGCTCGTGTACATGTCGCAGCACCAGGTGATGCCGCTCTCGGCGCGCGTGAGGCCCTCGCCGCAGCCGGCCGCCCAGATCGTCTGCAGACCGCCCTGGCTGCCGCCGGAGGCGATGAGGTCCTTCCCGTTCCACCCGGGCAGCGTCTTCAGGTACTGGAGCGCACGCTTCACGCGCAGCACCATGCCGTTGAAGTAGGCGACCTCGGGGTCCTCGTTCTGCTTCGCGTCGAAGGCGTAGGAGCAGTCATGCGAGCGGATCTCCCAGCGCAGCGCCTTGCGGTCCGCCTCCGTCGCGCCGAACGCGGGCAGCTTCTGCCCGTGCGCGTTGATGTTGAGGACGATCTCGTTGTCGCGCGCCCAGCCGGGGGCGTCGTGGCGGCAGGTGTCGCCGCTGTAGCCGTGCGTCTCCAGGCGGCAGGGGAACGTCGCGCCCTGCTCGACGGCCTTCGGGATCGAGAGGTAGCCCGTCACGGGACGCAGACCCGCGCAGGCGATCTGCACCGCGTAGAGGCGCGCCTTGGGGTTGCTGCACGGCAGCTCGATGCGGTCGGCCTTGATGGGCACGAGCTTCAGGCGGTCGGCCTGCTTCGCCCAGAAGGCGTCGAAGTCCTTCGGCTCGGGGTAGGAGACGAGCTTGTCGATCTGCACGCCCGCGCCGCCGTCGAAAAAGATGCGGCGGTCGCGGCGCTCGAACTCGTTCTGCGCGCGCTTGCCCTCGGGCGTCGTCGTGTCGCCCGTGTACTTCTTGCGGTAGACCTGTCCCTTGCCGTCGACGAGCTGGGCGCGCACGCGCACGAAGCCGGGGCGGTCGAGGGAGGTCTTGACGACGACCGGCTTCGCGAGGTCGGCGGGCACCCTCTCGCCGCACTTCTTCCCGTCGTCGCCGAAGCGTTCCCACTGGATGAACCACTGCCCCTCGGGCAGCTTCTTCACGCCGTCCAGCTTGAGCGTGAACGTCATCTGCTCGCCCGGCGCGTAGTCGATCGCCCGCTTGTCCGTGGCGCCGCGCAGGAGGCCGTTGTCCAGTTCGCCCGCGAAGACGGAGGCAACCGCCAGCGCGAACATCGAAAACATCCTGATCTTCATTTCGTTCTTTTCTGTTAGCATTCCAAACAGATACGCCTGTATTATCGCACAACGGCCACCCGATGGCAAGCGGCCCGGACGGCCCCTCTACTCCTTCCAAAGGCGCACGAGGCGGTAGCGGAACGGCTCAAGCGTCAGCGTGAGCGAACCGCCCGCGACGGGCAGCGCCTCGCCCGTCTTCGCGTCGCGCGCCGCGCGGCAGCCGGGCGGCAGCGCGAGGCGAGCCGTCGCCGCGTCCGTCGGCGAGACGTTCGAGACGACCCAGAGCGCGCCGTCCGGCTTCTCGTAGGCGCTCACCTTCACGTGCGCCGCGTCGCACGCGACGGCCTCCTTCGCCCAGTACGGCCGCCAGGCGGCGTCCGCCGTTCCGAAGTCCGCATACGCCTTCCAGATCGGCGTGAACGGCGGCACGTTCGCGAAGCCGCAGGGGCGCGTCATCACGCCGTGGAGGAGCGAGATCGCAAGCGCGTCCTCGTACTGCCACCCCGGCTTCTGGTAGGCGAGGAACTCGCAGGCGAGGCCGTGGTTGCGCCCCATGAACTCCGCGCGGAACGACGCGAGGTCGAGTTCGGCCTTGATGTCGCGCGCGCGCCCCGAAACGGCCAGCTGCTCGCCGTCCCAGTAGGAGTGGACGAACGCGAGCGTCGCCGGGCAGACGTAGCCGCTCTGGTGCGCGTCGATGCGCCCGCCCCGCGCGTCGACGAACGCATAGAGCGCGCGCATCATCTCGCGCACGGCGAAGATCGGGTACGTGACATGGCGCCGACCCGCCGCGTCCGTCCACCCGCACCCGTGCGCCGCGTTCGCGCAGGCGCGCGGCATGACCGTGCCGTCGAGGTAGAAGCCGTCCAGCCCCAGCTCGACGTAGGCCTTCTTCGCGCGCGCCAGCCAGATGTCGGCGAAGCGGTTGTTGTAGCACACGCGGTAGTCGCGCTGGGCCGGCTCGCGGTCCCAGTACGAGACGGGGTTGCCGCGTGCGTCGTGCGCGAGGCAGTCCGCCTCGCACGCGCCCCACAGCGGGTCGAGGGGCGAAAGCTCGTAGCCCAGGTAGACGAGCACCTTCAGGCCGAGGCGGTGGCAGGCGTCGACGAGCCCCTTGAAGTCGGGGCGCGGGGAGGGGTTGTTCTGGATCGGGATCCAGTCCTCGTGGAAGACGACCGTCTTCACGCCGCCCCGCGCGGCCTCCGCGAGGACCTGCCCGGCGTTCCCCTGCGGGAAGGCGCGCTGGCACGTCCACCACACCTCGGGGCGCTTTACGCCGAGCCCGGGGATGCCCGCGCCCATCGGCGGCGCGTGGACGGTCTGCCCCGTCATGAGGCGCCTGTCGAACGGCTTGGTCGGCGTCGCCTGCAGGCCGAACGTCCACGTCGTCGGGCGCGTCAACGCGCCGTCGGCGAGATGTACACGCAGCACCGTCTCCGCCGCGCCGGGGATGACCTCGACGACGCGGTTCGGGTCCGCCGCCGCCAGCCGCTCGTCGCTCTCGCAGAACCAGCAGAGGCCCACGTCCTCGTTGCCGAGCCACACCGAGCAGCGGAACGGCCAGGCCATCGGCCCCTTGACGGCGCCGACGTTCTCCAGCTTCGCCCACGAACACGGCGAGTAGCAGAAGAGCGTCGCGGCCTCCGGGCGCAGCGGGATCTCCAGCCAGACCTTCGAGAGGTTCCGCATCCGGCTGTTCCCCTTGCCCGGCATCACGGCAAGCGCGACCTTGGCCATGCCGTCGTACTCGATGCGCGTCGTCGCGTTGACGAAGACGTCCGGGACGGCGAGGTGGCCGCACACGTCCGCCGCCTCGTCCGTCGCGGCCTGCACCCAGCTGCCCGCCTTCGTCCAGACGTGGTCGGCGCCGTCCGCGCCCGCGCACACGACGCGGATCGGCGCGGCGAGGAGGTCGCGCCCCTGCGAGACGATGCGCGTCGGCAGGGCGTTCGAGGTGAACGCATAGGCGCGCCCCCATGTCTCGACCGCGTCCGCCGTCGCCTTCACCGGCGTCCAGGGGGCGAGGACCTGCGCCCCGACCGCGCCGCACGCCGCCAGCGCGCAGGCAAGCGCCCCCCTCATCATCATCTTCCGTCTCATCGCGTCATGCTCCTTGCCGTGTTGTCGTTGCGCCTTCGCCGTTCAGTCGTTCGCGCCTTCGGGCGGGAACGGCTCCCCCTCGCCCAGGTTCTCCGGCCACGTCAGCGGCAGGCCGAGCGCCGTCTGCGCCGCATGCCAGATCGCCGTGCCCGTGTCGCGGTGCTCGCTCGGCAGCAGCACGACGCCCTTGAGGAAGTCGAGGCACGCCCGGTAGCGCTTCGTCCCGCAGAGCGCGCGCGCGTGGAGGATCTGGAGCGGGTTGCAGGCCGGATGGCGCGCGAGCCCCGCCGTCGTCTCGCGCAGCATGGCCTCGCCGTCCCCGGCCGCCTCGAAATGCTCCGCGAGGGCGCGCGCGGCGCGCCAGCCGCCGCCGAGGGCCTCGGCG
>URIT01000181.1 GCA_900547945.1 uncultured bacterium
CTGCGTGGGCGGCGCGGACGTCGTCCTGCCGGCCGAGGCGGACGAGACGGCGACGGCGCGCTGGACGGCGGGAGGCGGAACGGATGACGCCCTCGGCACGGCGGCGAACTGGGAGGGCGCGGCCCTCCCCGACCTCGCGGCGGGTTCGCTCGTCGCGACCTTTGCGGCGGGCACGGGCGCGTCGCTGGACCGGACGGCCAACTTCAAGGGGGTGGCGTTTGCGGCGCCCGGCCCGTTTGCGCTGGCATCTGCGGGGACGGCGGCGTTCGCGGCGCTCGGCTCGCGCGGCCTTGAGACGGCGGGCACGGGCAAGGCCTACGACATCGGCTGGCCGCTCTTCCTCTCGGCGCCGCAGACGTGGACGGTTGGCGCGGGCGACACGCTGAACCTCTCCGCCGCGCTGTCCGGGACGGCGGGCCTGGAGATCGTGAATGCGGGCACGGTGAACGTCCGCGCCGCCCAGGCGTTCGCCGGGCCGGTCTCGCTCGTGGGCGGAACCGTGAACGTGGACGCGGACGGCGCCTTCGGCGAAAGCGCGTCGCAGCCGCTCGCGGTGGCGTTCGCGAAGACGGCGTTCAATCTCAACGGCGTCACGCTCAGGCGTCCGCTCAAGTGGCTGGGCGGGAAGGCGACCTTCACGCTGCCGGCCGCCACGGCGAACACGATCGCGGGCGATGTCGACTTCTCGGCCGACGAGGAGGGGTCGATTCACTTCGGCGCAGGGGCGTCGTTGCGGGTTGCCGGCGACTGGCGGCGCGGCAAATTCTGGAACTACTGCAGGGGGACGTCGGCGGAAGCGCCGGCGTCGCTTGCCATCGAGGGGCGCTTGCTCGTCGCGTCCGGCGGCGGGTTCTCCATGCAGGACAATCTCGCGCTCACCCTCCTGTCGCCCTCGAACAGCCTGGGCGGCGTCTGGTTCTGGATGCAGGGCGCGAACGGCCGTCTCTTCACGCGCGCCCCCTTCGCGTTCACGGCGGCGGACGGCTTCAGCCAGCGGCTGAAGGCCCTCGGCGTGAGGAACGCGCGGTGGGACCTGTGCGGCTACGACCAGGCGCTTTCCGAGATGGGGACGGGTGCGGGCCTGACGATTACGAGCGCGTGCCCGGCGACGCTCCATCTCGTGACGGACAACCATGCCTTTGACGGCTGGTCGAAGACGAACGCCTGCCGTTTCGCGGGTGCGGCGTCGCTCTCCTTCGAGGGGACTGCCGGGACGTGTCTGACGGGCGCAAGCACGTCGACGGGGCGTGTGCAGGTGGCGAAGGGGACGCTGGCGTTTGCGGCAGGAGGCTCCTGGTCGAACGCGGCGGAGGTGGTTGTGGCGGGCGGTACGCTCCAGTTGGAACATGGCGCGGTCTTTGGCCGGGAAACCGTCTTGCGCGTCGAGGGCGGAACGGGACGGATCGCGCTCGACTATGCCGGCCGGATGCGGGTGGGCGCGTTCTTCCTGGACGGTGCGGAACAGGCGTTCGGAACCTATGGTGCGGAAGGTTCGGGGGCGGCGCATGCGCTGCCTTTTTTCACGGGCCCGGGCGTCCTGCTTGCCGGTACCGCTCCCGCCGGCACCGTCCTGTTTTTCCGTTGAAGGGGTGTTGCGCATGAGTTCCGGGGCGCGAACGGGGGCGCGGTACGTGGGGCGGCTGGCGCCGTCTCCGACGGGGGCGTTGCACCTCGGCAACGCGCGCACGTTCATGATCGCGTGGCTGCGGGCGCGGGCGCGGGGCGGAAAGGTGATTCTGCGCATGGAGGACCTCGACCATCCGCGCGACAAGCCGGGGGCGGCGCGGGAGGCCGTCGAGGATTTGAAGTGGCTGGGGTTCGACTGGGACGAGGAATATGTCCAGAGCGAACGGAAGGCGCTCTACCGCGCGGCGCTCGAACGCCTCCACGCGCAGGGGCTCGTCTATCCCTGCGTCTGCTCGCGGAAGGACGTGGAGCGGGCACAGTCCGCACCGCACGCGGGCGACCAGCTCTTCTATCCGGGGACCTGCCGGGGGCGCTTCGCGTCGTGGCGGGCGGCGCATGCGTTTCTTCGTGAAGAATCGGACGTGCCGCGTCTGCCCTGCTGGCGCTTCCGCGTGGAGGCGGGTACGGTCGTCCGTTTCGAGGATGTCTTCGCGGGGCCCTTCGGGCAGGACGTCGCGCGGACGCTGGGGGACTTCCCCGTGGCGCGCGACGCATTCGGCGCGGGCTACACGCTCGCGGTGACGGTGGACGACGCGGCGATGGGCGTGACGGAGGTCGTGCGGGGCGACGACCTGCTCGCCGCGACGCCGGCGCAGATCCTTCTCTACCGCGCGCTGGGGTGCGAGCCGCCGGCGTTCTGCCACGTGCCGCTCGTGGTGGGGGCGGACGGGCGGCGGCTCGCGAAGCGCCACGGCGACACGCGCATCGCGTCGTACCGTGCGGCGGGGCGGCGGCCCGAGGAGCTGGTGGGGCTGTTGGCGAGGACGTGCGGCTGGGGCGACGGCGCGCCGGTTCGGTTGCGGGACCTGGTCCCGCGCGCGTCCCTCGCCGCGGTGCCGCATCGGCCCGTTGTGCTATAATGTGCGTCCCGTGAACTTGATTGTCGTAGATGTCGGAAACACGTCAACCGCCGTGGGCCTCTGGTCAAACGGACGGGTGACGAACGTTTCGCACTGTGACGGCGGCTTCGAGGAGGCGCGCGCGCGCGTCGAGGCCCTGTGCGGACGGCGGACGAAGGGGCTGGACGGCGTGGCCTACCTCTCCGTGGTGCCCCGCGCCGACGCGCGCTGGCGAAGCGACGCGGCGGCGCGCGGGCTGCCGTTTGTGCGCATCACCCACCGCGCGGTCGCGGCGCTCGGCACCTTGACGCTCGACTACCCGCATCCCGAGACGATCGGGGCGGACCGCCTTGCCGACGCGGCGGCGGCCGTCGCCCGCTACGGTGCGCCGGTGGTGGTGTGCGACTTCGGGACGGCCTTCACGGCGGCGGCGGTGACGGCGGACCGCGTCTGGCGCGGCGGCGTCATCGCGCCGGGCTTCCCCCTCATGCGCGACTACCTCTACGAGCGCACGGCGAAGCTGCCGCGCATGAAGCTGGGCGGCGCGTGCCCGAAGATCGGGCGCTCCACGGAGGAGGCGATGCGCTTCGGCGCCCTTGTCGGCTACCGCGGCATGGTGCGCGAGATCGTCACGACGCTCGCGCGGAACTTCAGGACGGACTTCAATCTGGTCGCGACCGGCGGATTCGCGAAGTGGGTGCTGCGGGACATCGGCATGCCCTTCGTCGTCGACCCGACCCTGACCCTGCACGGCGCGGGCCTCCTGGCCGCCGCGCAGCTGTGCGCAAAGACTCCTGCGAATCGGAAAGGAACGAGAGGATGAGACGACGTATCTTCGGCAGCGCGCTGCTCCTGCTGCTCGCCGGCGTGGCGGGCTGCGGGCTGTTCTGGGACGACCCGTACGTGACGGTGACGGTGACGCCCCTCAACTGGATCGAGATCCACTACTACAACGCGAACCGCGAGCCCATCCGGCGCGAGACGGTGCGCGTCAACGGTTCGGGATTCGTGGAGGTGAAGTCCGGCACGTCGCGCCGCGTCTCGGACAGCTTTGCGAAGTCGGTGGGCGACGCGACGTGGGACGACTACCACACGCAGAACTACCACGTCGATCCCGAACACGTGCGCGAGGTCTTCCAGGACCTGGTGAACGCGGGGCTCTTCGACCGCGACAAGATGTTCCACGCGACGAAATACCCCTCGCCCGGCCGCTTCATCGCCGTGCGCGCCGCGTTCGACAACAAGACCTTCTCGGAGCCGCAGAACGTCTTCGAGGAGGATCCCGAACTCGCCGAGCGGCTGTACAACGTGGTGCGCGAGTTCAAGCGTCCCACGCTGGGGCGGAAGAGGGAGTTGAAGAAGGAGGCGAAATGAGGCGCGTGGGCATCATCGGGGCGGGACGCTTCGGCATGGCGCTGGCGCAGTCGCTCGCGGAGTCCGGCACGGAGGTGCTGCTTCTGGAACGCAACGGCGCGCTCGTGCAGCGGGCGCTGGAGGTCGTCTCCGAGTCCGTCCAGGGCGACGCCACCTCGGCGCGGATCCTGGAGGAGGCCGGCTTCGCCGAATGCGACGTGGCCGTCGTCGCCATCGGCTCCAACATCGAGGCCTCGACGCTCGCGCTCGCGAACTGCAAGGACCTCGGCATCCCGCTCGTCTACGCGAAGGCCTCCAGCGAACTCCACGGGAAGATCCTGCTGAAACTCGGCGCGGACCAGGTGATCTACCCGGACCGCGACAGCGCCCACCGCCTGGCCCACACGATCATGAGCGGCGGCGCGTTCGACCTCCTGGAAGTCTCGGAGGGCTGCTCGATCGCCGAAATCGACGTCCCCGACTCCTGCGCCGACAAGACGCTCGCGCAGGCGGATCTCCGCAAGAAGACGGGCGTGACCGTGCTCTGCATCCGCCGCCTCGACGAGAACCCGAAGAGGCCGCGCGCGGTGCTCATCCCCGGTCCGAACGACCAGATCCACGCGGACGACAAGCTGATCGTGTTCGGCACGCGCAAGCAGATCGACGCCCTCTCGGGAGAGGGCTGAAAACTTTTTCGAGAAAAGTGTCCATTCCCCCTTGCGCGGCCCCGCGGGATCTGGTA
>URIT01000182.1 GCA_900547945.1 uncultured bacterium
GGACGGCGGCATGAGCAACTTTCCCTGACAAGGTCACTTTCTTGTCATACACCCGTCACCGAAAGGCGGCTGAAGCCCGCTTTACAAGCCCAAACCAAAACTGCTATAATACCGATAATAAGTAAGAAAGCTTCGTCAGCACAGGGCTATGCAACGGGTGTTGCACGAGCTACTGGCTGGCGGGGATACTTTCGAAAGGATTGGACATGAAGAGATTTCTTACCACCGGCATACGGACTCTCGTCGGGTTCCTTCTCCTCGCCACCCCGGCGTGGGCGGAGGAGACGCAGACCTGGCGCTACTTCGCGGCGGACGCGGCGGACAACCCGCACCCGGGCCAGGCCTGCATCACGAACGGCGCCGCCTGGGCCCTCGCCGTGGATGTCGTGGACGCCGACGCCCGTACCCTGCGGATCGCCTGTGCGGGTACCGCCGCGAACGCCTACCTCACCGACCCCGCAGGCGCCCCCACCCTCGATCTGCGCGGCACCGTCTTCGGCGCGGACGAAACGGAAGCCTACACGATCACGAAGATCGCCCCGCGGGCCCTCGGCGGCGACGCGAAAAAGGGCACCGCCACCGCCGTCGTCACGCCCGGCACGCTCTCCGGCGACTTCGAGGCCTGGTTCGCGGGCTTCCAGGTCGATGCCGACGGCACGGCCATTGACGAGTGTCTCGCGAACTACGCCACGATCACCGTGGACGAACCGAACCTTACGGGGAGACTCAAGACGCAACTCGTCCCGCGCACGAACAATCCCATTCGCTGGACGATACACGTCCCCCGGGTAACCTCTATCGAAACTGGCGCACTCACCGCCTCGAAATTCGGTGCCCCCCTCCCAGACCAGACTGGTACGTTCACGGAGAACAGCTTCACATCCGTCAGATCCATTGACGGGAACGGCATGAGCAATCGTAAATACGATGGCGTGCTGCATCTGCCCGCCATCGAATCAATCGGCTCGTATGGTGTCAGCGGAACCGATCCTGGGTACTTCGACATCCAGCTCGGTGCGGAAACGCGCTCCGTGCGAAATCTGAGAACAGGGTCCTGCGGTTGGATGACAAACCCGACGAACCTCGTTGTCGGCCTTGCCGCCGGCAATACGGTGGAGGAGTGGGCCTTCACACGCTTTCCCCGTCTCCGGCGCGTGGAGTTCACCGGCTACCCGCCGAACTTCACGGAAACGGCGGCGGACGTGTTCACGGGGCCGGGTACCGAGGCCATCACCTTCATCGTCCCGCCGTCGGCGGCATGGGCGGCCTACCTCGCGCCCTTCGCCGCGAGCGGCGACTTCATCCGCTGGCCGGTCGACCAGATCCGTGCCTGGCGCGCCGAGCATCCCGAAGGCCCGGTCGTGATCGGCACCGTCAACGGGAACGTGTTCAAGAGCAACACGCGCCACTATCTCGCCGTCTCGGACCGTATCAGCTCGTGGATTGATCTCGACTTCGACACCGCGCACGGCGATGCCGTGGAAACGGTGTTCGAAATCGTCGACGACGCCCCCTTCAACGTCGCGCTGCGGCTCACCGCCCGCGCGAACGCCGCAAAGGGCGGCGCGTTCGCGGGCTGGTACGGCGACGTGCCGGACGGCAAGAGCCCCGACGCGACGCTCGTCCTGCGCGACGCCGACTTCACCCGCTGGGCCTTCGCGCGCTTCACCCATCCCTGGACGCTCACGCGGGACGGCGAGCGGAACGCCCGCCTCGACAACGGCGTCTTCCGCCTCCAGGCGACGGTGGACGGCGCGACAGGGACCGTCACACTCGGCCGGGACGCGCCCTGCTCGCTCTACGCGCCCGACAACACAGGCGACGGCGTCCTCGACCTCGGCGGCACCGTCACGGGGACGGACGGCCTCGCCTACCGCATCGTCAGCCTGGGGTGGAAAGGCTCCCTCCTGTCCTCCGCGCAGAACGACACAATCCCCGGCGCGCGCGTCCTCCTCACGCCCGGTACGCTGACGAGCGTCGGGAACGCACAGCTCTTCCACGCCACGAACCGGCGCGCCACCTACGAGGCCATCCTCTTCGACGAACCCACCGCGACGGGCGGACCCGCCAACTGGTTCTTCTCCGACCAGCGGCTCCTCAAGTACATCGTCTTCCGCTGCCCCGCGTTCACGCTCACCACATCTCTCGACGGCATGTTCTATGGCACGCTCGTCGGCCACACGGACGTCGGCTGGTGGACGCTCGACGGCGTGAAGACGTTCGGCACGGGCCAAGACAACGATCTGAAGAAGGACTCCCGAGTGGACACGCGCCTGCGGGGATCGCTGAAGCTGCCGTCCGTGACCGTCATCAGCCCCCATGTCTTCCAGAACAACAACCTGGGCGAGGTGTGGCTCGCCCACGGCGACGCCAAGGTGCAGGTCCTCGACATCCAGAGCAGCGCCTTCAACAGCGCCGGCCTCACGAACCTCGTCCTCAACGCCGCCCCCAACCTCGCGGTGGGCGAAGGGGCCTTCCTCAATCTGCCCAACCTGAAGACCGTCACCTACCTCGGCCCCGTCGTGAACGAAGACGCCTTCGCGGCGGTTCTCGCGAGCGCGACCGCCGCCGCGCCGGTCACCGTCTACGCCTCGACGTTCCTTGGCTGGGACAAGGCGGACTACCTCGCCGCGCCGACGGCGGACGAACGGGCCAATGCGCCGGACGGTGCCCGGATCCTCGGCGTCTGGCGCGGCCCGGGCGGCACGGCCCCGCTCGCCTGGGTCTGCCACCGTCCCAGCCCCTTCGACCCGAAACGGACGGTCTTCCTGCTGCGCTGACCCCGCCTTCTTGACGGCGACCGCCCCTCACACGACCGCCCTCTCACCGCTTGGTGGCGAGGCCGATCTTCTCGAAGGGAATGGGCTTGAAGGAGGGAAGCCGCTTGAAGAGCACGGCGTCGGGGCGCAGGGCGAAGTTCTTCGCGGCGGCGTCCACGAAGCCCGGATCCGACGCGAAGACGACATCCGTCTCGTTGGTCCGCCAGCGTCCGCACACGAGGCCGGGGCGCGTCTCGCCGGGGCGACGCCCCGGCAGGGTCGCCGGACAGCCCACGAAGGCGTTGTCGCGCGCCACATTCCACCGGGCCGCGTCGTCCTCCGGCGCGAAGATCCCCGCGAGCGCGGGGTAGTGCGTGCGCCAGACGAGGCCCGTCACGCTCACCTCCTCCAGGAGGTTCTTCTGGATCAGCGGGCTCTTCAGGAAATCCACCCACCGCGCCTGGTTCCAGGGCGAGGATCCGAGGGGACGCCGACACTCCACGAACACGCAGTTCTGCACGAGGTTGGAGTGCCCGCCGTGGCTGAACACCGTCCCGAAGCCGCCGAACCCCGGCTCGCCGCAGCGGAAGAAGACGTTCCCGTAGACGAGGTCGCCGCCGTCGCCGTCGTCGAAGTAGACGGCCGCGTTGCCGTGCCCGCGCGGCGAGCCGATCTCGCTCCAGAAGTTGTAGCGCAGCACGTTGCCGCGGCAGGAGGGGTTGCGCCCCTTGTAGAACGCCGCCGCGTCGTCCGAACTCATGCACACGTTCGAGACGACGTTGTATTCGAAGACGTGGTCGTTCCCGTAGACGCCCACGGCCATGTGCGGCGCGCCGGAAAGCTCGCAGTGGCGGACGACGTTGCTCACGCCCATCATGTGGACGGCGCTCGCATAGGTCAGGCAATGGACCGAGAAATTGCGGATGCGCGTATCCTCCACGACGTTCTCGCCGGGCATCAGCGACCGGCGGTTGCCGCCGGAGACGAAGATGCCGCCCGTGCCCGTCTCCTGGATGTCGCACGTCGTCACGCGGCACGCCAGGCAGTCCACAAGCGAAACCGCCTTGCCCCGGATGTTGCGGAAATCGCACCGCTCGAACGCCACCGCCGCACCCTCCTTCACCACCGCCGCATCGCCGCCGCACAACTCGAAGCCGAGCCCGCGGAAGACGAGGTTGCGCGCTTTCTCGACCTGCACAAGCGGGCGCCGCGCCCCCACGAGCACGACGCGCGTGGCGGGCCCCAGCGCGCGGGGCGGCCAGAAGTAGAGTTTCTTCGCGACGGGGTCGACGTAGTATTCGCCCGGCACGTCAAGCTCCTCCAGCACGTGAACCGCCTTCCAGCGGCGCGGGCTCGGATTCCCTGGCCGGACGCCGTAGGTGTGCTGGACGGCGAGCGTGATCGTGTTCGACGCGGCGTTGATCGCGGCGACAGGCAGGACGGTGTCGTACCAGTCGAAGCACCAGAAGCCGTGGAGCCACACCTCCGGCGCCTTCGTCCAGCGCGCGGGGCGGTTCCCCGCGTAGCCGAACGTGCCGCCGCGCGGCGGCACGGGCTTCTCGTTGCGCTTCACGCCGAGCCCCTGCCCCACGCTGCCGTCGTTGTGGCGCGTGCCCTCGTCCACGAACGCCGCGATGGTGGCCCATTCGCCGCCGTTCGGCCATTCGGCGGGCGTCATGCGCACGCCGTCGCAGAAGAGTTCGGGAACCGGCGTCGGCGGACGCAGTTCGCGCGTCAGCGGCTTCCAGAACGGGAGGTTGTATGCGGCGGGGTCGGCCACGCGCACCGTCTCCCGCGCGGCGGCATCGAGGCGGGCGCGCACGGCGGCGTCCGCCACGGGCGCAAAGGCG
>URIT01000183.1 GCA_900547945.1 uncultured bacterium
ACCCGGAGTACCGCAGCCCGCTCTACACGCCCGCCCTCGCCGAGTTGTGGCGGAGGCCGCGCTAGGGCCGCCCGGACGCGACCGAGCGTCCCTCCCGCGTCTTATCTGAAGATGAGGACGCAGCCCGTGAGGGCGTGCCGCGCCTTGAGCGTCGTGCCGTCGGCGAGGAGCGTCCAGCGGCCCGAACTGCCCGCGATCTGCTTCGTGGCGGGGAGCGTGAGCGCGCCCGTACACGTCGCAAGCGTGAGCGTGCGCGACTCGACGTGCGCCTCCTCCTTCTCGAAGCCCGCGAAGGCGAGCGCGCGCCCGCGCAGGTCAAGGTCGCCTTCGACCGCAAGGACGCCCGTCGCCTCCGTCCAGTCCTCGCCGTCCCCCGCCGTCGTGCGCGTCCAGCCGAGCGGACGCGCCGCCAGCTGCGCCGCGCGGACCCTCAGCGTGCCACTGCGCATCCGGACGCCCGCGCCGTCCGCCGTCCCAAGCGTCGCCGCCGTGAGGTCGACGACGCCCGCGCCGCCTCCGACGACCCAGCCGTTCCCCGTGAACGTCCCCGTGAAGGAGACCGTGCCGCCCGCCGCCGCCGCGAGGACGACGTCCCGCGCCAGCGAGACCGGGCCCGAGAACGCGGACGCCTCGGCCGTCTTGCCGCCGATCGTCGCGTCGCCCGAGGAATGGTTGTCCGTCACGACGACGGCGTTCGTGATCGTCACGGCCGCGCCCGTCAGGAGGGCGACCGCCGGCTCGGCGTCCGCCTCGGGATGGAAGATCGGCGCGCCGGAGGGTTCGCTGAGGCGTTCCTTCTCCGGATTGTACTGCGTCGACACGCGGAAGTGCGTCGGATCCGTGACGAGGAAGTGCGCCGTGCCGCCGAAGGTCGCGCCCTCCGCCACCTGGACGCGCATGCCGTGGCGCGCGATGATGTCCGCCACCTCGTCGAGCTCGTCCGGGCGCTGCCACTCGGTGTCGCTCACGACCTTCCAGATTCCCTGGACGCTCTTCCACTTCCAAAGCGGCGAGACGTTGAGGACGTAGTCGCCCGGACGGACCGTCACGCCGTCGACGACGCGCGGCCCCTCCGGGAACGTCATCTTCTTGCCGTAGAGCGTCACACCGTCGCGCACGACGTCCGCCACCGTGCCGTGCGCGGCCGAGGCGCCGTCCGCACAGCGCACGGAGAGGACGGCGGGCACGAAGCCGCCCAGCACGACCGGGAGCCGGCCCGCCGCGTTCGCGCCCAGGACGAGGCGGCCCGCGCGCACGCAGAGGTTCGTGCCGAAGGCGTTCGCCGGGTTCGTGAGCTCCACGTCGCCGCGCGCGACGACATCCGGCGTGCCGAGATACTTCGGCCGCTGCGCGGCGACCGTCACCGGACCCGTGAACTTCGCCGTCGTGCCCGCCGCCGCGATGAAGCGCAGCTCGTTGCCGTGTTCATTCCCGTCCTTCACCTCGCCGGTGAACGTCGCCGTCGTCGCGCCCGGCACGGCGGGCGTCTCGGCTGAACCGACGAGCATCGTCGCCGGGCGGTTCTGCGCGCCGTTCGTGTCGGAGCGCAGGGTCGACCAAATGGCCCCGGCCTGGACGAGGCCCGGGCGCAGGAGGACGCCCGCGACCGTGTAGGGGTAGTGCTGGCCCCAGTAGCCGAGGCTTCCCACCTCGACGGTGCGGCCGTTGCCGACGCCGAGCGCGTGCGCGTGGGCAATCTCAAGCGTCGTGTAGGTCCGCACGCCCCCGTCGTGAAGCCGCTCCCGTTCCCGGCGAGGACGATGCGCCCGAAGTCGGGGTCGAACGCGCGGTAGGCGGTCATCGGCTGGAAGCCGTACCACGACTGCGAGAACTGGAGATAGCCCTGCTTCATCGACGCGCAGGAGAGGCCGCCGGAGAGCGTCAGGCGCGTCTTGCGGTTCGTGAGGGCCGCCGCCGTGTCGCCCCAGCGGAAGGCGATGGGCGTTGCGTCGTAGCTCCAGCTGCTCTGCCCGCCGCCCACCATCGTGTCGCCCGTCACGCGCAGGGGGTTCACGACCGTCGCCGCATACTCGCCCGGCAGGAAGCGGTAGAGGAGCCCCGGCGCCGTTTCCGTCGTGCCGGCGGCGCGCGCCGCCGCGTCGTCGACCGCGCCGCGGTAGAGGTGGATTTCGTTCGTGCCGAGGCGGTGGAACTGGTTCGTCCCGTCGAAGTCGAACATGATGCCCACGCGCGTGCGGGCGAAGTAGTTCGCCGAAGAGCCGCCGGAGAAGCAGTAGCGCCCGTAGCCGAGGACCGACCACTCGACGTTCGCCGCGGCGGAAAGATCGCCCGTGAACGCATGGCCGGAGCCATAATGCCCCCAGCCGCGCACGCTGCCGAGCAGCCAGCGCTGGCTCGCCAGGAGGCGCAGGGGCGCCTTCACGTCAAGGGGACCGCCCGCGACCATGTCCGCGCGCGTGGCCCTGTCGGTGCTCGTCTTCGTCGTGTTCGTGATCAGCGTGTACCCGCCCGTGCCGAGGGAAAGCGCCGCCTCGCCGCCGAGCGTGACGCGGCCGCCCTCCTGCTCCTGCATCGCGATGCCGTTGACCTGCGCCGGCGCGTCGAGGGCGATCGTGTAGGTGTTCGCCGCCGTGTCGCCGTTCGCGACGAACACATCGTCGCGCGCCGCCGGCCACGCACCGTCCCGCCAGTTCGCGGAAGAAGACCACGCGCCGCCGGAGGTCGTCGCCGTCCAGACGGCCGTTGCCGCGTCGGTCTGCGCGACGAGCCGCCCCTTCTCGTCCGTCTGCGTCGCGACGCCGTTGAGGGTGATGGCGTCGAAGCGGAGGTTTTCATGCCCCGGCAGCGTCACGGACGCCCCTTCCGGCGCGAGGAAGTCAAGCGTCGCGCCGTCCGGCAGCGTCGGCAGGGACGCAAGCACGAGGGCCTGCCCCTCCGCGAGCTGGATCTCGGCCGCGCCGGTCAGGGAGAGGTCGGCGGGCACCACCCACGGCGGCGCGACTTCCAGGCGCGCGCCCTGCGTGAGGGTCACCGACACGCCCGGCTCCTTCTCGAACGCCGTCCCGGACCCTCCCGCCACTTGGAGCGTCCAGGCCTCCCCCGCCTCGAACGTCCCCCCGAAGACGATGGGCGCCGTCTCGGCGTCCAGGCGCAGGGTGGCGCCGGGCGCGGAGGGAAGGCACATCTTCTGGTGCGAGTTGAGGGTGAAGGTTCCGCCGCCCCCGTTCGCGAACGTGATCGTGAGCGCAACGGACGCATTCGTCGTCGTGAACGCGCGGTCCGTCGCGTCGGCCCCGTCGCCCACGTAGCGGAGCGTGCCGTTCGCGTGGAAGCGCACCTCGTCGCCCGTTCCGAGGCAGCTCGCCTCCGCCGCGCAGCCCTTCGCACCGATGCGCGGGACGGCGAGCGTACACGCCTCGTGAAAACGCACCGCACCCGTACAGGTGTTCGTCCCGTTCAGAAGGATCGTCCCCGTGCCCCAGCAACCGATCGAGCCCGTGAAGGCGCCGTTTCCGCCGTCGGCGGGCGCGATGGCGCAATCGATCCGCAGCGTCTTCCCGGCGGAGGCGGCGAGGTTGCCGCCCAGTTCCCTTGGAACCCCCTGGCTGTTGTAGTGGTTGCGCGCAAGGAGCGTCCCCGCGCCGTAGACGTGCGTGTCCGCTTCCGCCGTGATCGCCCTGTCGCCCCAGTAACCGCCCGTCGTGTTCATGAAGCAGCCCGCCGGGACCTCGATCTCGCGCGCCGCGCCGCCCAGCGCCGCAGCCTTGGAGTGGAAGGTGTAGACGCGCGCGGCCGCGTTCTGGGACGTGTCCCGCAGCGTCATCTTCCCCGTCTGGTACAGCTCCATGCGCGTGAGGCGGTCGAACGTCTGCGTCCCCACGTCGAAGGCGCCCGCGCCCCGCAGCGTGACGACGGGGCATGCGTTGCCGTCGAAGCGGGTGCAACGGTCGTAGACGAGCCGCGCCGACGGCGCGTCGTTGACGAGCGTGAGGAAATACAGCGTGTAATTGCCACTGTAGGCCGGGTCGTAGGTCTGGCAGATCGAGCGGATCGTCTGGTCGGCCTCCACGCCGGCGGCCACCGCGAACGTCGCCGTGCGGTCGAACATCAGGTACTGGGCCTTGTCCGTTCCCGTTCCGAAGGTGTAGGCGGGTGCGCCGTTCGTGACGATGACGGAGGCGATGCGCCACTGGCCGTCCAGGTCGATCACCGTGTTGCCGGAAGGACACGCGCCGAAGACCGCAACGTCCTTTGGATTCCCGCCGACGGTTTTCGTGACGGTGTTCGTCCACTGTCCCGGCGCGTTCGGCGCGACGGCGAAGCCCCCTTCGCCGTTGCGCACCTGCCAGTTCGCGGCGTTCGTCCAGAGCGCGTTCTCCGCGCCCGTCCAGTAATACTCGTCCGCAGGGCATGCGAACACGAGCCCCATCAGCGCGGCCGCCCCCAGCGGCCCCGTCCAACTCTTCATCGGTGCGTCCATGTGACTGCCCTCCTGTCGTTTACAGCTGTTCGGCGGCGGCGTCGACGAGCCGGCGCGTCTTGGAGTCGAAGGCGAGGCCGACGGCCCAGATCGGGAGGCCG
>URIT01000184.1 GCA_900547945.1 uncultured bacterium
GGGACGCCCACGAGAACGCCCACAGGCACGCGGGCCGCCGAGGACGTCGGCCCCTACCACGCCACGGTGGCGAGCGATGTCGCGAGCGCGAGCCAGTCGTCGTTCGACAGCTGCTCGGCGCGCGCGGTCGATGCGACCACGCCCTTGAAGATCGCGCCGAGCTGCTTGCGGCGGTGTTCGAACGCCTGCTTCGTGAGGCGGTGGAAGAGGGCGCGCGCCGCCGGGGCGAGCGCGTCGTTGCGGTGGTGCCGCACGAGCTTCACGACGGTGGAGCCGATTTCGGGGCGTGGCCAGAAGCAGCTCGCCGCCACCTTCCGCACGGCCTTCACGTCGTAGTCAAGCTGCGCCCACACGCCCGCAAGCCCGCGCGTCTTCGAGCCGGGACCCGCCGCCAGGCGGTCCGCGACTTCCGTCTGCACGAGGACGACCATCGTCTCGGGCGCCTGCGCGATGCGCTGGATGAGCTCAAGGAGAATGCGCGTGCCGGCCTGGTAGGGGAGGTTCGAGACGAGGAAGGGGAAACCGTCGCACGCGCCGGCCTTGATCGCATCAAGCGCGTCGCCCGCGAGGACCGTGAGCGCGGGCGGGTTGCCGAGGGATTCGGCGAGCCGCGCCGCGAGAACGGGGTCCTTCTCGACGGCCGTGACGGCCGCGCCGCGCCGCAGCAGCTCCTCGGTGAGGACGCCGAGGCCGGGGCCGATCTCCAGGACGCGCGCGCCCGCCTCCGGGAGGCCCGCCGCATCGACGATCGCCTCCAGGGTGTTGCGGTCGATGAGGAAGTTCTGCCCGAGGACCTTGTTGGGGTGGAAGCCGTTCGCGAGACACCACGCCTTGACCTGCGCTGGACTCGTGAGATTCACTTCTCGTCGGGGATGGGGTAGACCTTGATGAACGCCGCCGCGCGCAGACGCGCGATCCAGGCGTCGTGGCGGGCCTTGACGAGGCGTTTGCGCACGTTGCGCGCAATCTGGTCGTAGGCGTCCGCGAAGGAGAGCTGCCGGTTCTCCGTCTCGGCGTCCTTCCGCACGATGAAGCCCCAGCCGTCCAGGTTGACGAGCTTGGAGACCTCGCCGACCTTGAGTTTGGAGATGGCGTCGGCGATTTCGGGGCGGAACGCCTCTTCGGGCTTCACGTCCTTCCACTGCCCGCCGTCCTTCGCGTGGGAGTCGGCGGAGAAGGCCTTCGCGAGGTCGGCGAATTTCTCGCCCGCCGCGAGCCGGCCGAGGATCTCCTCGCCGCGCGTCGTGACGGAGGGCGTCTTGTCGTCCGCCGGCGGACGCAGGAGAATCACGCTCACCGTGGTCTTCGCCTCGCTGCAGTAGCGGTCGCGGTGCATGAGGTATTCGGTGTGCATCTCGGCGGGGGAGGGATCCGCCCCCTTGTCCACCATCTGGAAGCGCATCGCGTTCACGATCATGTCGTCGCGGATCTGGTTGCGCCAGTCCGTGAGGGCGACCTTCGACTGGGCGAGCTGCGCGTTGAGCTTGTTCATGTCGCCGCCGAAGTTGTCCTTCACGATCTCGCGCACGCGGTTGTCCACGAGCCATTCCTGCATTTCGAGCTTCTTCCCGACCGCCGCGTCGAGGATGAGGCGGCGGTTGACCGCCTCCTCCACCGCGTTGCTGTAGGCGGTGCGGAAGTCCTGCTTGGAGTCGCCGCGCCGCATTTCGTTCACCACGTCGCCGACGGTGATGACCGCGTCGTTCACCTTGGCCGCGAGGCCGTCGAGCGTCGCGCCCTGCGCGAGGACGGTGATGGCGCACATGCCGAGCGCCGCTGCAAAAGAGCCTGTCTTCATGGCGGGGTAGAATACCAAAACGCGCGCGCGCGCGCAAGCCGTCGCCGATTATGGTACACTACGCGACATGAGGATTCTGTGTTGTATTCCTGCCGCGCTGGCGGCGCTTGTGCGGGCGGCCCCGCCGCCCGAGATGCCGGAGGCGTTCCGCGCCGACCCCGCGCAGGTCGCGGCGGCGGCGGCGTGCGCGACCGCCGCGCGTTTCCCCGACGCGGACAGCGTGGTCGTCGACGACCGCCTCCACACGCGCTACGAGGCCGACGGCTCGGACATCGCCTGGGACGACGAATGGATCAAGGTCCTCACCGAGAAGGGCCGCCGCGCCCACGCGACCGTCTCGCTCGACTACAGCGCGCGCTACGGCGACGCGGGCATCCTCGCGGTGGAGATCGTCGGGACGAACGGCGTCGTGCGCCCCGTCGACTTCGCGCGCACGCTGAAGACGGCGACGGACAACGCCTCCCTGGATTCGAACATCGTCGATCCCCTCGACCGCACGCTCTCCTGCGCGGTGCCCGGTCTCGCCGTGGGCGAGGTCCGCCACGTCCGCGTCTGGCGCCGTACGCGGAAGGCCCGGATGCGGGGGGCGTGGGCGGATACGACCCTCCTCGAACAGACGGCTCCGATCCTCTCGACCGTCGTCACCGTCGACGCGCCCGCCGGCCTCCCGCTCGTCCACGCCGCCGTGCGCCGGCCCTGCGCGGACACGGTGGCGCGCGCGCCGGACCGCCCCCTCGCCGACGGGCGCCGTCTGCTCGCCTGGACCGCCCGCGACGTGCCGCAGGCCTTCACCGAGCCGAACATGCCGCCCCTCTCGCGCGCCGTGCAGACGCTGCGCCTCTCGACGATTCCCGGCTGGCCCGCCGTCTCGCGCTGGTACTGGAACCTCTGCGCCCCCCACCTCGCCCGCACGACGCCCGCGATGACGAACGCCGTCCGCACGCTGACGCAATCGTGTAGGACGGAGGACGCACGGATTCGCGCCCTCTTCCGGTTCGTCTCCCAGGAGGTCCGCTACATGGGTCTCACGCTGGAGGACGACGCGCCCGGCTACGAGCCGCACGACGTCGCCCTCACCTTCGAAAAACGCTACGGCGTCTGTCGCGACAAGGCCGCGCTGCTCGTCGCCCTCCTGCGCCTCGCGGGCGTGGAGGCCTACCCCGTCCTCATCCACGCCGGTGCGAAGATGGACCCCGAGATCCCCTCGCCGTACTTCAACCACGCCGTCGTCGCCGTGGCGCGCCCCGCCTCGGGCTACCTCCTGATGGATCCGACGGACGAATCGACGAAGGACCTGCTGCCCGCCTACCTCTCGGACAAGTCGTACCTCGTGGCGCGCCCCGGGGGCGAACGCCTCCTCACCTCGCCCGTCCCCTCCGTCCGCGCGAACACGCTTCGCGTCGACTCGTCGGGTACGCTCGACGCCGACGGCGGCATCCTGCTCACGACCTCCTTCGCGTTCGACGGCATCAACGACACCGTGCTGCGCCACACGCTCCTCCGGAAGACGCCCGCTGCGCGCCGGCGCTGGTTCGAGGGGATTTGGCGCAGCGCCGTCGCCGGTGCGGACCTGCTTTCGCTGGAGGTGCGCCCGCAGGACCTGTGCGATACGGAGGCGCCGCTTGCGGCGACGACGTGTACGTACCTGCCGGGCGCGCTTCTGCGCGGCCGCACGCGCGACGCGCTCACGCTGCCGTTCGCCACCGCCGCGCTGAGCGTCGTGGAGGGGCTGCTCGACGAGAACACCGCCCTGGAGACGCGCCGCTTCCCGCTCGTGCTGCCCTGCACGGCGGGGACGGAGGAGACGCTGCGCCTCACGCTCGACGCCTCCCTCGGCGCGGCGCAGACGCTGCCCGCCCCCGCCGATGTCCGTGCGGGTGCGTTCGCCTACGCCCGCACCGTCTCCTGCACGAACGGCGTGCTGTCCGCCCGGCGGACGATGCAGGTGGCGGACGTGGAGATCTCCGTCGCCGCCTACGACGCGCTGCGTGCCGCGCGCAAGGACGTGGAGACCGCCGAGCGCGAGACGGCGCTTTTCGCCGCGCGCGACGATGCGGGCGCGCACCTGCGCGTCCGCGAAAAGACGACGGTGACGCACCTCGTCGCGCCGACCGCCTGGGTGACGACGAACACGGTCGAGAAGGAAATCCTGACGCCGCGCGGCAAGACATCCGCAAGCGAACTCACGTTCGCCTACACGCCGTGTACGCGGCAGGTCGAACTCGTCTCGGCGACGGTCTCGAACCGGAACGGACAGGTCTTCGCGGTGACGCCGAAGGAGGTCAACCTGCTGGACGGCGACGGGGCGGCGTCCGCCCCGCGCTACCCCGCCTCGAAGCTCCTCGTCGTGAACCTCCCCGGCGTGGAGGTGGGGAGCGTCGTGCGGTACGTCGTCGCCCACACGGTCACGAACGCGCCCGTCGCGTACAACGGACGGCGCGTCTTTGGCGGGCGGGATCCCGTGGACGTCGAACGGGTCGAACTGCACGTTCCGCCGGGCCTCGAACCGCGCCTCGCGGCGCGGCGGATGCCTGCCGGGGCGTCCGTGGTCGTGACGAACGGCGGTGTGCGCGTCTTCTCCTGGACGCTGCGGCAGCCCCCGCGCACGCCGGACGAGCCGTCCCAGCCGCCCGCCGCGCTGTGGCGTCCCTGCGTATCCGTCTCGCTCGCCGACTGGGACGCCTACGGCACCGCGCTCGTCGCCGCCCTCGCCGCCG
>URIT01000185.1 GCA_900547945.1 uncultured bacterium
ACAGGACGTTGGGCGTGGTAGGGGCCGACGTCCCCGGCGGCCCGCGTGCCCGATGTGTCCGCGCGGGTGTCCCCGATGTCGTCCACGGCCACGTCCCCGGCCACCAAATATGCTATAATTTCTGCCCTTATGTCAGACAGCACGCTTACACACGTACGCAACATCGGCATCGTCGCCCACATCGACGCGGGCAAGACCACGACGACCGAGCGCATCCTCTTCTACACCGGCAAGATCCACAAGACCGGCGAGGTCCACGAGGGGGACACCACGACGGACTTCATGGTCCAGGAGAAGGAGCGCGGCATCACCATCCAGTCCGCCGCGATCTCCTGCACGTGGAAGGACTGGGCGATCAACATCATCGACACGCCCGGCCATGTGGACTTCACGATGGAGGTGGAGCGCTCGCTGCGCGTCCTCGACGGCGCCGTGTGCGTGTTCTGCGCCGTGGGCGGCGTGCAGCCGCAGAGCGAGACGGTGTGGCGCCAGGCGGACCGCTACCACGTGCCGCGCGTCGCGTTCGTGAACAAGATGGATCGCATGGGGGCGGACTTCGGCCGCGTGGTGGAGGAGATCCGCACGAAGCTGCGCGCGAACGCGGCCCCCGTCGAACTGCCCATCGGCAAGGAGGAGGGGTTCCAGGGCGTCGTCGACCTGCTGGAGATGAAGGGCATCGTCTACGACGAGGCGAGCGAGGGCAAGACCTTCACCGTGGGCGAGATTCCCGCCGGACTGAAGGACGACGCCGAGCTTGCGCGCGCCGAGCTGTGCGAGAAGATCGCGGACCTCGACGAGGGCGTGATGGAGGCCTACCTCGAAAAGGGCGACCTCACGGCGGACGAACTGCGCGCGGCGATCCGCCGCCAGGTCGTCGCGGGGGCGTTCGTGCCGGTCCTCTGCGGCACGGCGTTCAAGGACAAGGGCATCCAGCCGCTCCTGGACGCAATCGGGCTCTACCTGCCCGCGCCGACGGACCGTCCGCCGGTCGAGGCGACGGACCTCAAGAGCGGCGCGAAGGTCACGCGCCGGCAGGATCCGGCGGAACCCCTCGCGGCGCTCGTCTTCAAGATCGCGACGGACCCCTACGTGGGCCGCCTCTACTTCGTGCGCGTCTATTCGGGCGTCCTCAAGAAGGGCGCGAACGCCTTCAACCCCCGCACGAAGAAGCGCGAGCGCATCATGAAGATCGTGCGCCTCTTCGCCGACCAGCAGATCGAGGTGGACCATCTCGCCGCCGGCGACATCGGTGCCCTCGTCGGCCTCAAGGAATGCACGACGGGCGACACGCTCTGCGCCGAGATGAAGCCGCTCTACCTGGAACGCATCACCGCGCCCCAGCCCGTGATGTTCCTCGCCATCGAGCCGAAGAGCGGGGCGGACAAGGACAAGCTCGTCGCCTCGATGGAACAGCTCGCGGCAGAGGACCCCACCTGCCAGGTGCGGCAGGACGAGGAGACGGGCCAGACGATCCTCTCCGGCATGGGCGAACTCCACCTCGAAATCCTCGTGGACCGACTGAAGCGCGAGTTCAAGTGCGCCGCGAACGTCGGCAAGCCGATGGTGAGCTACGTCGAGACGGTGACGGCGCCCGCCGTGAAGGCGTTCACCTTCGACCGCGAACTGGGCGGCAAGCGCCACGCGGTGACGCTCGCGATCGAGATCCGTCCGCTCGAACGCGGGAAGGGCGTGCAGGTCGACGTGTCGCGTGACTTCCGGAACACGCTTCCAGACCCGAAGCTCGCCGACGTCGTCGTGCAGGGCCTGCGGGACGGCGTGGCGACGGGCGTCCTCGCGCGTTTCCCGATGACCGACCTCGCCGTGTGCGCCGTCCGCTGCACGCTCGTCGACCCCGAGATCTCGGACGAGATCGCCTTCCGCAGCGCGGCCGTGATGGGCTTCCGCGAGGCCGCCGAGGCGGCGGCGCCGGAATTCCTCGAACCGATCATGAAGCTGGAGATCACGACGCCCCCCGAGAGCGTGGGCGAAGTGCTCGGCGACCTGAACGCGCGGCGTGGCACGGTGCTCGACATGGAGCAGCGCGGCGACATGCAGATCGTCCACGCGCGCGTGCCGATGGCGCAGATGTTCGGCTATTCGACGGCGATCCGCTCGCTCACGAAGGGCCGCGCCTCCTATTCGATGGAGCCGAGCGACTTCGCGCTCGTGCCCCGGAACGTCCGCGAGGAGCTGCTGGCGCGATGAAGAATCCGTTTTTCTCCATCGGGGCATTCCCCGATTTCCCGAATCTGACGCCGGCGGCGGCCGACGAGGCGCTGCCGCAGCTTCTGGCCGCCGCGCGCGCGCGGGTGGACGAACTGGAGGCGTCCGCCCCGGCGACGTGGGAAGGCTACGTCGTGGCGCTCGACGATGCGCAGCGTCCCCTCTGGGAGGCGTGGGGCATCGTCTCGCACCTGCAGAGCGTCTGCAACTCCGAGGCGTGGCGGAAGGTCGAGGAAAAATACCAGGGCGACATCGTGGCGTTCTCCCTGCGCGTGGGGCAGTCCCGCCGTTTCTACGACCTTGCGAAGACGCTCCTTGCCCGGCTGCCGCCGGACGCGGCGACCCGCCGCCGCATCCTGGAGAAGACGATCCGGGGGGCGGAGCTCGCGGGCGTGGCGCTTGAGGGCGCACGGCAGGCGCGCTTCAACGAGATCCAGGCCGCACTCGCGAAACTCGCGAACGACTTCCACAACCACGTCCTCGACGCGACGAAGGGCTTTTCGCTCATGCTCGCGACGCCGGTCGAGGTCGAGGGGCTACCCGCCCAGCTGAAGGCGATGATGGCGGGCACGAACGACCCGGAGAAGGGTCCCTGGCGGGTGACCGTCGAGGATGCGGTCTACCTGCCGTTCATGAAGCATTCGCGCAACCGGCCCGTGCGCGAGGCGCTGTTCCGCGCGCGCGCCACGCGCGCGTCCTCGGGGGATCTCGACAACACGCCGCTCATCGCGCGCATCCTCGCGCTGCGGAAGGAACTGGCGGCGCTGCTGGGGTTCGGGAACTACGCGGAGCTGTCGCTCGCGTCGAAGACCGCGCCGTCTGTCGCCGCCGTCTACGCGATGATCGACGCGCTTGCCGCCGCGTCGCGTCCCGTCGCCGCGCGGGAGCGGGACGATCTGGCGGCGTTCGCCGCTGCGAACGGATTCGCGGGCGCGCTCGAACCGTGGGACGTCGCGTTCTGGAGCGAGCGCCGACGCGAGAAGCTGTACGCCTACTCCGAGGAGGAGTTGTCGCGCTACTTCAACCTGCCCGTCGTGCTGAAGGGCCTCTTCTCGCTCACCGAACGCCTTTTCGGCGTGACGGTGGAGCCAATGGGGCGTCCCGTTCCCGTGTGGCAGGAGGACGTGCGCGTCTTCCGCGTGCGCGACGCGGCGGGCGCCGAGATCGCGCAGTTCTACTTCGACCCCTACTCGCGCCCCGAGACGAAGGGCGGCGGCGCGTGGATGAACGAGTTCCGCGCCCGTGAACGGCGCGCGGACGGCACGCTGCGCACGCCGCTCGCCGTCATCTGCTGCAACCAGGCGCGTCCCGACGCGCAGGGCCGCGCCCTCATGCGCTTCTCGGAGGTCGAGACGCTGTTCCACGAGTTCGGCCACGCGCTGCAGCACATGCTCACGACGGTGGACGACGTGGACGCATCGGGCCTCAACCTCATTGACTGGGACGCCGTGGAGGTCGCCTCGCAGTTCATGGAGAACTGGTGCTACGACGCGAAGACGGTCAAGGCGTTCGCCCGCCACGTCGAGACGCACGCACCGATCCCCGACGCGCTCCTCGCGCGCGTGCGCGCTGCGAAGAACGACCGCGCCGCGACGGCCTCCCTGCGCCAGCTCGCGTTCGCGCGGCTCGACATGGCCCTGCACGTCGATCCGCCCGCCGACCCGAACGCGCTCAAGGCGCGGATCTTCGCCGACGACATGCCGGGCGCCACCGTGCCCGAAGACCGCTTCCTCAACGCCTTCACGCACATCTTCGCGGGCGGCTACGCCGCCGGGTACTACGGCTACAAGTGGAGCGAGGTGATGAGCGCGGACGTCTTCGGCGCGTTCGAGGAGGCCGGACTGGACGACGAGGAGGCCGTCCGGCGCGTGGGACGCCGCTACCGCGAGACGTTCCTCGCGCTCGGCGGCAGCGTGGACCCGATGGAGGTGTTCCGCCGCTTCCGCGGCCGCGCGCCGTCCCCCGAGGCCCTGCTGCGCCAGACGGGGCTGAAATGACGCTGGGGACGTCCGACGCCCCGTTCGCCCGCGTGGACGTGGCGCGGCAGGTCCTGACCGTGACGTGCGGCGGACGGGTCGTGCGGGCCTACCGCGTCTCGACGGCGGCGGCGGGCGTGAGCGCGGCGGCGTCGAACTCGACGAGCCGATAGGCGGCGACAAAATCGTCGAGCGTCTCTTCCGCCAGGATGCGTCCGCGCTGGATAT
>URIT01000186.1 GCA_900547945.1 uncultured bacterium
CGACGTTCTTCGTGCGCTAGTTCCCGGGGAGGGTCGCGCTCCTGCGCGACCGGGGCGTCCACATGGGCGTTTTCGTGTGCGCGGCGCGCCGAGGACGTCGCGCCCTACCATGTGGTGCGTGGCAAGGGCCGGCACCTTGTGGTGCGTGATAGGGGCCGACGTCCTCGGCGGCCCGCGCGTCCGTGGACGTCCCCGTGGGCGTTTCCGTGTGCGCGGCGCGGGGCCTTTGCGTGCCAAACCGTCCGGTCTTGCCGTGTGGACGTGTACACGTGGGCACGAAATTTCAGGTATCGCCCCCTGCCTTGATTTTTTCACACCCCCCTCGCCGCGTGGCGTTGTGGGGCGGTATGTGGTAAACTGAACGGCGGTCAGGCGGTAAAACGAAATCGAAAGCGAGGAGGAAGACGGCATGGAACGGCGGGCATTTGGATGGAGGTTCAGGTTTCTCGCGTACACGGCGGTTGCGGCGGGGACCGTCCTCGCGGCCTCCGCGCGGCAGCGGCAGGTGACGGTGGTGACGCCGCTGGCCGGCGAGAAGTGGTGGGGCGGCATCCTGCACCGGGGCTGGGAGATGCCCTACGGCAACACGCCGCGCCCCATCGACCTCGGCCTCGAGGGCGGCGTGACGGCGCCGTTCCTCGTCTCAAGCGCGGGCCGCTACGTGTGGAGCGACCGGCCGTTCGTCTATGCGTTCACGAACGATGTCCTCACCGTCGCCTCCGACGTGGAGAAGGTCGAGCCGGTCGTGGCGGGGACGACGCTGCGCGAGGCGTACCTCGCCGCGAGCGCGAAGCATTTCCCGTTCAACGGACGCACGCCGGCCGAGCTTCTCTTCGCGAAGCCCCAGTGGAACAACTGGATCGAGATCGCGATCCAGGGCATGCGGCAGACGAGCGTCGACGCCTACACCGAGGCGCTTGCGCGGAGCGGCTTCCCGTGCGGCGTCTACATCATGGACGGCGGCTGGCTCTCGCACAACGGCAGCTACCGGTTCCACGCGCCCGACTTCCCCGACCCCAGGGGCATGTTCCGCCGCATCCGCGAGAAGGGGTGGAAGGCGATGATCTGGACGGCGGCGTTCGTGAGCCCCGACTGCCGCGAGTACAAGCTGCTGCGCCACGGGAAGGGCTACATGATCGACGGCAAGGACGTCCTCGCCTACGACAAGGCGCGTCCGGGGCGGCACGCGGGCGTCGTGTGGTGGTGGAGCGGCATCAGCTGCGTGTGGGACCTCACCTACGCCCCCGGGTGGGACGACTACGCGCAGACGCTGCGGCGCTTCGCGGCGGAATACGGCATCGACGGCTTCAAGTGGGACGCGGGCGACGTGGGGCCGATGGCGCGGACGCTCCGCTTCCACGATCCCGCCAAGCGCGCCGTCGACTGGGCGCACGACTACGTGCGCGTCGGCGCCGAACTGTTCCCCTACAACGAGTACTGCGTCGGCTTCCGCACGGGCGGGATGCCCGTCATGCAGCGCCTCCCCGACGTCCACCACCGCTGGGAGGCCATCCGGCGCGTGAGCGGCATGGTGCAGGCGGCGGGCCTCCTCGGTTCGCCCTACGTCGTCGCGGACATGGTGGGCGGCGGCGAGGCGACGACCTACCGGCCCGGCGGGTACTTCTCGGAAAAGCTCTTCGTGCGCTCCTGCGCGCTCGCCGCGCTCCACCCGATGATGCAGTTCTCCGCCGCGCCGTGGCGCTACCTCTCCCCCGGGAACGTCGAGATCTGCCGCGCGTTCGCGAACCTGCACGTCGAATTCGCGCCGTACATCCTGGACCTCGCGCGCCACGCCGCGCGGACGGGCGAGCCGATCGTCCGCACGATGGAGTACGAGTTCCCGCACACGGGCTTCGCGAAGCCGATGACGCAGTTCATGCTCGGCCCGAAGTGGCTCGTCGCGCCCGTCACGGCGGAGGACGACGCGGTGACCGTGGAACTGCCCGCCGGGCGCTGGACGGACGACCTCGGCACCGTGCATGTCGGCCCGAAGACCCTCACGCTCACGCACGTGCCGCTCGGGCGTCTGCCACGCTACGCGCGCACGGAAACGGCGAAGTGAGGGGCGTCGTGATGAAGTGCTGCGGATTTCTCCTGTCACTTGCGCTGTGCGCCGGATGCACGACGACCTGCGTGCGCGAGACGCCCCGGGCGGTCCGCCTCGGGGCGGCGCGCGTCGAGACGACGGCGCTCGTCGAAGCCCTGCGTACACAGGTGAAGGGGACGCGCATCCAGGCGCTCAACGGCGCCTGGCGGGACCAGGTCTTCCAGGCGCAGTGCGTGCTGAAGGGCGACGGCGAAACGCTCACCGTCGTCTTCCTCGCCCCGCAGATGCGCCTCGTCACCATCGCCGTGACGAAGCCGCACGCGATCCGCTGCGAACGCGCGCCGCGCATCCCCTCGGCCTTCGAGCCGGAGTATGCGCTTGTGGACCTTGCGTTCGTGAACCTGGAGACCGCGACGCTGCGCCGCGCGGTCGGGACGGCGCTCACCATCGACGACGACGGCGCGGCGCGCCGCATCTTCACGCCCTCCGGCGAACCCGTGGCCGAGGTCCTGCGCCGGGCGGACGGCACAATCCAGTTTCGCAATCTGCTGCACGGCTATTCCTACACCCTCAAGCAGGTGGACGGCTAGAACGTTCAACTTGGTCGTACCGTTTTTCATATCTTCTTCTTCCCCACATGACTGAAGCGAAGGGAAGTCCGTATGAAGAGTCTTCTGTCAGTCTTGTCCGTGACGGTCCTGGTGACGCCGCCCTGCGCCCTCGCCGGAATCGTGGTGCGGGCGTCCGAACGGGCTCGGCACGCGAAGGACCCGCGCCGCCTCGGCACCGGGCCGTCAGGAGGTGGAGGGGGCACCGCGCGCCGGGACCGTTTCGTGGTGGACGAAAAAGCCGCTTTCGCCCGACGCGGAGGAAATGGAGCAGGGGCGACGCGGAAGGGTGGAAGAGTTTTATGATGGCATCGAAAAGGGGAGGCGAAATGAAGGACAGTAAGTGTTTCAACATGCGGGAAAGCAAGACGGCCACGATGTTCCTCCTTTGGGGGTCTGCCCTTCTTTTGATAATGGGGTGTGGAGGAAACGATTGGAATGATGGCGACTTTGCCGTCATGACGAATGAGATGTACTTGGCCAGCACAGAGGATTCCATCTGTTGCGATGGAGACATTCCACGGAAGAAGGATATGTTCTACTTTATCAGGAAGGCCGATACGGGCGATGCCATGTCCGGGTGCTGTATCTGGGCGGGCGATGGCGAGAAGGTCAAGATTGTCTATGGAATGGGGACGAAGCAGATCCTGAAAGGGCGCGCGGCCGTCAAATGGTGGTATGATGGAGGCATGGAATGGTTCACGGATCGGAACGAATGGCAGACGCGGCTGTTGCAGCTGGAGAAATGAGGTCGAAGTGGAAACGGAGATTGCCATGGCGGAACTCAACCTGAACATGAACCGCTATCGGGAATGCGCGCGGCACGTGTGGAACACGTACTTTCGTGGACAATCCAATTCGGAGGACCTGTTCCTCAACGTGGAGTATGAACTGTTCTACGCGCTGGTCCTGGCTCCAAGTGGTTTGGAAGGGGAACACAAGAGTCCCTTCGATGTTCCTCTTCCGTTTCTCCGGGTTGTCCCCAATCCGTCGCTTCGCGTACTCTCCGTCATGATTGCACCTCCCGGTGGCCCTGGCTCGAATGTCTACTGGAAGGAGGTGGAACTTGAACCGGGAGAACTTGAACTGCGCTTCATCGATTTCTTCGACTGGGCGAACCCGGACGACTTCCGGGACTACCAGTACGTACGCGCGCGAATCGTCGCTTCGCATGTGGGCGAAATGTATGATGGATACGACATCCTCCTCCCTGTCATGTACGTACGGTTTGAAGTGGTGGACACACGAGAGAGTCGCAATGCATTGTGAATAAAAATGGTGGGGGGCATTCTGTCGGTAAGCACGGAGTACGGAGACATGAAGGCACGGATGAGGTTGAAAGTTGATTTACACACACATCAGTCACGGTCTATTTGATTCATCGTTTGAGGATGGCTCGGTCGCGCATGCGCACAGCCCTCCCGGTTCGTTGTCGGATGCCCTGCGCCGAGGGCGGCACGGGTACATCGCGTGTCGGACCACCGCCATAAACACGCTAAGGCGCGCCGTCGTCTACGCCTACGACCTGCGCGGACGGAAGACCTACGAGGGCGGCGCGACCTATCCCGTCCGTTCCGTCTACGACGTCTTCGGCAACTACAACCCGCGCGGCGAACTGATTCTCGCAACGAACGTCGTGACGGGTGCGGCGTTCGCCTACCGCTACGACGACATCGGCAACCGCCTCTGGTCGCGCGAGCTCGGGACGAACTGCACGTATGCCGCGAACGAACTC
>URIT01000187.1 GCA_900547945.1 uncultured bacterium
CGCGGCCGAGGCGCGCGCGCTCGACGCCTCCAAGCGCGAGTCGCTCACGCGGCTCGCCGCCGGCATCGCGCACGACATGAACAACGTCCTCTCCGTCGTGCTGAACGCGGCGGAGGGGGCCGCCGCCGACCCGACCGCCGACACGGCGCCGGCGCTCGGCACGATCCGCGACGCCGTGCGGCGGGGCTCGTCGATGATGCACGAGTTCATGACGTTCGCGGGCGAGAGCCGCATGACGCTCATGCGCGCGAACCCGAAGATGGTGCTGGAGGACGCGCGGCAGCTCGTCTCGCGGGTCGTCGGTGACCGCGTCGCCGTGGCGTTTGAGGCGCGCGGGGACGTGCCGGACGTCGACGTCGACCTCAACCAGTTCTGGAAGGTGTTCTTCAACATCGTCAAGAACGCCGGGGAGGCGATGGGCGGGAACGCGGGCCACGTGACGCTCGCCGTCGCCCCGTTCCGGATGACGAAGGAGGCCGCGTCCGCGTTCATCTCGGAGCATCCGCTGCCGGAGGGGGACGGCGTCCTCTTCCGGGTCACGGACGACGGGCCGGGGATTCCCGAGCGGATCCGCTCGCGCATCTTCGACCCCTACGTGTCGTCCAAGTCGCTGGGGCGCGGGCTGGGGCTCGCGACCGTGCGCGCGATCGTCGAGGCGCACGGCGGCGGCATCGCCGTCGAGAGCCGGCCCGATTGCGGCACGACGTTCCGCATCTACCTGCCGGTCTCGCGGCTCGCGCCGGCGGTGGCGGAGGCGGACGTCCCGGAAGCGGCGGCGCTCACGGGGGAGGTCCTGATCGTGGACGACGACGAGGCGATCCTGAAGACGACGCGCATCCTCTGCCAGGCGCTGAAGCTCACGCCGCACGTCGCGCGCGACCGCCGCGAGGCCCTGGCCGTCGTGCGGCGCCACGCCTCGCGGCTCCGGGCGATCGTCCTCGACGCGCACCTCGGGCAGGTCGACACGGTCCGCCTGCTGGGGGCGTTCCGGCTCGGCGCGCCGCACGTCCCCGTCATCCTCGCCTCCGGTTCGGCACCCGAGGCGGTGGAGAAGATGTTCCGCGCGCACCCCTACGACGTCTTCCTCCCGAAGCCCTACACGCTCGCCGAGCTGAAGGGCGCCTTCCTCGCGGCGGCCGCGGCGCAAGATCCTGTCGCGGCGCAAGATCCTTGACGATTTGAATGGGGAAGGGTAAGATATTGTCGTCTGCGGCGTGGAGTGTCCGTGGTTTGAAAGGAGACTGCGAACCATGATTGAAAGGAGACTGCGAACCATGAACACGTCGAGGACAGTGATGTCGTCTCTGGCCGCCATCTGGGCGGTCGGGGGATTTGCCGCCAGCGTGGTGACGGAGGGAACCGTCACCACGCTGGACGTGCCGAAGGGCGAGACCTACGTCTACGAGGAGGCGCTGGCCGCGCCGACCACGCAGTTCGTGAAGACAGGGGCGGGCACGGCGCAGTTCGTGACGGCGGCCCCCGCGTATACGGGCGAAATCCTCATCCAGGAGGGCGTGGCGGACTTCACGGTGCCGAAAGCCTACGGGACGGGGCCGATCACGGTGTCGGGCGGGGCGCAGCTCGTCGTCTCGCACGCGAGCGAAGGTCAGGACGCGACGTCGGTCGCGGGGACCGTGACGGTGGCGGGGAGCGGTCCAGACGGCTCGGGCGCGATCCGCTTCACGGGCAGCGGCATGGGCGACTGCCTCTTCGCGAAGCTCGTCCTCGCCGGGGACGCCACGATTGGCGGAAACCGCCACGGCTACAAGACGATCGACTTCCAGCACCATGTCTTCACCTGGGTGGGCGGGAACCTGATGGTGAGCGGCCACACGTGGATGAACTTCGAAAAGCTCGTCCACAACGGCACGGCGGATATCTGCTTCCAGTGGTGGCACGGAATCGATCAATCTGCGGCGGGGAAGCCGATCGTCATCGTGAACGACGGGGCGCGCATCTCCTTCTGGGATTCGACGGAGCCCATCCCCTACGCGCTCGTCTACGATGCGTCGTCGTCGCTGCAGGTCAACGCGGGGGGCGCCGTGAAGTGGGCGGGACCCATCACGGTGGCGGCGGGAAAGACGCTGGAGATCCAGACGAACGGGAATGGGCGCAAGATCACCCTGTCGGGCGAAGTGGGGGGCGAGGGCGCCGTCGCGATCGGGGGCGACCAGGACGGGACCGTCGTCTTCGACAATCCGGCCAACACCTGGACGGGCGGCTACGTGCAGAAGCGGTCCACGGTGCAGGTCCGGGCGCCGGGCTCCCTGCCGGGTTACAACGTTCTAGGTAGGGTGTCCGTGACGGGCGGCACGCTGGAGCTGATGCACGCGACGGGGTGGACGGTGGACGACGCGAAGGCGGTGGAGGCCAACGCCGTGCTGGGGACGGGCGGGACGCTGGCCTTCAACCCCGGCGGCGAGACGGTCGCGCTCGGTCTTGGCACGCGGAAGGACGTCACGTATGCCTTCACGGGCCGTGGCACGGCCCGTCTGCCGGAGGTCCTGTGCGACGACGGGAAGTTCCTCGGCAACGGGGCGGACGTCGTGCTCGGCGGGGAATCCGCCGTCGCGCGCCGCCTCACGTGGTTCCGCGTGCGGGGCGGCACGACGACGCTCGACGGCGTGGACCTGCACGTCACGAACACCTGGAACAGGGAGTTCACCATCGGCGGCGCCGGCGCGGAGACGGCCCGCCTCGTCCTCACGAACGGGGCGCGCATGCTCGTCCTGAACGCGCCGCTGCCGCTCGTGCCGCCGAAGGACGACATCTCGCTGCCCACCACCTACGTCGGCGGCACGGGAACGGGCCCCGCCGTCGTCGAGCTGAACGACGGCTGCGCGTTGACCGGGAAGGTGAGCGCCGTGGCGGGCGGCAGGAGCGTGTGGAACATCCGGGGCGGCGAGCTCGTCGACGTGACGGGGCCCGTTTCCGACGGCTACCTCTCGTTCGGACAGAACGGCTACGCCTACATCGACCAGACGGGCGGGCGGTTCCTCGGGCGCGCCCACTCGGGTCTGATGCGCGGCGGCTCCACGGGCATCTACCATCTGCGTGGGGGGACGTTCGGCTACATCCCCGGCCAGACGGGGACGTGCAACTTCACGCTCTCGCGCGGCGACGGCATGGGCGTGCTCCACCAGACGGGCGGCGTCCACGATACGCCGGACAAGTCCCTCTACATGGGCATCCAGGACTATTCGGACCCGGCGGGCGGCCTCGCCGTCGCGACGCTGGACGGCCCGAATGCGCTCATGAAGGTGGGGTCCGTCGATCTGGGCCGCCGCCTCACGAACTTCACGGCCATCGTCAACCTCATGAACGGCGGCGTGCTGAACACGAAGGCGATTTCGCACTCCGTCGCGGCGGAGCGCGTGAACACGCACGGCTACGTGAACTTCAACGGGGGCGTGTTCCGGGCCGCCGGCGCGAACACGGACGTCTTCGGCCCGGACGGACGGCGCCCGGCGCGCGTCACGGTCTTCCGGAAGGGCGCCGTGTTCGACACCGCCGGCTTCGACTGCGGCCTCGGCGCGCCCGGCCTCGCCGCACCGTCCGGAAAGGGCGTGGAGAAGATCGAAATCCCCGATTCCGCGAAGCGGACGGGCTACTACGGCTCGCCGGAGGTCGTCATCACGGGCGATGGAACGGGCGCGACGGCCTTCTGCGAATTCGACGCGGCGACGGGCACGATCGGCCCGATCACGGTGACGTGCCCCGGCTGGGACTACACGACGGCCACGGCCACGATCCGCACGGCCGACCGCACGGACACCGTCGCGCTCGCTGTCACGCTCGCCACGCAGACGGGCGGCGGCCTCGTGAAGCTCGGCGCGAACACGCTCACGCTCAACGGCGTCCACACCTACGCGGGCGAGACGGTCGTCTCGAACGGCACGCTCCGCCTCGGGACGGCGGGGGCGTTCCCGCAGGGGAACGACCTGCGCCTTGCGGGCGGCATGTTCGACGGCGCGGGGCAGACGGTCACGGCGGGCGTCGTGCGCGTCACCTCCGGCGTCCTGCGGAACGTGCGGCTCGTCTGCACGCGGCTTGAAAAGACGGGCGAGGGGACGCTGGAGTTTGAACAGGCCGAACTCGTCGAATGCGGAAGCCTGTCGCTCGTCGGCGGCCTGAAGAGCGTCCACAGGCCCGGCCTCTTCGAGGACGTCCTTTCCGGGAAGGACAACTGGACGGGCGTCATCGCCTACACGAACGTCCAGGCCCAGGGCCCCGTGAAGGCGAACACGAACGAGGGGTGGACGGATAACACGACGGCCGTCTACGCGGGCTACATCTGGAACCGCACGGACGCGGACGTCACGTGGTCGCTCATGGAGAGCTTCGACGACCAGGTGCGCGTCTGGATCGACGGCGTA
>URIT01000188.1 GCA_900547945.1 uncultured bacterium
GGTCGCCCGCCACCGCAAACGTCCGCACGCGCGAAGCGACGGGGCACGCCGCCGTGTCGCCGCCCGTCCACGTCGCGCCGCCGTCCACGCTCGTCGCCACGCAGCCCGTGCCGCCGCCGCCCCAGGAGCCGAAGCCGGCCCAGAGGCGCTGCGGGTCGTCCGGCGCCTCGACGAGCGAGAAACACGAATTGGAATACGCGGACGGCACGCCCGCCATCGCGCGGCGGAACGAGCGGCCCGCGTCGTCCGTCACGAGCAGGCCGATGTCGAAGTAGCCGAGGTAGACGCGCCCCGGACGGTGGCGGGAGGGGACAACGGTGTGGAGGCACGTCACCTCCAACCCCGTCCCCGCGAACGTGCCGTCCGCGCGCTCCTCGCAGTAACGCTGCGCCCAGCCGGCCCCGCCGTCCTCCGTCGCGTAGACCATGCCCGACGTGCCGAAGGCGACGCGCGCGGGGTCGAGGGGCGAAAGCGCGAGGCACGTCGCAGCGGGGCCCCAGAAGGTGATCCAGCCGGGACGGCGCGCCGGGAACGTGTCCCGCCAGGAGCGCCCGCCGTCCACCGTCTTGAAGATGCCCGTACACCACCAGGCGGCGCCGCCCGTCCAGGCGACGTCGGGGTTACGCGGATCGACCGCCAGGCCGTCCGTCCACGTGCAGAGGTTGTCGTCGCAGCCAGGCCGCCCGGCGCGCTGGGGGATGCCCGCCGTGCGCGCCTGCCAGGAGCGTCCGCCGTCGTCGCTGCGGTAGACGCCGGCGGACCACGGGGCCTCGCCGCCCTTCTGGCGCAGCGTCACGTAGACGACGCGGGGATCGGACGGACTCCAGGCGAGGCGGCGCGTGCGCCGGTGCGCCGGCAGGCCCGCGTTCGACGGTGCCCAGGTGCAGCCGCCGTCCTCGCTGCGAAAGACGCCCCGGTTCGACGTGAGAAGCATTGACGCGCCGTTCGTCGCGTTGAACGCGAGGTCGAAGACGTTGACGTCCTTCGCGAGGCCGCCCGTCACGACCATCCGCCACGACTCACCCGCGTCGTCCGAACGCCAGACCTCGCCGCGTGCGCCCGTCTGCGTGCGCGGCTGCCCCACCGCCGCGTAGACGACATTCGGGCGGACGGGGTGGAAGGCGAACTTCGAGATCTGGACCGTGTGCGACGAGGCGGAAACCGGGGGAAGGCCGGTCCGCTTCTCCTGCCAGGTCCGGCCCCGATCGCACGTCTTGTAGATGCCGCCCGGCGAACCGAGGAAGAGGACGTCGGGGTTCGTTGGATGTTCGGCGATCGTCTCGATGAACATGTTTCTGAGCCCGCGATTGCGCATCTCGTAGTGGCGCCCCGCGTCCTCTGAGTAGTAGAACCCGCCCACGTCGCAGCCGACGAAGAGGCGGTTCGTGTCGAAGCGGCTCCAGCACAGCGACTGGATCCAGCCGCCGCCACCCGGGCCGACGCTGCGCCACTCCGCCGGCATTTCCGTCCGCAGCCCCCTCACGCGCTCCGCAAGCGGATTCGCCCATGCGCCCGCCACGAGCACGAACGCCGCGCACGGCGCCCAGCCCCGATGAAGTCCTCTCATGTCTTCTCCTTTCTACTTCCGGGCCGCACCCGACGCGCGGAAGTCGAGCAGGTGGCCGATGATCGACCGAAACCCGCGATAGTAGAACCCGAAGTCGAAGAGCGTCCGGAACGAGCAGAGCCGCCGCAGAAGCGCCTCGGGCTGGAAGAACCCGGCGTAGACGCGCCGGACGGCGGATTTGATCTCGTCCTCCGTCGCCTTCGGCGTCTTCGTGATCGGGCGGCGCATGTCGTACTCGTCCCAGTCGAGCGTCGTGAGGCCGTCCTGCGCCTGCAGTTCGCGGAAGAGCGGCGTGCCGGGGTAGGGGATCGTCATCGTACACTGGAGCGTGGAGGCCCAGCCCTTCGCGAGCATCCGCCGCGCGAGGCGCACGGTGTTCTCGATTTCGGCGGGCCCCTCCCAGGCGTGGCCGAACATGAAGGTGAGGTGGACGTCGAGACCCGCCTTGTGCGCCCAGGCGGCGCCCTGTTCGACGTCCTCGACCTTGAGCGCCTTCACGAAGCGGTCGAGCGTTTCCTGGTTGGCCGACTCCACGCCGAAGAGGACGAGGCGGAAGCCCGCCCGGCGCATGAGCCTGTAGTCCTCGAACGCGAGGCGGCCGAAGCGCATGTTGCAGTCGATGCGCACCTTCTTCGGATAGCCGCGCCGGATCATCTCGTGGCAGAACGTCCGCAGCCAGTCGCCCACGGGGAAGGAGCCGGAGTCGTCCATGATCTCCTTCACGCCGTAGCGCGCGATGAGGTCGCCGATCTCGTCCACCACGTCGATCGGGTCGCGCGTGCGGTAGGTGGGGTAGAGCGTTGTCCAGCTGCAGAACGTGCATTTCGCGTGCCAGCAGTCGCGCCCCGCCATGAGGTAGGTGCCGGGCGTCTTGCGGAAGTTGCCGTTTTTGTAGGCGTAGAGCCGCCAGCGGCAGAGGTCGCGGTCGATCCACGGTGTCGTCTTGAGGTCGTGGTCGAGCCGGAAGCGCCCCGTGTTGCCGCCCCGGTACCAGATGCCGGGCTCGAAGCGGGCGGGGTCGAAGCCCGAGGAGACGAGGTTGAGGAGGAGGAAGTCCCAGTCGCCGCCGGTGAGGACGTAGTCGACGGGGCAGTTTTCCATCGTCTCGTCGGGGAGCGCGGTCACGTGGTCGCCCACGAGGACGACCTTCGCGGCACGCGCCGGATGGGTCGCCTTGAAGGCGGCGATCCACGCCCAGTGGCGCTTGACGACGGGGGTCTTCGTCTCCAGCACCACGACATCCGGCGCGAAGGCCGCAAGGCGGTCGCTCAACGTCTCGGGCGACCATTCCTCGGCGATGCCGTCCAGCCACGCAACCTCGTGCCCGGCCTTCTTCAGCATCGTCGCCGCCGTCGCGGGCACGACGGGGAAGATGTAGGTGGGGCGCGAGAACCACTGGAACTGGCGGTTCTGCGAGAGGAGCGGCACGCCCTTCTCGCTCGGCAGCGGCGGATAGCAGATCGCGATGCGCATGGCGCCGGGGCCCGTTTACCACTTGTAGCCGAGGCCGAGCATGTAGCGGAAGTCGCTCGACTTCGTGTGCGGGCCGGGGTTCGCGTTGTAGTCCCAGTCGATCTTGCCCATCAGCTGCCAGGCGGCCGACAGGGCGTAGGTGAAGCCCACGTCCGCGTCGATCAGGTAGGCGTCCGCCCAGTCGCCCACGTCGGGCAGGTATTCGAGGTTGTGGGTGAAGGCGAGGCCGCCGATCCAGCGCGGGCTCCACGAGAGGTGGTGGGCGTAGCGCACCGTGCAGCGGTCGTCGTCCTTCGCGTGTTCGTACTTCTCCTTGATGTAGGTGAGGCCGGCCTCCTGGTTGAAGGACCACTTGCCCGTGAGGTCGTGCTCCGCGCCGTCCAGCCACTGGTAGCCGAAGCCGGTGCCGAGGCGGTAACGGTACTGGAGGTCGTTGATGCCGTCGCGCTCGTACTTGCCGTTCAGGTAGGAGTAGACCTTGTTCGCCCAGAAGTGGTCGAACTGCGAGCCGAGTTCGATGCGGTCCTCGGTCTTCTCCTTGTTGTCGCGCGTCGTGCCGTTCTGGGCGAAGTAGTAGCCGAAGCTACCCGCATAGCGGTCCTTCTCCCAGCGGCGGGCCGCGTTCGCCGTCAGGGCGACCTTCTCGCTCGTCGTGTTGCCGCGCGCGGCCGTGCCGCTGAAGTTGACGGCGCCGTGCCAGGCCTCGGGCTCGGGGTTGACGGCCTTGACGCGCTTCATGTCGAGCGGCCGGCCCGTGAGGGTGTAGGCGCCGTCCTTGAGGGCCACGACACCCTCCGCCGTCGTCCGATCGACGTACTGGACCGTGTTCGTCTTGGCCGTCTCCAGCATCGCGACCTTGCCCGAGGCGATCTTCACCTCGCCCACGTCGTCCGACTTGAACGTGATCTCGTCCCCCACGATCCGCACGACCTCGCCCGTCAGGCGGGCCCCGCTCTTGAAGACGACCGTATCGGCCGAAACGGCCCACGCACACGCCACCGCGCACGCGCACGCCGCGACAGTTCTCATCGACATCATCCGTTCAACCTTTCCGTTTGAAAATGGAACTTTAAGTATACCACATCTCCGGCCGTAATGGGTTAGTGGGTTGCGCAGCCCACCAGCCGAATTGAGGATTAGGGTCG
>URIT01000189.1 GCA_900547945.1 uncultured bacterium
CGCCCCCGCCGCCCCCCGACCGCCGCCCCAACCGCCGCCCAGCCCCCCTGTGCGCTGCGTGATTCGGCCACTTCTCCGCGCACATGGGCGTATGGCGTGAGATTTCAGTGCGTAATAAAATCTCATCCATGGGCGGATCTTGTGGGACACAAAGTCCGCAAGGCCCACCCGCGCACATATTCGCCATGGGGGCTATCCCGTTTGGCCGACGAGGGAGGGGCGCGCTCCTGCGCGATCGCGGACACACGCGGGTGGACACGGATGTCCCGCGCCGAGGGCGGCGCGGGTCCATCGCGCGTCGGGCCGACGTGGGGGCATCGCGCGCCGGCTCAGAGTACAACGTTGAGTTCGATCTGCGTGGGCGTGGTGGGCGTGAGTTCCCACCGCGTGCGCGTGAGTTTCGACAGGAAGCGCGCGTCGTGCGAAACGAGGAGCAGCGCGCAGGGGGCTTCGGCGAGCGCCGCTTCCAGGCATTCGATCGAGGGGAGGTCGAGATGGTTCGTGGGCTCGTCCATCACGATGAGGTGGGGGCCGCGCGCGACGCCGCGCGCGAGGAGGATCTTGCGGATCTCGCCGGGGCTCGGCGTCGTGGAGGCGAGGAGGCGCGCGGGGCGCGACCCCAGGCGCGAGACGAGCGTCATGACGCGGCCGAGGGGAACGTCGTCGAGCCGCTTGAGTTCTTCGTGGATGCGGCGCGATTCATCCTCCGAGATTTCCTGGGGGATGTTGAGCAGGCGTTCCTCCGGGACGAGGACCTGCGGCAGCAGATGGCGCAGAAGCGTGGACTTGCCGAGGCCGTTCGCGCCGACGAGGGCGATGCGGTCGTCGGGGCGGATCTGGAGGGTGGGGTGGACGAGCGTGCGCCCGTCGCCGAGGTCGAGCGCGCCCGCCGGCACGTCGAGGACGTAGGCCCGCTGGGCGACGCCCGCCTCGGCGAACGCGACGCCGAGCGTGTAGTCGACGCGGATGGAGGCGTCGGGGGCGGCGAGCTTCGCGGCGCGCTTGCGCAGTTCGGCGCTCTGGGTGAAGCCCCAGCCGTCCTTGCCCTGGAGCTTCGCGACGCCGCGCAGGAAGCGTCCGTCGTGGTCGTGGGCGGGGGGCTTGCGTTCCTTGAGGCGCTTCGTGCGGGCGGCGGACTGTTCGGCGGCCTCGCGGCGCTGCTGGGCGGCGGCGGCGAGGCGGCGGGCCTTGCCGGCGTTCGCGTCGTGGCGTTCGCGGGCGTGGGTCTGCTCGCGGCGGTCCTGTTCACGCCCCTCGGTGACGCCGCCGGGGCGCATTGTCGCGCGGGGCGGAAAGAGGAAGAGGCACTGCGTGCAGAGGGCGTCGAGGAAATCGCGGTCGTGGGAGACGATGAGCCCGGCGCCGTGGTAGTGTTGGAGCGCGTCGAGGAGAACGGCCTTGCCGGTGGCGTCGAGGTGGTTCGTGGGCTCGTCGAGGGCGAGCACGTCGGGGGCGCGCCAGAGGGCGAGGGCGATCTGGGCGCGCTTGCGCTCGCCGTGGCTGAGGGTGTCCCAGCGCTCCGCCCAGTCTTCGCCGACGCCGAGGCGGCGTCGTTCGTCGAGGGCGGCGGCGTCCCAGCAGTTCATGAAGTCGTCCCAGCCGACGGGCGGGGCGTCGGTGCGCTGGACGGCGTAGCAGGCCGTGCCGAGCTGGCGGATGGTGCCGTTTGTCGGCGCGAGGGCTCCGGCGGCCAGTTTGAGGAGGGTCGTCTTGCCGGCGCCGTTCGCGCCGACGATGCCCGTCCATCCGCCTTCGGGGAAGAAGGCGGTGACGTCCGAGAGCAGCGGCGCCGCCATGCCGGGGTAGGCGAAGGAGACGGCGTCGAACTGGAGGAAGCGTGCCATGCGCGTAGTGTAGCATATTCCGCCGCCGTCCCGTTCCGTTCCGCCGCCCGTTCCTGATCGGCGTCCGTCCTGCCGCAGGGCGGGATTTCACTTCGGAGCGTTCCGAAGTGAAATCCCGCGCCGGTGCAATGGGAGGGGAGGGGGCGCTAGCGCAGGATGATCTGCGTGCCGCGCAGGAGGGCGAGGCGGATGCCCGTCTCCGACTGCAGGAGGGCGGCGGGCAGCTGGCGGTCGCCGACCCGCGCGGTGACGGCCGTCTCGTCAAAGGCGCCCGTGCAGGCCGCGTAGGTGAAGAGCGGGATCGTCCCCGTGCCGTTCCAGTCCGTGAGGTCGACGTCGAGCGCCGCGCCGGGCGCGATCGCCAGCGTGCCGCGCACGGCAATCGGCGCGACGCCCGCCGCGTCCGCCACGAACCGCACCGTCGCGGCGAGGCGGTTCGAGAGGACGAGGTCCTGCACCGTCAGGGACGCCTGCGAGCCGACGACCTCGACGACGCCCGTTCCGCGCGCGCCCACCGTCACGGCATGGTCGGCCGTGAACGCGCCGCTCCCCGCCACGGTCAGGACGCCGTCGGCGAAGCGCTCGACGGGGCATCCATACGATGCCCAGCCGTCGGTATTCGTAATGCTGCCGTAGACCTCGCCCGCCATACACAGGTAGAGGTCGTTGGTGTCGCATCCGCCCACGTAGACGGAGCCGTTCTGCACGCGCATTGCGCCGTTCGAGACGGCCAGGCGCCCTTCGCCGCCCGCGAAGCCGACGAGCAGGCGCGAGCAAAGGAGGGGGGCTCTCACGTCCTGCTGCGTGAAGAAGGTCGCCGTGCCGCCCGCCTGCACGTATGTGCCGACGCCGTAACCCGTCCCGATGAGCGCGTGTCCGAATTTCTGGCTGTAGGCGCCGGAGACCCGCATCCGCCCGATGTAGGGCCGCCCCACCCGTTCGGCCTTCGTGCAGCCGTAGCCGACCGCGAGCCCCGAAGGCCGCTGTCCAGCGGCCCAGCCCGGATGGAATGACCCCTCCACCGCCAGCGTCCCCGCGACGTCGACGTCGCCGACGACCTCCATCATCTCCTCCAGCTTGTTGGGGAGGGCGGCGCTCTTCATGTCCGACGCCACGCCGACGAAGAGCCCGCACGAATGGATGGCCGCCTGCGCCCCGGCCGGCACGCGGAACGTGCCGCGCCCCTCGTCGACGCCGACGTGTACGCAAAGTTGCGCGCCGTTCGTCCCCTGGTAGTCGAGGACACTCTCCCCGCCGGCCGTCTGGCCGACGAAGATGGGCTGGAAGGCCGTCTTGGAGGACGCATGGCCCGTGAACACGAGGCGCGCCGTCTGCCCCGCCCCGCCGGGCTTCACGTGGCAGTATCCACCCTTGAGCCTGAAGAATGCGTCGCCGGACAGCGTCGACGTGCCCGTGCCGAAGGTCATGCTCCCCCCGCCGGGCGTTTCCGGGAACGTCCCCTCCGTGGAGAAGGCGGTGTTCGAGAGGGACAGCGTGCCGCCGGCCACGTCAAGGTCCGTCTTGTGGTTGTACCCGTGGTGCGGCATGTCGAGCCGCGCGTCGCGCACGTCCACGCCGCCGCCCGGCAGCACGTGAAGCGGGGCCTCGCTGTCAAGGTTCATGTAGCCCAGTCGGCCGCCCCGGACGATCAGGCGGCCGGGGACGCCCTCCGCCTCCCGGACGACGAAGTTGCCGATGTAGTTCGTGAACACCGTCTCGCCGCCGTTGTTCAGCCACGTGCCGCCCGCAAGGCGAAACGACGAGCGGTTTCGCGCGTCCAGGCGGGACGGCCAGTCCAGGGCGGCATAGGCCTGCGGCTCCATGCCCGCGCAGCAGAACCGCGCCCCCGCCGCCACCCGCACGCAGCCGCCCCGCGCCACCTCCAGGACGCTGTGCGAGGCGGACGAGACGGAGACGTCCGCCTCGCACGCGAGCGCGGCATGCTCTTCTTCGAGTGCTCCGCCAAGACGCGCCAGGGCGTCCAGCAGGCGTTCCAGGAGCTCCTCCTCAAGATCCTCGAGACACCCGCCCTCCGCGAGGACGGCACCATCGCGCCCGTCGACACCGTCCAGATGAACGGCGCCGACAGCAGCAACGGCGCCTCGGCTGCTTCCTGCTATTGCTGATGCACACACTCCACCACACACACACACACACACACACATTGCACTTGCACCCACACACTCGTGCGGAAATGCCACCAAAGTGTTCTCATCGAATTGCCACATCATCTTGACCTGTTTTCGCTGCCTCTGCATCATCTGCATCTCAGCCTCTCATAAGCACTGTTAAACACGCTTGCCACCAGGAGGAAGGACGTTGCGCGCGATGGTGACGTCG
>URIT01000190.1 GCA_900547945.1 uncultured bacterium
CCGCCGGGGCGGCGGCCTCGGCGTCCGGCGCGGTGGGGACGACGCGGAGCAAGGCGCGGCCGATCTGCACGACGGCGTTGGGCGCGAGCGTGACGGGGGCGTCGATCGGCGCGTCGTTCACGTAGGTGCCGTTCGAGCTGTCGAGGTCCTGGAGCGTGGCCGTGCCGTCCCGGAGGACGAGCAGTGCGTGGCGTTCGGAGACGTCGGGGTCGGGCAGGTGGATGCGGCAGCCCGCGCCGCGCCCGATGAGGTAGGAGCCGTCCTCGGCGCGGAGGCGCGTCGCCGCGCCCGCGCCGGGCCGGGCGATGTCGATCTGGAACGCCATCTCTACCGCCCTCCGATTTCGAGTTGCCGCTTCGTGTTGAGCGTTTCGATCTCGTCGCGGATCTTGGCGAAGTCGACCTGCGGCAGCTCCTTCTCGTAGGAGGTGTCGTTGCGGTTGCGGAGGGTGAGGGAGAGGCGGCCCCGGATCTGCTCCGCGAAGACGAGCATTTCGGCCTCGCGGGGCGAGACCTCCAGCGTGACGGTGGAGTAGGAGGTGCCGCCCTGGACGTGCAGGGGGGCGGACTTCGCCGTGTCCTTGCCCGTCGCGAGCACGAGGACGTTCTGGAGGATCGTGCAGGTGACGAGCTCCTGCACGACGGTCTTGCCGTCGGGGGCCGTCTTCGGGAAGGAGAAGGTGCCGATCACGTCCACATGGTCGTTCGGGCGCACCATGCCGCTCACCGCCGCCGCGCCCGAGGCGTTGATGGAGACGGCGCGCATCTTCTTGCGGATGTCGGCCGCGAGGCCGCCGCCGTAGGGGTTGCCGCCCTCGATGTCGGACCAGAAGAGCACTTCCTTCGCGCGCCGTCCGTTCACGAGCCGCCGCCCCACGATGTCGGGCACGTGCGCGCGCGTGAGGGCCTGTCCGTTGAGACCGCTTTTGGGGACGGTCTTCTCGCGGAGGTCGGCCCTCTGGATGACGGTGCCGCTCGGGACGTCCTTCTCGAAGCAGAGGACGTCGAACGTCTGGTGCTTCGCGGTGAAGTCCGCCTTCAGCTTGCGGTATTCGGTATCCTTGCTCGTGAGGTAGGTGCGCGTGAGCAGCGCGGCCAGGAGGCCGGCGACGACGGCGACGATGAGTACGATCTTCTGTTTCATGTTGTCCTCATGGGTTCAAAGGTATGTGGGAAGGGGTACGGAATGTCTTGGATGGACGCAGATGCTTCGCATGCGCAGAATGGTACGAAAAGGCATGTGGCTACGACGGCCCCTGCGGGGCCTACGCCACAATGCCTTTTCGCCCGGTTTTGCCTATCGGGCGAGGCTGTCTGTGGGGAGGCGGTTCGGTCCTTTACGTTGCCTCCTGCGACATCTGTTGATTGTGATATACTGAAGGCACCATGCATCCGCTCTACAGGAAAGCCAGCGAACTGACCCAGGTCGTAATCGCCTCCGCCATTGAAGTGCAGAAGCACTTCGGCGTCGGGCTCCCGGAGAGCATCTACCAGAAATGCCTCGGACAGGAACTCCGTATGCGCGGACACGACGCCGTCACCGAAGTGGCCGTTCCGATTCACTACAAGGGTTTTTCCTTTACCGAGAAACTTCGCATTGACCTGTTGGTGGATGGGTGCCTCGTCATTGAGGCGAAGGCGCTCGACGAGAACAAGATCAACATGGTCGCCCACAAGGCCCAGTGCCTTTCCTACATGAGACTGATGAACCTGCCGCTTGGCCTGGTCATCAACTTTGGCGACTACCGGCTCGGCAAGCGCGGCATCGCCCGCCTGATCCTCGCCGGCGCCGATGCCGAAGAGGCGGATTTCTAAACACGCCGCCCTGCACGCAATGGATTCGGGCGAAAAGGCATTGTGGCGTAGGCGACGAAGTCGCCGTTGTAGCCACATGCCTTTTCGCCCCATTCTGCGTATGCGAAGCATCTGCGTCCCTTTCATCAAAGGTCTCCCCGGCGGAATTCGGTGACGCGGGCGCCGCCCGACGGGGCGTCCTCGGCGAGCAGGGCGGCGGTGCGCGCGCCGCGCGCGAAGAGGCGGAAGGTGCGGGTCGAGACGGGAAGTTCCTCCCACCCGGCGGCGCGGTAGGCGTTGGCGGCCCGTTCGGCGGCCTCGGCGGCGGGGCCGGCCTCGAACCGCACGGCAACCGCCATGTCCCCGGACAGGGTTTCCGCGTAGGCGGGCTCGACGGTTGCCTGCGTGTGGAAGATCCACCCGCCGGCCAATAGGGCCGCGACGAGGACGAGAAGGGCGGGAACGAAAACGAGGCGTTTCACAGAAGGCCTCCTTCCGCCGTAAGGGCGGGCACGTCGCAGGAGGGAACGCCCAGAACGGGCAGGGAGGCCTGTTCGTGGAGGCGGTATTCGCGGCCCTCGTTCGTCTCGAAGAGGTATTCGGCGGCCAGGGCGTCCAGATCGACCGTCTCATGCCGCTCCTCCGTGACGAGTTCGAGCGCGGGGAGGGGACGGAGCGCGGCGGGGAGGCCGTCCGAAAGGGGGGCGGGAAGGACGCCGGCGGCGGCGCCGGAGCCGGACGCGGCGGCGAGGCCGGCGGCCCGCCGGACCTCGCCCTGGAGGCGCGCCGTGCGCGGGATGATGGCGCCGAACGCGAGGAGGGCGCTTAGCACGAGCGCGAGCGCGAAGACGCAGAGGGCGAACTCGACCATTGCCTGTCCGTTCCTACCGTGCATGGCGCGTCCCTCCTCCCGGGGCCGTGCCGTCCGTGGGGCGGCGGCACTGGGCGCTGTTTGCGGAAAGCCACTGCACGCCGCGCGAGCGGAAGGCCGGGTCGTGCCAGGTGCGCAGCGTGGCGCAGTAGGTGCAGCCGGCGGCGAAGTGCCCCTCGGCACAGGCCTGCACGTGGTCGCGCGTGTGGACGACCCAGGCGCCTTCGGCCATGTTGAGGCGCGGCTCCGACGCGCCGGCGAGCGGGATGAGGCGCACGGCGGTGAAGGCGGGGGTGACGAGCGGGAACGTGCCGTCGAGGGTGACGGTGGCCCCGTCGATCTCGCCGAAGGGCTTGGCGGCGGCGGTCCAGACGTTCGGACGGTCCGCGACGCCGGGCGTGACGGGCTTCAGCGGCGCGGTGACGCGGGCGGCGGCCGAGGCGCCGAAAATGTCGTAGCGGGGTTGGACGTCGCTGCGGAGGGGGAGGCGCGCCTCGCCGCCGACGTGCATCTCGTCCCAGCGGCGCCAGTCCGAACCGTAGAGGTACCAGACGAAGCCGGTCCGGTTGGTCAGGACGCCGGCGCGGTCGAAGGCGGCGTCGGTGACGTGCGCGCAGCCGGCGCGCCGGGCCCGGTCGAGGACGCACTGCCGGATGCGCGCGCCGTTCCGGTCGGGATCGACGTCCTGGAGGGCGCCCGCACGCGCCGTCACGTCCACGGGGAAGAACTCGGGATTCTGCGGGGAGGCGGCGCGGTCGACGGGGACCTCGCCCCAGCCGGTAAATCCCTGGAGGAGGGCCATCATGTCGTCGCGCAGGAAGAACCAGCACCAGTCCTCGCCGTCCACGGCGTAGTAGAAGGCGCGGTCGTAGAGGGGATGGGCGCCGGTCACGCCGTAGTTGTAGTAGCGGGCGTTCTCGCAGCCGGCGAAGACGCCGTCCTGCACGGCGCCGCGCAGCATCTCCGCGTAGTCCTGGGCCTTCTCGGGCCAGGAGGGCGTGGCGGGGACGTAGGCGGCCGCTCCGGCGCGGGCGTCCTCCACGAGGCGGGCCATGTCGGGGTCGGGCAGGACGCCGTTGCGCTTCGCGGCGAGCTGCGCCGCGTAGAGGCCCGCGAGGGGGCCCGCGAAGACGAGGCGTTCCTGGAGGTGCTGGACGCCCGCGAGGAGATTGGTGGCGGTGGCGGGGGCGTCCGCATACTTGCACGCGATGTCGATCTGCGCGAGGTTGAGCGCGCCGAGGGCGTTGAGCGTGATGCCCTGCCAGCGCGCGGCGGCGAGGGCGGCGGCGTCGCCCGCGTTCTGGAGGCGGCCCTTGCCCCTAATCGCGAGAAAAACGTCCGCGTTCACGAGCACGAGGAAGAGGAGCCCCAGGATCATGAACGCAAGCACAAGGACAATCTGTCCCCCCTTGTGGGAATTAAGTCGGCCTGCGGCCCTTAAGTGGTTAAGCGGGCCTGCGGCCTTTAAGTGGTTAAGTGGGCCTGCGGCCTTTAAGTGGTTAAG
>URIT01000191.1 GCA_900547945.1 uncultured bacterium
CCTTCGGCCTTTAAATGGTTAAGTTGCGCGTCCCTCCCGGCTCGTCCCCCCATTGACACTCTTAGCTTAAAGCCGCGAAACGCGCAACTTAACCATTTAAAGGCCGAAGGCCGACTTAAAGCCGCGAAGCGGCGACTTAATCCCCATCAGTATCCCAGGTCTTCGTCGACGAGGACGACTTCGCAGGCGACGCCGGTGGGCTTGCGGTCGAAGACGACCGTCACCTTGCAGATGCGGTCGGGCGAATCGCAGTCCGCGCAGACGCCCGTCGCCGCGCACGGCGTCTTCTTGCCGAGGCGGCGGCAGTTCGGCGGACACGCGCACCGCTTGATGCGGGCAATCGCGTCATCGACGCCGCCCGCGACGATCTTGTTGCGGCCGACTACGTAGCAGACCCGGCGCGGACCGTTGATGGACGCCGCGACGCGGTTGCCGTTGCCGTCGATGTTCACGAGGCGGCCGTCCTCCGTGAGCGCGTTCGCGCTGAGGAGGAAGAGGTCCACGTCCGCCTTGCGCACGGGCGCCTTGCCGACGGCCGCCAGCGCCTCGGGAAGCCCCAGCTCCTTGAGCGTCACGCTGCCGCCCTGCCCAACCGTCGCCGCGCCCTCCGCGAGCTTCATCACATGCGCCGCCGCTTCCGCGCGCGTCGCGCAGCACACGGCGTCGAAGCCGCGCCGCCGCAGTGCCGCCGCCACCCGTTCCAAAGTCTCCACTGCCATTCAAGCCTCCACGTTCAAATTACGAACGGTTGCATTATACCACAAAGCGGCGTCGCGGAACACACCGCGACGCCGCTCTGACGGGAACGCGCATCCGCGCGTCTGGACGCCTTACGCCTGGGCGGCGGCGTCGGCCTCCTTCATCGCCTCGCGGCGGGAGAGCTTGATGCGGCCACGGTCGTCCACGCCGATGCACTTCACGCGCATGATGTCGCCGACCTTGCAGACCGCCTCCACGTTCGGAACGCGCTTGTCACTGAGTTCCGAGATGTGGCAAAGGCCGTCCTTGCCGGGCAGGATCTCGATGAACGCGCCGAACTCCTTGATGCCCGTCACCTTGCCCTCGTAGACCTTGCCGGGCTCGGCCTCGGCGGTCACGCCGTTGACCTCGTCCTTGGCGCTCTGCATCATCTCGGCCGAGGTGGCCATGATGGTGACGATGCCGAGGTTGCCCTTCTCCTCGATGTCGATCTGGGCGCCCGTGCGTTCGCAGATGCCCTTGATCGTCTCGCCGCCCTTGCCGATGAGCGCGCCGATCTTGTCGGCGGGGATCTCGACGACCTCCATGCGGGGCGCGTAGGGGTTGAGCGCGGCGCGCGGCGCGGGAATGACGCCTTCCATGAAGTCGATGATCTTCAGGCGCGCGTCGTGCGCGGCCTTGATCGCGCCCTCCACGAGATCCCACGTCAGGCCGCGCAGCTTCAGGTCCACCTGGAAGCCCGTGATGCCCTTCTTCGTGCCGCCGACCTTGAAGTCCATGTCGCCGCAGTGGTCCTCGGCGCCGAGGATGTCGGTGACGAGCACCTTCTGGCTCTGGTCGTCGTTCGTGAAGAGGCCGATCGAGATGCCCGCGACCGTGCGCTTGATCGGCACGCCCGCGTCCATGAGCGCGAGGCAGCCGTTGCAGATCGACGCCATCGACGAGGAACCGTTCGAGCCCATGATCTCGGAGACGACGCGGATCGAGTACGGGAAGTCGTCCGGCAGAACCTCCGCGAGCGAACGCTCGGCGAGGGCGCCGTGGCCGATCTCGCGGCGGCCCGTGGAGCCGAGGCGGCCGACCTCGCCCGTGCAGTAGGGCGGGAAGTTGTAGTGGAGGATGAAGCGCTGGCTCGTGGGCCCGCCCGTCACCGAGTCGAGGTCCTGCGCGTCCTTCTTCGAACCGAGCGTGACCGTCGCGAAGGACTGCGTCTCGCCGCGCGAGAAGATCGCCGAACCGTGCAGGCGCGGCAGCACGCCGACCTGGGCGGAGAGGGGACGGATCTCGTGCTGGGCGCGACCGTCGATGCGGAGGCCCTTTTCGAGGACGTTCTTGCGGACGGTCTCGATTTCGAGCGCGTCGAAGAGGTGGACGAAGCCGACGGCGTCGATCTCGGGCCACTTCTCGCTCACCTTCTTGAGCAGGTCCTCCTTGATCGCGGAGACCTGTCCCTGGCGTTCGAGCTTGCCCTTGATGAGGAGCGCGGCGGCAAGGGCCTCGCCGCCCTCCGCGCGCATGAAGTCCATCTTGTCCGCCGGCTGCGGAACGTCCTTGATGTCCTTGTCCGGCTTGCCGAGGGCGCGGCGCATCTCGATCTGGAGGTCGATGATCTTCTCGACTTCCTCGTGCGCGCGCTTGAGGGCCGCAAGGAAGTCCTCGTCGGAGATCTCGGCGGCCGAGCCCTCCATCATGAGGAACTTGCCGCGGATGCCGGCGTAGAGGAGGTCGATGTCGCTCTTCGCCTTCTGCTCATGCGTGGGGTTGATCACCCACTGGCCGTCCACGCGGCCGATGCGGACGCAGCCGATCGGGCCCATGAACGGGATCTCGCTGATGTGGAGCGCCGCCGAGGAGGCGTTCACGGCCAGGAAGTCCGCCTCGCGCGTCCCGTCCGACTGGATGAGCGTGGAGTTGACCTGCACGTCGTTGTAGTAGCCGTCGGGGAAGAGCGGGCGGATCGGGCGGTCGCACATGCGGGCCGTCAGGATCTCCTTCGATGTCGGCCGCGCCTCGCGCTTGAAGAAGCCGCCCGGGAACTTGCCCGCCGCGTAGAACTTCTCGCGGTACTCGCACTGGAGCGGGAAGAAGTCGATGCCCTCGCGGGGCGTATCCGTGTTCGTGACGGCCGTGAAGACCGTCGTGTCGCCGTAGGAGCACGTCACCGCGCCCGCGGCCTGCTGGGCGAGAAGACCCGTCTCGAAGACGAGGTCCTGCCCCGCGATGTTCACCTTGAACTGCTTTGCACCTTGCATGGGATGGTTCCAGTCCTTCCTTAGCGGCGGAGGCCGAGCTTCGCGATGAGGTCCTTGTACTTCGCCTCGTCCTCGCGCTTGAGGTAGTCGAGGAGCTTGCGGCGGTTGTTCACCATGCGCAGGAGGCCGTAGCGGCTCGAATGGTCCTGCTTGTTGGCCTTGAGGTGCTGCGTGAGCAGCTGGATCTTCTTCGTGAGCGTGGCAATCTGGACTTCGGAGGAGCCGGTGTCACGGTCGTGACGCTGGAACTCGGAACGGACTGCAGCCTTGTCAATCTGACTCATTTTGTTCGAACTTTCTTGTTTGTTTTAACGCCTGGAACCATCCGACGCTACCCGGTGCGCGCGTGCGCAAGTTCGAACATCCGCAGGAACTGGCGGACGCCCGCAACGGGGAGAAGTCTCCTAAGACGGTCGCAGGAAGGACTGGTAGTTTAGCAGAACCCCGGACCGAAGTCAACGCGCCCGCACGGAAAAATCACGCGCGCGGGGAGGGACGCGCTCCCGCGCGTCCGGTCGCCTCACTTCGGCAGCACGTCCACCGGCAGCCTGCGCGACCCCCACCGCCGCGCCGCCTCGTGCGTGGAAAACCACACGTCGATATGGCGCCCCGTGACGGCACCGCCCGTGTCCTCCACGACGCCCTCGCCGTAGCCCGGAATCCTCAGCCGCGTCCCGAACGGCAGCACCTTCGGATCCGCCGCGACCGTCCCCGTGCGCGCCCGCGTGCCGCGCGCCGTCACGCCGACCTGCTTGCGCCGCCCCTTCAGCGGACCCTGCGCGAAGACGGGCGGCCCGAACCCGAACCAGCTGCGCCGCCACCCGCAGCAGGTCCCGCAGTTGCAGTACCCCGTCACGCGCACGACCATCTGGGTCGCCGCCTGGGGCACCGCCGCCGCGTCCGAAGGGGCAGGGGGCGGCGGCTTCGGGGCCCTCGCCATGCCGACGACGGCCCCCGCCGCCAGCAGCACACCGCCCAGCACAAGGCCCGTGAGGCCCCTTCCCGTCCGTTCTTTCGTCTTCGTCTGCACGTTGCGAGTATAGCACATTTGGGCGGCGCGCGCGGCGGACGCGCAGGAGCGCGTCCCTCCCGGGAGGGTCGCGCTTGTCGCGACCGGGG
>URIT01000192.1 GCA_900547945.1 uncultured bacterium
GAGTAGATTCCTTTCATTCTACGAGTTCAGCCAAGTTTTGCTTGGCGCACCATGGGGTGTTCCTCCTTGATTGTCTCCCCGCTTCGCCCTGCAGGCGGTTCTCGCCCGCGTGGAGCGCGTGCCGGGCGCCCTTCCACTCGAAGACGCCGGAGAGGCCCTCCGGCAGGACGATGCGGCCCGTCGCCGCGCCGCCCGAGAATTCGAGGTCCGTCTCGACGACGCCCCGGGGCGACGGCGTGCGCGCGCGGATGCGCGCGAGGCCGGCCGGGCTGGGCGCGACGCGCACGGAGCGGAAGAACGGCTCGGCCGGCTGGACGCCCGCGAGCGCCGTCGCCATGAAGTAGACGGGGCACGCGCTCCAGGCATGGCAGTCGCTGCGGCAGTGGTCGGGGTCCGGGGCCTCGCACGTCGTCTTCAGACCCTGCGCCAGAAAGGTACGCCAGACGTCGAAGCGCTTCAGCATGAGGTCCGTGCGACCCTTCGCCGCCAGCGTCTCGAAGAGGTAGTAGGCGAAGTAGGAACTGACGGGCGCAAGGTCCCCGCCCTCGGCCAGCGCCTTGAACGCCCGCGCCTCCTGGCCGGGCGCGAGAATGCCGCCGAGGATCGCGAGGCACTGCGCGTGTTCGCTGAAGCGGTCCTTCGTGCGCACGTCGGCGAGCGCGCCGCGCCCCTCGTCCCAGAAGAGGCGCACGAGCGACGCGCCGAGGCGCGAGGCGCGTTCCCGCCAGATCGCCGCGAACGCCGCCTCCCCCAGGGCCGCGTCGACGTCCGCCGCCGCCTTGAGCGCGTTGAGGTAGAGGAGGCTCGTGAGCGATCCGGGCTCGTCGCCGTCGTGGCAGCCCGGCGGCACGCCCCCCTCCTCCGGGACGCGCCACGCGCGTACCGAGTCCATGAAGTTCCAGCCGGGCAGGCCGCGCAGGAGGCCGTCCGCGTCCGCATGGCGCGCGAGGTTCATGAGCGCGTGGCGCACGCCGGGCATCCGCACGCGCAGGAACGCCGCGTCGTCGTGCCACATGAGGTAGTCGCGGAACATGAGGATCCAGCACATCGTGTACGTGGGGCTCTCCTGCGTGCCGCGCGTCGGGCAGTTCATGCCCACGAGGCCGTCCGGACGGCGGTCGTAGTCGAAGGCCGAGAGGGCGAAGCGCGCCATCCGGCCGTCGCGCGAGAGCGCGTTGAGGATCTGCAGCTGGATGCGCGTGTCGCCCGGGTACATCTGCTGCTCGTAGTAGGGGCAGTCGAAGAGCATTTCGTGCATGCACGCCTCCTGCGCGCGGCGGCAGATCGACGCGATGGCGCCCAGTTCCGGGTCGTCGCACGAGAAGGAGAAATCGACGGCGAGCGGGTAGCGCGTCTCCGCGAACGCGACGCGCCGGATCTCGACCGGGCTGTCCGCCGCCTCGACGGTCAGCCGACACCAGCGCCCGCACCGCCACCACGGGGTCGTGAAGAAGGCCGCCGCGCGCCCGTCCAGGCGGAAGGTGTCCGTGAAGGTCTTGCGGAACGCCTTGCCGCGCCAGTCCCCGCGCCGCCCCTTGCGCCCGCCGGCCTCGTGGAGCGACTCGGCCCACCCCCAACGCACGACCGCGCCCTTGCCGCCGGCGACGGACAGCTCCGGGTAGCCGCAGTAGTAGTCGCCGAGGTCCCACCACAGGTCGGCCTTCCCGCCGGCCGGCACCGTGAAGGGCCGCGTCAGGTCGGCCGCGACGTTCACGACGCGCCCCGGCGTCTTCGTCTCGTGGAGCGGGTCGGGCCGTCCCGTCGGGAAGAGCCGCCAGCCGTTGCGCCGCCCGCCGTAGCGGTTGCGCACGATCTTCGGGCGCACGACCGCCGCCGCCTCCCAGCGCGCGGGCGCCTCGTCGATGAAGGACGTGCCGTCGATCTCGCACTGCGAGCCCGCGCCATACGTCCCGCTCGTGCCGCGGTCCGTGAGGCGCGTGTTCACGAGACGCCCCACCTGCCACGCCGCGCGCCCTGTCGTCAGCTGCGCGTCGTACGTGCCGCCCGCCTTGAGGATGAACCCGCCGCGCCAGGAGAGCTGCGCGATCGGCGCGTGGTTGCCGAGCTGCCAGCAGACGGCTTCGAGGACGTGTTCCCCCGGCGCGAGGCCCGAGACCTCGTAGCTCTGGTAGGGCCAGTGGTGGACGAGCCCCCGGTGCGGGCCGCGCGCGACCGGCCGGCCGTCGAGCAGCAGGACGAAGCGCTCGTCGGCGCTCACGTCGAGCGCAAGCGGCGTCCCGTCCGAGACGAACGCGCGCCGGAAGCGGTAGAAGCGCGAGCAGGGCGGCGGCGGCGGATCCGCCCAGGCGTCGGCGGCCAGCGCCTCCGCGCCCCACACGTCCTCGCCCTTCATCCAGATCCAGGCCGCCTCGTCGATCGGCTGGACGACCTTGATGTTCGTCGCGCCGGCCTCCAGCCGCTCCGGGCGGAAGACCTGGCGCACGGCCGCCTCCGGCGCGGCCCGCACCCCCGCTGCGGACAATCCCAGCAGCACCCAGCAGAACAGCTTCCTCATCTCGTCTTTCCTCCTTGCGCGGCGTCAGGGCTTGATCTCGACCGTGCCGACGGACACCTTGTCCTTCACCTTCTCAAGGCGCAGGGAGAGCGTCTGGCGCGTTTCGCCCGCGCGCCCCCAGTTCGTGAACACCGTCGCCGTCACGGTCGCCGGGCCGAGCAGCGTCTGCTGGCGGCTGCCGAAGTAGTTGACGAGGATCTTGTACGTCCCCGCCGCGCCCGTCTTCTTCAGGTACTCCTCGGGGCCGTAGCCCGTCGTGACGTCGTGCGAGACGTAGCCGCCCGACGACGTGCGGCGGTGGCCGTAGAACGCCTCCTCGCCGTCCGGCTCCAGGACGTGCAGGTCGACGTCCGTGTTGTCCACGTCCCATTCAAGCGCGATGCGCACGTCGGCGTCGAGGTTCCGGCGGTAGGCGGCCTCGACGGCGGGCACGGCCGGCTTCTCGCCCTCCTTCCACGTCTGCCGTTCCACCCACGCGGCGAGCGCGTTGAACTCCTCCAAGGCCACAACGCCCGTCCAGATGCCGCTTTCGACCGTCCACGCCGTGAACGCGGTCCTGTGGTAGAGCTTCAGCGCCTCCGCGAGGTCCGCCGCACAGCGGTTCCGCCGTCCGCGCGCCTCCAGCACCTGCGCGAGGTCGCGCCACGCGAACGGCTGCTCCGGACGCAGCTGCGCGACCTTCCGCAGAATCGGCAGCGCCGCGTCGTAGGCGCCCGCCTCCTTGAGCCGCCACGCGCAGACGCGCAGGAGCCCCGGATCCTCCGCCCGCAGCTCCAGCAGATTCGAGAGGATGCGCACGGCATGCTCCCGCGCCCCGCAGCCGAAGAAGAACCCGGCGCAGTCGAGGTAGAAGGCGGGCGAGGCCGCCCGGTCGCGGCGCTGGCGCAGGTATTCGGCGTAGAGCAGCTCGCCGTTCGCGCCGAACACGCTTCGGGCGTCCTTCAGGGCGCGCAAGTAGGGCGTGTCGGGGTCCCAGGGCGTGATCGCCACGGCCGCCGCGACGGCGCGCGGCGCACCCTTCGCCTTCGCGAGGGCAGGCCCTTCGCCGTCCGCCCGCGCCTCGGGCGCCGCCGCCTGGTCGGCCATCATCGCCTCGCTGCGCGCGGCGGCGGCGGAAGACCGCGCCGACAGTACGGACGACACGGCGTTCCCCAGTCGCCCGAAAAGCCCGCTCGACGGCGTCTTCGGTTTCGGCGGGATGGGGTTCTCCCACCAGTCGACCCGCTCCTTCCATTCCCGCCGCAGGCGGGCGAAGTAGTTCGTCGCGCGCCGCGCCTCCTGCGCCGCGCGCTGGGAGTCGCTCGGCCGCCGCCGCGTCCACTGCTCGTGGAGCGCCTTCGCCGCCTTCGGCGGCTCGACATCGTACTCCAGCCACTGGTCGAGGCGCTCAAAGACGATCAGGCTCGTCGCCGGGCTCGTCAGGCCGTACCGGCGCCCCAGCGCCAGCAGCTCCTCCGCGTGGCCGGCGGCGCGCGGCGCGAGTTCCTCCACGCGGCTCGCCGCCCAGGCGGTTTCGAGCGTCCGGCCCGCACGGGCGTCCGCGCGCCGGA
>URIT01000193.1 GCA_900547945.1 uncultured bacterium
CCGGCGCGGGGCGGCTCGCGCTCGGCCGGGGCGCGACGCTGCGGGTGGACGCGCTCGGGGACTGGACGGGATGCGTGTCGTCGCCGGACGGGAGCGCGACGCTCGTGCTGGGCACCGATGGCCATGTGCGGACGGAGGGAACGTCGGAAGTCGCCCTGGCGGCCGACGGCGCCCAGTCCGTGATCCTGTCCGGCGAGGAGGACGGCACGGTCGTGCGCGGCAAGGCGTCCGGCACGCTCGGCCTCGTCAAGACGGGGCCGGCGTCCGCCTGGCTGGGGACGGTCGACGCGGAGGCGACGGGGGCCGTGGCGGTCCACGAAGGGCGGCTCTGCGTCTCGTCGGCCCGCGCGGCGACGCCCGTCGAGACCTTCACGGCGCGCTACGTCCGCCTAAAGCCCCTCGCGTACATCGAGAAGTCGTCGGTCTACAACTGGGAGCTGGGCGAATTCGAGCTGACGGATGCGGCAGGAGGCCGCGTCCCCTGGCCGTCGGGCTCCACGGTGACGGCCCAGTACGAAGGCGGGCTGGTCGATCCGAAGAACCTCATCGACGGGAACTACCGGAACCGCACATGTTCCAAGGCGGCGGCGTGCCAGTCGTTCGACGACCTCCAGCATGTGACGATCGACACGCAGACGGGGGTCTCCTTCTGCGGCACGGCGGTGTACCCGCCCTACAACAGCAAGGAAACCTTCTGGTCGGACCGCGCGCGCATGGTGAAGCGCTGGCAGGTGCTGGTTTCCGACGACGGCGTGGTGTTCACGGCGCTGCCGGAGCAGGGCTTCGACCCGGCGCTGATCCCCACGGAATGGGCTGCGTTCGAGGCGGCGACGCCCCTGCGGATCGGCCCGTTCTTCTCGTCCGCGCCCGTCGTCGCCGCCACCGCGCGCACGCTCCCGGAAACGTTCCTCGTCGCGTCGGCGAACCGTCTGGAGACGCGCGCCGTCGCGCTGAAGGCGCGCTACTTCCGCTTCTCGCCCTCCGCCCGGCGGGGAGGCAATTCCCTGGCGGAGCAGGACTTCGGGCTGGCGATCGGCGAATTCGACCTCTACCGGGAGGGCGCGCGCATCCCCTGGGGGGTGGAGGCGACGGCGACGAGCGATGCCATCTACTACGCGCCGGGGCCGGAGACGGCAATCGACAACGACTTCACCACGCGCAGCTATTCGCGGGTCTGCCCCTACGCGCTGACGATCGATGCCGGACGCGACGTCGTCTTCGACGCCTACGGCTTCCACCACGACACGGTGTCGACCGCGCGCGCGCCCGTGAGCTGGCGGCTCTTCGTTTCCGACGACGGCTCGACGTGGCACGAGGCCGACGCGGTGAAGGACGCCCCCCTCGCGCACGGCGTCATGGAGGCCGAGGGGCCGTGGTCGGTCGCGGGCAGGTGGCCGATCCCCGCGCGTGCGAACGTGGTGGGTGATGCCGCCCCCCTTTCGGTGGCGGCGGATGCCGAGTTCTGGTTGAATACGGACGCCGAGCAGACGGGCGCGCTCTCGGGGGCCGGCCGCGTGACCCTGTTCGAGGGGTCGCTGCTGGCGCTCAACCCCGCGCCGGGCAGCCTCCCGGCGTTCTCCGGCGCGATCGAGGGGCGCGGCTCGCTCATGGTCGTCGGCGCGGGCACGCAGGTGATGGACGGCGCGAGATGGAACGGCGTGACGAATCTCGTCCTGTCGGGCGGGACGCTCGCCGGCACGGCCGCAGCCGGCGGCGACCTCGCGGTCGCGTTCGCCGGCGGCCGCCTGGCGGGCTCGCTGACGGGCATTGGCGCGTTGACGGTGACGGGCGACGTGGTTTTTGCCGTGCCGGCCGACGCCGTGGAGAACTTCACGCAGCCGCTCCTGGCCTGGACGTCGATCGACGCCGTGTCGAAGGAGCGTCTGCGTCAGGCGGCCGTGGACAACGCATCGCCGCTCAAGACGCGCGACATCCGCGTGGTCGTCACGGATTCCGCCTGCGTCCTGCGCCATGCCCTGCGCGGGTCGGTGGTCGTCCTGCGCTAGGGCGAAGAAAGAGGAGGGAACGAGATGGGCGGTTCGATGAGGTGGGCGGCTGCGCTGTGCGCGCTCGCGTGTGGCCCGGCCCTGCGCGGCGAGGTGGCGCTGCGCCCGGGCGCGGACGTGGAAGGGCAGCTGGCGCGGATTCGGGCGCTCCGCGCGTCGTCGCCGGGCCCGCTGACGGTGCGCGTCGCGCCGGGGGTCTACGCGCTGCAGGCGCCGATCCGGCTGACGGCGGCCGATGCGGGGCTTTCGTTTGTCGCCGACGGGGAAGGCGAGGCCGTCTTCTCGGGCGGCCGCGCCCTCGGCCCCTTCCGGGACACGGGGCGGGGCTGGTGGGAGGCCGACGCGGCGGGCGTCGACGCCATCCAGCAGCTCACGGTGAACGGGCGCTTCGCCCGCGTGGCGACGTCGCCGAACGAGGGCTACTACTACGTGAAGGACGCGCCGGAGGGCGCGAAGGACGTGTTCACGGCGGAGGCGGACGACGTCGCGCCGCTGGCGGGGCTGACGGCGGCCGAGCGCGCGCGCGTGCGCGTGCCGCTCTACCAGAGCTGGGACATGGGCCTTTCGGCCCTGGCGGGCTTCGACGCGGCGCGCGGCGAGGTGCGCGTCTCGCCGGGCTGCACGCGGGCGATCCTCTTCTGGAACACGTTCCGGCCGCGCTTCAAGCTCCAGAATCTGCGCGCGGCGCTCGACGCCCCCGGCGAATGGTTCCAGGAGGGGGGAAAGGTCCTGTATGTGCCGCGCGCCGGCGAGGCGGCCGCGACGAGCGTCGCCGTGGCGGCCGTCGCCGAGAAGCTGCTCGACATCCAGGGCGCGACGAACGTGTCGTTCCGTGGCATCTCCTTCGCCCACGCGCGCCTCCAGATCGAGGGGCGCGGGTTCATCAACGCCCAGGCGCAGATCCAGTTGCCGGCCGCCGTCGAGACGCGCGCCTGCGCGGGGATCGCCTTCGACCGGTGCCGGTTCGCCCATCTGGGGCCGCACGCGCTGTGGCTGGGGCGGGGCACGGAGGACGCGCGCGTCACGCGGTGCCTGTTCGAGGACCTGGGCGCGGGCGGGATCTACATCGGCGCGACCTCGTTCGACAAGCGGACGATGCGCGCGACGGCGAGCCGGATCCTCGTGCGCGACAACATCATCCGCGCCGGCGGCCGCCTCGCGGACGGCGCGCACGGCGTCTGGATGGGCCATGCGGCGGATGTCGCCGTGGAGTACAACGAAATCGCCGACTTCCACTACACGGGGATCGCCTCGGGCTGGCGCTGGGGGTACGCCCCGACGCCGACGCGCCGCATCCGGATCGCCTGGAACCACATCCACCACATCGGCAACGGCATCCTGAGCGACATGGCCGCCATCTACACGCTGGGGGAGCATGCGGGCAGCGAGATCGTCGGCAACCGCATCCACGACGTCTGGTGCTATGGGCAGGCCGGGCGCGGGGGGCGCGGCATCTACGCGGACGAGGGCACCGCGCACCTCCTCGTCGCCTCCAACCTCGTCTACGACATCTCCTCCGGGCCGATCACCCAGCACTACGGGAAGGACAACCGCTTCGTCAACAACATCCTCGCGTTCTCGCGCGGCACGGGCGAGATGGTCTACCACGCCCGCGTCGAGCCGCACCGCTCGTTCGTCTTCGACCACAACATCGTCGTCTGGGAGGGCGCGCGCGAGGCCGTCCACTCCTGGGACCGCTACGCGGCGGACCGTGCGCTCTCGGACGTCTCCTTCGACAACAACGTCTGGTGGCGGTACGACGGCGACGCGGCGGCGGACGAGTTCAACCACCTCGACTACGCGGCGTGGCGGAAGCTGGGCGCCGATCCGCACGGATGCGTGGCGGACCCGCTCTTCAAGGACGCCCGCGGCCTCGACTTCGACCTCGCCGACGCCTCTCCGGCGCGGGCGCGCGGCTTCGTGCCGTGGGACTGGCGGGCGGCGGGCGTGACGGGGGATGACGCCTGGCGGC
>URIT01000194.1 GCA_900547945.1 uncultured bacterium
CGGCGGCGGAGGCGGCGAACTGGGCGCGGCCGGTGGACTTCTCGCTTCTCGGCGCGCGGCCCGTCTTCGCGACCGGCGGCGCGCGCGCGGAGCTGGCGGGCGCCTACTCCTTCTCCGGCATGGCGTTCGACGCGCCGGGCGACTTCACGCTCGCGGCTGCCGACGGTTCGGCGGGGACGGTGAACCTCTTCGGGAACCTCGACCTCGCGGCGGCGCCCGCCGGCGAACGGCGCACCTACGCGGTGACGGTCCCGCTGGAGCTGGTCACGGGCCAGACGCTGACGCTGCCGACGAACGTCACGCTCAAGCTGACGGGCGGGCTCGCCGGCTCCGCCGCCGGGGGGCTGGAGATGGTGGGGACGAAGCTGAGCGACCTCGTGTACGACTACGACGACGCGGGCGGCGCGCTCGTCCTCGAAAACGCGCGGATCCCCGGCCCGATCTCGCATACGCGCGGCGGCGGCTGGCTCGTCCTGCGCGGCGACGTCGGCTGCCCCGGCGACACGTCCCCGCTCACGTTCAACTACTGCCGCCTGCGCGACAACAAGACGATGCCGTCGGGCTACGCCGACGTCGCCCGCTTCGCCCTGACCGGCAACACGCGCCTGGAGGGCGCGACGATCCACAAGCCCGTGACGGTCGAGGGGCGGGGGCAGATCGGCCTTGGCTGCGACCGGTGGCTGGTCGGCGCGACCAACACGGTGAACACGTTCAAGGCGCTTGTCTCCTGCGTGCCGTCCACGGCATTCCGCGCGGACACGGGCTGCACCTACGTCTTCGAGAAGGGGATCACGGTCGAGAGCGGTGGGCTGGGGCTTCTGCCGACGGACGACGGCAGCACGCAGACGCGCTACGAGGTAAGGGGCCCCGTGGTCGTGAAATCGACCAACCGCACGTTCAATTTCGGTTCGACGACGCGCGTCGAATTCTGGAGTGCGGGATGCTCCGTCCGGCACTTCGTCGAGCCCAGTGCCGCGACGCTGGCGTTCCTGGTCGACGACGTGTTCACGGACACGGGCTTTCTCTTCACCTCCGACAGGGGCGGGACGCTGGAGCTGGGGGCGACGCACCAGCGGATGAAGTGGCTCTGCTCGGGGAAAAACGTGGAATTCGTGGCGACGGGCGGAATGCTGCGGGGCACGGTGCGCGGCGACTGGCCCGCGACGCTGGAGGTGACGTCCGGCGTCCCGGACGGGCACGAGGCCGTCACGAACTGCGGCGCGCAGATCACGGGCTGGGTCACGCTCGCGAAGAGCGGCGCGGGCGTCCACCGGATGCTTGCGCGGGCCTACGAGTCGTTCGGCGACGTGGCGGTGTCGGGCGGGCGGCTTGAGTTCGACGCGGGCGCGACGTGGCTCAACGGCACGAACGTGACGGTGCGGGGGACGGGCACGCTGAAGGTCGGCTCGGCCGGGACGTTCCGCGACGACGTGCGCATCCGGGCGGAGGGCGCGGACTGGAAGCTCGACCTGACGGGTCTCCAGAAGGCGGAGTCGTTCGTGGTGGACGGCGTGCCGATGCCGGGGGGTGACTACGGGGCCGGCCACGCGAAGCTGGGCGCGCATTTCACGGGCCCGGGCATCCTGCGCGTCCGACAGGTCGGCATCTTCCTCATCCTCCGCTAGGCGCAGGAGGCGCGGCGCGGGGCCTTCGGGGATGTGGTATACTTTTCCGCATGGGCATTCGGAGAATCAGGGGCGGCGTCTGCGCCGCAAAGGGCTTCAGGGCCGCGGGCGTGCCCGCGCGCATCAAGTACGAGGGCCGCAACGACGTGGCGCTCGTGGTGGCGGACGCGCCGTGTGCGGCGGCGGCCGTGTTCACGACGAACGCCGTCGCGGCGGCGCCGGTCGTCTACGACCGCGCGGTCGTGAAGGGCGGGCGCGTCCAGGCGATCCTCGCGAACAGCGGCTGCGCGAACGCCTGCACGGGCGAGGCGGGCTACCGGGACGCCGAGCTTGCGGCGCTCGCGACGGCGGGCGAACTGGGGATCGACCCGCGCCATGTGCTGGTCGCCTCCACGGGCGTCATCGGGCGGCGCCTGCCGATGGACCGTCTGCTCGCCGGCATGAAGACCGCCGCCGCGCAGCTCGCGCGCGGCGAGGCGGCGGGCCTTGCCGCCGAGAAGGCCGTGATGACGACGGACACGAAGCCGAAGCAGGCCGCCGTGCAGACGACCATCGGCGGCCGGACCGTCACGGTGGGCGGCATGTGCAAGGGCTCCGGCATGATCGAGCCGAACATGGCGACGATGCTCGGGTTCATCACGACGGACGCGGCGATCGCGCCCGCCCTCCTGCGCCGCGCCCTGCGCCGCGCGGTCGCCGTGAGCTTCAACCACGTCGTCGTGGACGGCGACGAGTCGACGAACGACAGCGTCTTCCTGCTCGCCTCCGGCGCGGCGGGGAACGCGCCGATCGTCACGCCGGGCGACGACTTCGAGGCGTTCGTCGCGGCGCTCACCGCCGTCGGCGTGGCGCTCGCGAAGCAGATGGCGGCGGACGGCGAGGGGGCGACGAAGTACGTGGAGGTGCGCGTCGTGAACGCGAAGACGCAGAGGGACGCCGACCGCGCGGCGCGCGCGATCGCGAAGAGCCCGCTCGCGAAGACCTCCTGGTTCGGCAAGGACCCCAACTGGGGGCGCGTCCTCGCGGCGGCGGGGTATTCCGGCGCGCAGGTCGACGACCGCGCGGCGGAGGTGTTCTACGGGAAGACGTGGGCCTACCGGAGGGGCGAGGTGGCCGACGCCGCGCAGCTCGCGAAGCTGGAGAAGGAGATGCAGGGGCCCGAGCTGGTCGTGACGGTGGACCTCCACCTCGGCACGTTCGCCGCGTCGATCTACACCTGCGATCTCTCGCTCGACTACGTCCACATCAACGCGGACTACACGACGTGACGCGGGCATGGCCGAACGCATCTACAGTGTCACGCAGTTGACGTTGTCCGTCAGGCGGAACCTGCTCGCGAACAACGCGAAGCTCGCGGGCGTGTGGATCGAGGGGGAGGTCTCGGGAAACAGGGTCTACGCCTCGGGCCACCGCTACTTCACGCTCAAGGACAAGGACGCGGCGATCAGCTGCGTCCTCTTCGCGTTCAACCTGCGCACGTGCGACGAGGACTTCAAGAAGGCGCTCGCGAAGGGCGAGGACACGGTCAACGGCCTCAAGGTGCAGGTGGAGGGCGAGCTGGACCTGAACATGCTGCGCGGGCAGTATGCGTTCAAGGTCCAGAAACTGCGCCTGAAGAAGGACGAGCTTGGCGCGCGCATGGCGCAGTTCAACGCCCTCAAGGCCCAGCTGGAGAAGGAAGGATACAACAAGCTCGACCACCCGGAGCGGCGTCGGCGTCTGCCGTTCCTGCCGCACCGCATCGGCATCGTCACCTCGCCCGACGGGGCCGTGATCCACGACCTCTGCTACGTGATCACGCGGCGGTTTCCGAACGTCGAGATCCGCCTCTATCCGGCGAAGGTGCAGGGCGAGGGGGCGGCGGAGAAGGTCGTCGAGGGCATCCGCTTCTTCAACGGGCTCCTCGTGAACGCGGACGTCGGCTGGCGGCCGGACGTGTTGATCGTCGCCCGGGGCGGCGGTTCGATGGAGGATCTCTGGACGTTCAACGAGGCGTCCGTCGTGTACGCCGTGGCGAACTCGTCCATCCCCGTCATCTCCGCCGTGGGGCACGAAAGCGACTTCACGCTCTGCGACTACGCGGCGGATTTCAGGGCGGGCACGCCCTCCATCGCGGGCGAGTGCGTCGTGCCCGTGAAGCGGGACCTGGAGAAGCGCGTGGCGGATCTGCGGGGCCGGCTCGACCGGGCGCTGCGGAACCGGGTGGAAAACCTGATGCAGCAGACGGACGATCTCGTCCGCCGCCTCGGCCGTGCGCCGGAGCAGGCGCTCGCGCGCGCGGCGCGGCGGCTGGAGGGGCTGACGGCGCGCCT
>URIT01000195.1 GCA_900547945.1 uncultured bacterium
GAGCGCGCGGATTGCCGCCGCATAGCCCGCGAGCCGCGCCCGGACCGCGCCCGCGTCGAGGTCGGCGGCGTGATCGTGGCGGATCGCGTCGAGCGCGGCCGTGTAGACGAACACCTTCTCGGCCCCGGCGCGGACGGCCCCGAGCGCGCGCGCAAGGTTCTCGTCGTCGCCCCGGCGCCAGTCGGAGATGTGGAAGCGGACGCCCTGCCGCGTCCAGGCGTCGAAGAGGTTCTCGATTCCGCCGAGCCCGCCCGCCGCGAAGAGGTCCCGCTTCTCGCAGTAGTCCATGAAGCCGATCCGGTCGAGCGGCACGGCGTAGAGCTGGAAGTAGCCCGTGAAGCCGAGCGCCCGCTTCACCGCCTTCGACAGCCAGTGGCGGACGCGGCCGCGCCGCCAGAACGCCGCCGGGCGCAGGACGTGCCGCAGGGCCGCGAGCGTGCGGAACGGCGACGCCTCCGGCGCGTAGCGGAAGAGCGAGAGGTGGCCGTTCGCGGCGGGGCGCGTGCCGGAGAGGATCGCGGGGATCGCGCTGCACGAGTAGCCGAACTGCATCTCGACGGCGCGGCGGTGCGGCAGGAGGTCGGCGAGGAACCCCGTGTGCGCAACGAGGTCCCACCCGAGGGCGTCGACGAAGACAAAGACGTCTCTTCGCATCCCGTCCGCCTCCTGGCCTCAGTCGAACCGGAAGGTCGAGTTCGCGTTCATGAGCGGATACCCGATCAGGTTGAGGAGCTGCGCCGTCGGCAGGAGCTTGCGGACGAACACGTTGTACTCGGAGGCGTTGTCCTTCGGCACGTAGACGACGTCGCCCGGCTCCAGGCGCACGTTCGGCGCGTGGCCCGAGAGGATCGCGTCGACGTGGACGCGGTAGAGGCGCGGGTTCGCCACGCCGCCGCGGATGATGACGACGTGCGACCAGTGCGTCTCGTTCATCCAGCCGCCGGAGGCGAGCAGCTCGATGAGGCCGAGGCTGTTGTCCCAGAGCTTCTTGTAGGGGCTGGCGACGTCGCCGACGAGGCAGACCATCGCCTCGGAGCGGACGCCGATGTAGATGTAGTCGTTCTTGCGCAGGATGAGGTTGTGGACGGGGTCGCCCTTCTCGATCGCGAGGCGGAAGTCGACGGGCACGAACTTGCCGTCGCGGACGAAGCGCGAGTTGACGAGGTCGGCCGCGTCGAGGTCCTGGTCGCCGAAGCGGCGGATGCTCGACCCGCCGGCCTTCGCGTAGAGGTCCGAGAGCTTCATGCCCGTGGAGATGACGTAGGTGCCGGGGTGGGTCGCCGCGCCGCCGATCGTCACGGTCTCGGAGCCGACCGAGACCGGCGTGAGGCCCACGGCCGGCGCATTGATGTAGGCGGCGAGGCCCTTCTCGATCTTCTTGGCCGCCTCCGCGAGCGTCAGGCCCTCGACCTTCACCTCCCCGAGGAAGACGATGCCGATCTTGCCGTCCGGCGTGACGGCCGTGCGGCGGCTGAGGTCGTCGTGGTTGTAGACCGAGAGGAACACCTCGTCGCCGGCGTTGATCGTGTAGGGCTTCTGCGGCGCGCTGTTGAGCGCGACAAGCTCCCGGTCCCGGGCCTGGCGCTGCTCGTCGTTCATGAGCGACTCGGCGACCGCCGCCGTCTCGGCGTCGACGAGCTCGGGAAACGCCTCCAGCCGGCCCGTGAATCGCTCCGAGTAGCAGCCGCCCAGCAGCAGGGCGAGCGACGCCGCCAGAACCGTCTTGTGCATCCGTCCCATCAGATGGCCTCCTTTGAAAGGTCCGTGTACGAAAGGCGCCCGTCCACGATGACGAGCGGCTCCTTGCCGGCCTGCTCCCCGCAGGCGACGAGGCGGCGCAGGAGGCGGCGCGGCGTCCGGCGCGCGCCGACGTGGAAGACGCAGGCCTCGGCCAGCTCCAGCGCCTGGCGGAGGAAGATGTCCGAGGTGATGGGCCGCGCGCAGCGCAGGGCGACGACGTCGAAGCGCCGGCGCAGCGCGGCGACGTCCTCCGCGAGCAGCCGCGTCTCCGACGGCGAGAGCGCCTTCAGGCTCGCGACCGCGAACCACGCCTTCGCCCCCTTCACGTAGAGCGTCGAGAGCGCCTCGGCGCCCTCCGGTTCGCGGAACGTCCGCGCCTCGACGATCTCGACGAGGACGGAGTGCCGCCCGGACATCGTCAGGTTCCAGTGCATCGCCTCCGCCAGCTCGTCGACGAACCGGCAGCCCGGCAGCAGCCCGAAGAAGACGACGGCGCGCGTGCCGGTCTCCTTCTCAAGCCGGAAGCAGATGCGGTCGATGAGGTCCTTGTGCTCGACGCCCTTCGGGCAGCGGTCCTTCGGGACGACGGCGCCCAGCAGGCGCACGCCCAGGTAGCACGCCACCTCGCGCGGGCTGCGCACGCGCCCGAAGGCGAAGTCCGCCAGCACCAGAAGCGCCAGCAGGCCGCCCGCGGCGAACAGCCCCCCGGCGAGGCCGAGCGCGACGTTCTTCCTCGAGAGCGGCGAGGCGACCTTCCCGCCCGTCGCGCGCTCGACCTGCGCGAGGTCGCCGGAGACCGACGCTTGGAGGTAGCGGATGTCCGAGATCGTCTCCTCCAGCCCCTGGATCGTCGCCTGCAGCGTCTCGCGCCGGCGGCGGAAGCCCTCGAACTGCGGCAGGAGGCGCACGAGCGTCGTCAGCTGCCGCTCGTTTGCGGCGATCTCCTTCTCCAGCGCCTCCTTGCCGGACTTCTGGACCTCGTACTCGATCTCGGTGTCCTTGAGTTTTTCGTAGACGGCCGTCAGGCGCTCAAGCTCCACGCTGGTCATCGCCGGTATCTCGTTCTCCTTGAGGAAGGCGTCGAGCTTCGCCCGGCTGTCCGCCTGCGCCTTCAGGACGACGGCGAGGCGCGGGTTCTTGTCCGTGTAGAGCGTCCGCAGGCGCGCGACCTCCTTCTCCGCGCGGAGGACGTCCTCCTGCAGGGCCTTGAGCTCGTCGGCGCGGCCGAACGCCTTGACGGAGACGGCGCCAAGCTCCTCCTTCAGCCGCTTCGCGCGCAGCGCCCCGTTCGTCACCCTCACGGCGGCCTCGGAAAGGCGTACCTTCTGGTCGGAGATCGTCGTCCGCAGGCGGTCGGCGTCCTCCTCCGGCGAGAGCAGCCCGTTCGCCTGCGCGAGCCGCTGCTCCTCGCCGTCGATCTGCGCGATCTGGTCCGTCAGCTCCTGGCGCCGCGCGCCGATCGTCGTGAGCCACTTCTCGAGCTCGGCGCGGCGGTAGGCCTCGTACTCCTTCAGGCAGACGTCGGCGAAGGCGTTCGCCTTCTCGACGGCGCGCGCCTCCGTGCTGGCCTTCGTCGTGATCTCGAAGAGGCGCGGGTCCCAGCGGTTCTGCTCGATCGAGAGGTCGATCCACGCGCGCAGGCGCTCCACGCCCACGAGGCCCGCCTCCTCGATGTAGTTGCGCACGAGCGCGGCGCGCGTGAGGATCTGGAGGACCTGCTTGGCGTCCAGCGCCGGGATCTTCGCCGCGCTCTTGGGGTAGAACTGCAGCTTCGTCGTGACGACGGCCCGTTCGCAGGAGCGGGCCGTGCGCCGCGCGAGCAGCGCCGTGAGCGCGCCGGAGACGACGACAAGCGCCGCGAGAAACGCCCACAGCCAGCGGCGGGCGATGATCTGCACGATGCCCCGGAGGGCGTTCAGCCGCTTGAGCCGGAGCTCTTCCGCGTCAAGTTCCTCTTTCGTGTCGTTCAATTGAACACCTCCCAGTCTCTCTCCACGTCCGGCGGCACGCCGTCCGCCAACGTCTCGCGAATCCGCTCCAGCACCCGCACCGTGCAGTCCTGCCCAAGCGTCGCGAGCGCGCCGAGCGTGCGGCGGCGCGCGATCCACCGCGCAAGCTGATAGGGCGAGCGCCGGCGCAGCTCGCGCCCGCGCCGCGCGAAGAGCGCGG
>URIT01000196.1 GCA_900547945.1 uncultured bacterium
CCATTACACTGAAAACCACAGTTTCCAGAATTAGGTCAGACCTAATTCTGGAGGTTGGTTGGTGATTTGTTATTAAGTCGCTTCGCTTTAAGTGGTTAAGTCGTTAAGTTCTGCCATTACACTGAAAACCACAGTTTCCAGAATTAGGTCAGACCTAATTCTGGAGGTCAACTTAATCACTTAACCACTTAACCACTTAACTACTTAATCTTCATCAACGCGGCGAGGACTTCGTCCTTTTCGGCGATTTCGGCGGGGGTGAGGCCCTCGATTTCATGGGGAAAGACAATCCAGCGGTCCAGCGTGCGCACGTGGAAGTCGGGCTTGTAGGGCGTCATGTTCTTCTCGGGCTTCCAGTAGACGCAGGCCATGCGCATGTCGCAGCCGAGGGCGGCGAGCCGTTCGTGGACGGCGGCGGCGGTGCGGCCCGTGTCGAAGACATCGTCGACCACGAGCACCTTCGTGCCGGGCTTGAGCTGCGCCAGAACGCCGTCCGCATGCTCGAACTTCACCTTGGCGTTGCTCGTGCCGATGCCCGTGTAGCTGGAGCACTTGATGGGCATGTGGCGCACCGAGACGCCCTGGACCTTGAGGTATTCGTGGACGGCGACGCCGACCTCCGCGCCGCCGCGCCAGAGGGCGAGGAGCACGTCGGGCCGCCAGCCGGAGTCGAGGACCTGGCGCGCAAGGCGCCACATGTCGCGCAGATAGTCACGCGCGTCGAGATAGACTTTCTTTTCCATGCGGCAAGTATACCACATGCACCCCGGGGCACGGCGGCGAAAAAATGTGAACGCGGCGTGAACCTTGTGCGGGTGTTTCCGCATTTACGTTTGTGTAGGCGTGGTACGTCTTGAACATGGAAGTTTGGCGCGAGATTCAGCAGAACGTCGACGACGGTGCGCGGCAGCTTGTTTCCGAGTACGGAAACAGGCTTTTCGCCGCTGCCTCCTGTCTGTGCCGCAACGACCAGGATGCGGAGGAGCTGGTGTTCCGCACGTTCGACCAGGCGGTGAAGAAGATCCGGCAGTACGAACCGAGCGGAGACTTCTTCTGCTGGCTCTACACGATCATGCTGAACTTCCGGCGGATGGACCTGCGCCGCAGCGGGCCGGATGTCGTCTTCATGGGATCGGCGCTGGATCTGCCCGAACAGGCGGCCGTGGCGGTGCTGCCGGACGTGGTGGGGGAGGTCGGTTCGGACCGGCTTCTGGCGGCGCTGCGGGCGCTGCCGGAGGGGACGCGCGCCGTGGTCGTGCTGAAGTATTTCGAGGATCGGTCGGTCGAGGAGATCGCCGCGCAGCTTGCCGTGCCGGTGGGCACGGTCAAGTCACGGCTCTTCAATGCGCGCCGGATGCTTTGTGAACTGCTGGAGAAAGGAGTGGAGACATGACGGAAGAGGAGTTTGACCTGCAATTGACGCGGCGAATCGGCGCATACGCGCACACGAAGAGGCTGCCGGAGGATTTCGCGGGGCGGTTCGTCGGCACGCTCCGCCGCCGGCGCCGCGTCCGTCGGGCGAAGTTGGCCGTCGCGGTGGCGTGCCTTGCACTGGCGTTTCTGTTCGTTTTCGGCATGACGGACCGTCCGTCCGCCGCCGGGGCGGCCGAACCCGCCCTCGTGGCCGCGACGGCAGGCCATGGCCCGACCGAGCGGATTTCGGGTTTTCTGTTCCTCGGCTTCATCCGCGACTTCTTCCGGCGTCCCCGCGCCGTGCGGAAGAAGGAGGACGAGTGAACGGCGTGTCGGAATTTGTCCTTGGAGGCACTTGCAAAACCCCGGCCGCGACAAGCGCGGCCCTCCCGTATCTTCGCGAAGGTTTTGCATTTGCCTCTTTGAAGTTGAACGTGAAAAGTCGGAGAACTGAATGAGTACGAAGATTCTGGTGATCGTGGGCGTGTCGGTGCTGTCGGTTGTCGCGTTGGTCGTGGCGGGGTGGTTCCTGGACAAGGGGAACAAGGCACCCGACGACAAGGACGGCACCCACGCCGAGTAGGCGCGTGCCGAACGGGGGGCGCGGGGCGCGCCCTCCTTCGGAAAACTTCCAAATATTCCGTTTTTATCCTTGTAGGCAGCAGGGGGGAGGGTATATAATGGCGTCATTTACGATGCGGTAGGATTTCTGTCCACAAGGAAGGGGTGCGATCATGACGGAAAAGAACGTAAGCCGGGCGGCGGGTCTGCTCGGCCTTGTGTGTGCGGGCCTTGCGGCTTCGGCGGATGTCGTCACGAACGACTACTTCGGCGACATCACGTCGCCGACGACGCTGCGCGGCGTCACGAACATCATCGCGAAGTGCGCGCCGGTCAACATCTCGGCCGACCTCACGCTCGACGACCGCACGTTCCTCCGTCTGAGAGGCGAAAGTGCGAATTCCCCCGCCTGGGTCAACCTCGCGCCGACGGCGAACCCCGTCACCTTGACCGTGCAGGGCAACTCCGGCTTCTTCACGGCCTACCGCAACTCGATGGACGGCGCGAACGCGAACAACGAGTGGGGAAAGACGGGCATCGACGATCCGCGCGGGACGGGCAAGGAGACGGAGCCCACCTACTACCGTGTGCGCATGGGCGTCGTGGACGGCGCGCCGGGCTCGACGGGGCCGGCGCGGATCGTCCTGAAGACGAACCCGAAGTTCGGCTACAATGCGTTCAGCGGCTTCTGGGCGCGTTTCCTCGACATCGAAACGTCCGTCGCGCCCGACCCGGAGACGGGCATGATCGACTTCCTTGAAATCCCCGCGAGCGTGGTGGCGGACATCTCCCAGATCCAGAACAAGTCCACGCTCTACCCCGCGCGCATCCTCTTCCGGGGCGGCACGCTCCTGCGGAACAACGCGACGGCGATCTTGGACGGCGGCGAATCGGGCGCGCCGCTTTCGCCCGTGTCCGGCGCGACGCTCGTCCTGGAGGGCGTGGACGGGGCCGACATCCGTCTGAAGTCGCAGTTCCAGTGGGCGCGCTTCACGGGTCGCAAGGGCGGCACGGTGCGGATCGTCGGCCGGCACGTCTACCTCGCCCAGTCGGGCAGCACGCCAGAGGGTGTCGCGGGGGCCAACCACAAGCCGTGGAACCTCGACAAGGACGACCACGTGGTCTGGGAGCATACGGGCAACCTCCTCTTCAACGAAAACGTCTGGCTGCGGACGACGAGCGACGACCTCCTGCCGCACGGCCCGGCGACCGGCATCCTCTCGCTGGGGTACAATACGGGCATCACGGAGGCCGCCGCCGCGAGCGGCGTGTCCATCCCCTATTGCTGCCTCGACCTCTGCGGGACGCGCCAGTACGTGAACGGCGTCACGAGCACGGGCGCGGAGGCGTGGCGGCGCGGCGTCGTCACGAACACGCACGCGACGGCGACGGGGACGCTCGTGCTGGGGGCGGACGGCGTGGACGGCACGCTGAACGCGAAGTGTACCGCGCGCGTCGCGGTCGAGAAGGTGGGCGCGGGGCGGCTGACCGTGCGGGCGGCGACGGGCGAGGCGCTGAACGTCCAGGCGGGCAGCGTGAACTTCTCGGAGGCGTGCGCCTTCACGAACGTGACGGCGGCGGCGGGCACGGCGCTGGACGGCGCCGTGACGGTGACGGGCGCGTTCACGGCGACGGGCGCGACGCCGCCCCGCGCGCTGGGGCTCAACCTGGCGCTGGCGGCGGGGGCGACCGTTTCCGTCAACGCGGCGACGCCGTTTGTGGTCTACACGTTGACGGTTGGAGGCGCGGCGGTGCCGAGCGGCACTTACACGGCGGCGGACTGGCTGGCGGCGGGGACGGTCACCGTCCTCTGGCGGGCGGGCGATGCCGTCACGGACGTCGCCTGGACGGGGGCGGGCGCGACGGACGCGGCGGCGGAGGCGGCGAA
>URIT01000197.1 GCA_900547945.1 uncultured bacterium
GCCGCCCGCGATCCACGCCGCGCCCGTGCCGCCGGCCACGCCCGTCGCGTGGTAGACGCCGGCGGGCAGGTCCGCGCCGCCCACCGTCGCCGCATCGACGGCGATCTTCACGCCGCCTTCGAGGAAGAGGCGCTCCGCGCCCGTCTCCAGCACAAGGGCCTTCGCGTGGAAGGGCTGCGCCGGGGGCGCCTCCACGCGGAAGCCCGTCGCCGCCCCGCCCATGAGCGCAAGCGTGCCGAGCGCGGTGAACGTCGCCCCCTCCGCCAGGCGGACCGTTCCGTTCGTGACCGTGAGCGCGTTCGTCGTCGTGTTCGCCGAAGAGGCGCCCGCGAAGGTGAAGGTGCGCGCGTTCGCGGGCCCCCAGAGGAGGCTGAGCGGCGCCTCCAGGACGCCCGTGAAGCGCGAGTCGGCCGCCGGCTCGCCCACGAGCGCGAGCGTGACGGCCTTCTCGCCGACGTGGACGTCGCCCGAGTCGCCATGCGCGCCGAGGCGGTGCGCCCGGTTCGCCGCCGCCGCCGTCTCGGCGATCACCGCGCCGCGCAGCGTCGCGTCGCGGTTGCACCGCAGCGCCGTGTTCTCGCCGGCAAAGACGATGTCCAGGTTCTCGGGGAAGGACGTGCCGACGCCGAAGCCCTGCCAGCCGAGGGCGACCCGCCCCTCGTACAGCTCCAGCCGCCGGAAGCCCGTGTAGGCGTTTGCCTGCGACTGGAGGGCCCAGAGGCCGCCCCCTTTCTTCCGCACCGTGAACCGACGCCCGTCCGTCGACGAAATGTCGCCCTGGTGGCCGACGGCGGACGATGCGAAAAGCGTGATCGCGTCCGCGTTGACGACCAGCGGGATGCGCCAGTACATGAAGCCGTCGTTGTAGATGCCGTCGTTGGGGTCCGTCCCGTCGAAGATGACGGGGTTGCCGCTTGGGCTGGAGTAGCCGCCCTGCACGTAGATCCGGCGCGGGCGGAAATTGACGAGGTCGTTGACGTTGTCAGCGGCGTAGCCGCCCGGCAGGTAGATCGTGTCGCCGTCGACCGGCACGCCGTTCTGGCCCGTCTGCTCGTCGATCCAGTTCTCCGGGCGGCTCCACTTGAGACTCTCGTAGGCGTCGCGCTTCACCCAGCGGAACGTCTCGGGCGCCATCCCCTCGACGACGACCGTGCCCGCACCCGTCAGCCAGGCCACGTCGGCCGCCGTGTAGACGCCCGGCGGGAGGCGCGTGCCGACGATGAGCGCGCCGCCCACCGTGAACGTCACGCCGGCGGCGAGGTCCATCTTTTCCGTGCCCTCGGTGAGGACGAGCCGGCGCGCGCGGAAGGCGTCACGCGGCGGCGTGTCGACGACGAGCCGCGCCGCCGCGCCGCCCGAGAGATGCAGCGTGCCGAGCCGGGAGTAGCCCGCGCCACCCGTCAGCCGCAGCGTGCCGCGCGCGACCTCCACGTCGCCCTTCGTCGTCGAGGTCCGCCCCGAGAGGACGAACGCCTTCGCGTCGGACGCCGGGCTCCAGCAGAAGTCGACGGACGTCTCGAACGTTCCCGTGAAGACCGTCTCGTCGTCGGGCGGCGTGCCCGTCACGGTGAGCCGGGCGCGCTTGACCTCCGTACCGTTGTCCACCTGGCAGGAGATCGCGTGCGCCTTGTTGCGCGCGTTGTCCGTCTCGACGAGGTGGAAGTCCTCGAAGACGCACGGCTGGGAAATGCCGAGCGTCGCACCCGCGCCGTCGAAGACGACCGTCTGGCCCTTCGGCAGCAGGTGCATCTTCCCCGCGCCCCCGTTGATGCCGTAGATCCACTCCCCTTCGCGGATCGTCACATGGCGGAAGCCGGCAAAGCCGGCCGCGCCCGGCACGCCCCAGCCGTTGATGCCCGCGCGCCCCGGGCCCGTCTTCACGATGCCCGCGTCCGATCCGTCCAGGCTCCTGAACGACCCGCGCACGACGCACGTCGAGCTGGAGAAGAACGGCACGCCCGTGCCGACAAGCGCGACGGGGAAGTCGAAGTGGAGGTAGCCCGTGTTGTAGATGCCCTTCGAGGCGGAGGTGAAGATGAGCGGCTCGCCGTCCGTGGAGGCTTCCTGGTAGCCGCCCATCTTGATCTGTTCCAAGTAAAGATTGGGGATGTCGCTCTTCCCGCCTTTCGTGTTCACGTCGATCGTGAGCGTGTCGCCCGGCTGCGGCACGGCGTTCGTCTTGCCGACGACGTCCTGCCAGTTCAACGCGTTGCTGAAGAGCTTGTCCGCGCCGCCGCCGACCCACTTCAGCTCGCGCGTCGGTACGGGCTCCGGCTCGGACGCGGGAAGCTCCATCACGTACTGGGCGCAGTCCGGGCCGTGGGTGCTGCCGTGCCCCATGTTCTGCGTCCACGTCGCCTTCTTCGGCTCGGGCAGGTTCTTGAAGAGAAGGACCTCGCCCGACGGCGGGCACACGTAGTCGCCGAGACCGGCGGAGAACGTGACGGGGCAGCGGACGAGCTTCGCGAAGTTCTTCGCGTCGACGTAGTCCATGGTCGCCGTCCAGTCGGGGCGCCACCCCCTCATGCGCCCGAACTTCTCGCCGCCCGAGAGGTCCACATGCCAGGGGATGAAGGCCGAACAGGACGTCACGTCCGCGTCGAGGCCCGCCATCGCGAGCGCCTGGTAGCCGCCCATTGAGCCGCCCGTCACCTTCAGCGACGCGCCGTCCCATTCGCGGCGCGTCTTCGCGTACTGGAGCGCGCGCAGGCCGCGCAGGATCATGCCGTACTGGTCGGTGTCCGCCACCTTCTTGTCGAGGTTACGGAAGCAGAAGCCCTTCATCTCGACGTTCTCCAGGTTCTTGTAGTAGGCCGCGTCGGAATGGACGGGATCCTCGCCGTGGCGCGTGACGGCGACGACGATGTTGCCCCTGCGGACATCCGCCGCGTTCGGGAGGGGCGTCGCGCCGAAGCCGTAGCCGTTGAAGGTCGCGATGAGGCCGCACGAGGCGGCGGCCGCGGCCTCGGGCATCGCGAGGATGCCCGTCGCGGGGCGCTGGCCGTGTACCGTCGGCAGCTCGAAGAGGAAGTACGAGACGCCCGCCGCCGCGTCCGCCGGCGTGAAGTTCGTGCAGACGGGCGCGTAGGGCGTCGTGAAGAGCGTGTTCGTCGTCTCCGCCCAGAAGGCGCGGAAGTCGGCGGGTTCCGGCGATTCGGGGATGTTCAGCACGTCCGCACCCGCGCCGCCGTCGAAGACCTGCGTGTTACCCGAAAGCCACACCCCGTTGTCCTCCACCTCGACCTTCAGCCGCACGAAGCCGGGCGACGCGAGCGCCGTCGAGAGGACGAGCGGCGCGTCGCTCGTCGCCGTACCGTTCCTGTCCAGCTTCCTGTCGTCGTGCGCGAGCGTCCAGCGCAGCGCGCGCCCCGTGACCGGCGCGTTGTCCTTGTCGCGGTCGACGAGCGTCACGGTGAACGTGATCGTCTCGTTCAGCTTGTAGTCCAGCGGGTTCTTGTCCGTCCCGCCGACGAACGACAGGTCCTCCGCATGGGCGCCGACGGCGCCGAGCAGAACCAATAGCCCCAGCAGTCTTCGCATCGCGCACACCTTTCCCTTGAAGTTTCAGAGAACGGCATTATACCACAATCCAAGGAGGCAGTTATGGGGAGTTGAATCGCCGCTGCGCGGCTCGAAGTGGTTAAGTCGGCCTTCGGCCTTTAAGTGGTTAAATCGCCGCTACGCGGCTTTAAATGTCCGCACGCGGGAGGGTCGCGCATCTGCGCGACTGCCGTCCCCCCACAGTGCCACGCGCTGGGGACGGCGCGGGTACTTCGCGTACGGAGCCCCCGGTCGCGCAGGAGCGCGACCCTCCCCGGGAACTAGCGCACGAAGAACGTCG
>URIT01000198.1 GCA_900547945.1 uncultured bacterium
CGTCCTCGGCGCGCCGCGCCCACGAAAACGTCCGCGAGACACCTCGGGCACGCGGGCCGCCGAGGCCGTCGGCCCCTGCCACGCACCCTGGTAGGGCGCGACGTCCTCGGCGCGCCGCGCCCACGAAAACGTCCGCGAGACACCTCGGGCACGCGGGCCGCCGAGGCCGTCGGCCCCTGCCACGCACCCTGGTAGGGCGCGACGTCCTCGGCGCGCCGCGCCCACGAAAACGTCCGCGAGACACCTCGGGCACGCGGTCCGCCGAGGACGTCGGCCCCTACCACGCACCCTGAGGGCGCGACGTCCTCGGCGCGCCGCGTCCACGAAAACGCCCGTTTAAAGCCGCGCAGCGGCACCTCATTGTATGGTATAATCGTCAACATCTTAAACCCGTTGAACAAGGAGTGAATTGACGATGAACGTCCGTAGGAATGTCAAATACGCCGTCGCGTGCCTGTCGAGCATGGGCTTGCGCATCACGCCCGAGAACCGCATGGCGGTCCACAACTCGAACCGCTTCCTCCTTCAGGCGACGAGCGCCGAGACGAACGTCCTCAACGTGACGAGCGCGCTCGGGCCCACGTGCCTCGTGATGACGCGCTTCGTGGCGGGCAGCCCGATGGCGGCGTTCATCAAGGCGCAGCTGCGCGCGCGCAACATCGCGTTCGAGGGACCGGACGTGCCGCAGGGCGGTCCGTGGGGCTACCGCCACCAGTTCAACATCGCCGACTCCGGCTTCGGCCTCCGTGCGCCGCGCGTGTGGAACGACCGCGCGGGCGAGGTGGGGCGCACGCTCGACGCGGCGGACTACGACGTGGAGCGGATCTTCGGCGCGGAGGGCGTGGGCATCCTCCACCTCTCCGGCCTCATCGCCGCGATGAGCCCCGAGACGACGAAGGCCTGCCTCGCGCTCGCCCAGGCCGCGAAGAAGTACGGCACGCTCGTGAGCTTCGACCTCAACTACCGCGCGACGTTCTGGAAGGGACGCGAGACCGAACTCGCGGACGCCTTCCACCGGATCGCATCCGTCGCCGACATCCTCGTCGGCAACGAGGAGGACTTCCAGCTCTGCCTCGGCTTCAAGGGCCCCGAGGCGGGCGGGAAGGACCTCGCCGGCAAGATCGCGAACTTCAAGGAGATGATCGAGCAGGTCGCCGGGAAGTACCCGAACGCGAAACTCTACGCGACGACGCTCCGCCAGGTCGTCTCGGCGGACCACCACCTCTGGGGCGCCATCGTGCGCGCCGACGGGGCGTGGCACGTCGAGGAGCCGCGCGACATCGACGTGCTCGACCGCATCGGCGGCGGCGACGGCTTCACGGGCGGCCTCCTCTACGGCGTCCTCCAGGGCTGGGACGGCGCGAAGTGCGCCCAGTTCGGCTGGGCGGCGGGCGTCCTCGCGGCCTCGTCGCTGAACGACTACGCCGAACCCGCCGACGAGAAGCAGGTGTGGGACGTCTACGCCGGCAACGCCCGCGTCCAGCGCTAGGCGAGTACACGCATGGCCGTAAAAAATCTCAAAATTTACAATTGACATGGGGGGGGGTGCATAGTTTAAACTATGTCTGCTGACGGCTGACGAGATTCATTCACGTTTACGATTCCATGAGGACGAATGACATGAAAAGACGGACAAGCGGAAGATGGATGGTTGCCTGTGCGGGCCTGGCGCTGCTGGGCGCGCTTCGTGCGGGTCCCGTAGACCTCGCGGGCGCGGACCTGCGCGTCAAGGCGGCGGGCGACCTTGAGGCGGACGGCTATGTGAACACAGCGGGTGCCGCGGCCACGCTGACGCTTGCGTTCAACGACGACGTCGCCGCCCTGCCGCCCCTCTCCGGCGCCATCCGCCTCGTCAAGCTGGGCGTCGGCACGGTGACGTTCCCGGAGGCGCGCGCCTACACGGGCGGCACGGTCGTCAGCAACGGGTTCCTCGCCGCCGCCGAGCCCGCCTGGCTGGGCGCGGAGGACGGGGCGATCACGCTCGCGGGCGGCGGCCTTTCGTTCGGGCGCACGACGGGCGAGGCGATCAAGCTGCTGCGCGCGGTGACGGTGGCGGCGGGCACGACGGGCACGCTCCGCAACGCGGCGGGCGGCGACCAGCTCGATTTTGGAAACAGCTACGTCTCGTTCAAAGACGCTACGCTGCGCCTCGCGCGCGCGGGCGACGAGACGAAGACCGCCGCCTTCAACATCGTGCGCAAGGACTCATCCAGCTGGCAGGGCAACGGCCTCGCGACGGGCGGCACGCTCGACGTGGGGCCGGGGACGACGCTGGGCGTCTGGGAGGGCGACGTTTTTGGCGGCGCGAACCACCAGACGGACATCACGCTCGTCGTGCGCGAAGGGGCGTCGGTCAATGCGGGCGGCAACCACACGCCGCTCACGCCGCACGTCGTCCTGGAGGGCGGCAGCCGCCTTCTGACGAACGGCGGCCTGCGCGGCGGCGGGGAGACGACCGCCGGCGTGGAGAACCTGATTCGGACCGTCTCGTGGAAGAACTACGACTTCAACCGTACGGTGACGGTCGTCCCGGGCTCGCTCACGGGCGCGTCGACGGCAACCGTGGAGGCGGCCAACGTCCACCTTGCGCCCCTCTCGCAGGAGGCAGTGATCGACGTCGAGGCGGGTGCCGTCCTGGACGTCCGCGCCTCCCTCTGGCCTGCGCAAAACCAGACGAACCGCTCGCTGCGCAAGCGCGGCGCGGGCACGCTGCGCCTCTGCCGCCCGCTCAACATCGGCGGCGCGCTCGCCGTCGAGGCGGGCACGCTCCAGCTTGCCGAGGGGACCTCCCTGGGTGCGGTCTCCTCCGTGACGGTTTCGCCGGGGGCGCGCGTGGAGCTGACGGACGGCACGGCGCTCTCCCTGCCGCCCGGCCCCGTCTCGCCCGGCGGCTTCCTCGCTACCGCCGACGTCTGGTTCGACGCCTCGCGCCTCATGGGCTACACGGACGGCGCGGCGGTTTCCTCCGTACCGAACCTCGGCGCGGCCGGCGGCACGTTCGGGGCCTTCCCGCGCAGCGACGTGCGCCGCCCCACCTACGCGGCGGCGGCCCTGAACGGGCGTCCCGCGCTCTACTTCCCCGGCGGTTCGGGCGGCGGCGGTCTCTTCCTCGACGCCTACACGAACCACACCGACCGGATCACCCTCTACCTTGCGATGCAGTGGGACGGCTGGACGGATGATGACGGCGGCGTCAACTGCCGCTGGCATGGTCCGCTTTCGCTCGGACCGGCGGCGTGGAAGGAGGCGACAGAAGACTACGGCGTCCAAGGCGTCACCTATGTCCAGTGGGACACGACGTTTGATTCGGTTGGATTCCGCCATTCGGACGGCTACACGCAGACCGCCCCGGGATTCGACGGTACGCCGCCGACGCAGGCGCCCATTCTGCTCGGCTTTTCGCGCGCGGGCGCCGAACATGCGGCATGCTCGTGGTGGACGGACGCCTTCCCCGCGTTCCGGCGCGTGGTCGAGACGGCGGAGAGGCCCGCCTACACGATTGACTGCATCGGCCTCGGCACGCGCCTCGCCTACGAGGCGGACGCGGCTTCGGGTACGGCGCGCGTGAAGCCGAACGCAAACCGCGCCCTCCGGGGGTGGATCGGCGAGCTGCTCGTCTTCTCGCGGACCCTGTCCGAGGAGGAGCGCGCCTACGTGGAGCGCTATCTGCAGCGCAAGTGGGGCGCGTCCGCGCAGGAGGCGGTGGCGGCACCGGCGGTGGCGGCGACGCCGGAGGCGACGGCGACGGTCTCCGTGCCGGAGGGGGCGACGGCCGCGCTGGTCGCCCAAGGGGACGCAGGCGGGGAC
>URIT01000199.1 GCA_900547945.1 uncultured bacterium
GGTGGGTTTCCTGTCGGGTGGCAGGACCATCGGCACGGTGTCAGAGGGGTTTTGACATTACCTCAGTAGTTAAGTGGTTAGGTAGTTAAGTGGTTAAGTTGTAAAGTGTTCGTTAACGAGAAAGGAATGACATGGACGTTTCACGTCTTGATTTCATGAAGGCGGCCGCGCTGGGCCTGGCCGGCGCCGCCGTGGCGGGCTGCACGACGACGGGGGCGACGTGCTGCCCGGTCTCCACCGCAGCGCCGAAGGAGCCGCCGAAGAAGAAGGTGCCGTTCGCGTTCGGCATGGCCGGCTTCACGATGTGCAAGCGGACACTCGACGAGACGCTGGCGATCCTCCAGAAGACGGACATCCACCACCTCTGCGTGAAGGACTTCCACCTGCCGCTCAAGGCCACCGACGCCGAGATGGCCGCGTTCAAGGAGAAGTGCGCGAAGGCCGGCGTCACGCCGTACGCGGCGGGTCCGCTCTACACGAAGACGAACGACGCCGTGCGCCGCTTCTTCGAGTACGCGAAGCGCTTCGGCTTCAAGACCGTGGTGGGCGTTCCCTACAAGCCGGGCGACGAGAAGGACAAGTGGAACAAGCGCCTCGGCTCCCGTGAACAGCTTGAGTACATCGACAAGCTCGTGAAGGAATTCGACATCCGCTACGCCATCCACAACCACGGCCCCGCCTCGCCGGACATGTACCCCGACGTCGCCTACGGCTGGAACCTCGTGAAGGACCTCGACCCGCGCATCGGCTTCTGCATGGACGTCGGCTGGGAGTACGCCTGCGGCAAGGATGCCGCCGCGTCGATCCGCCAGTACCACGCGCGCCTCTTCGACCTGCACGTCAAGAACTTCGAGAAGGGCAAGAAGAACGGCGCGGCGACACCCCTGCCGCGCGGCAAGATCGACTACGTGAAGATCGTCAAGGCCCTCATCGACGTGGGCTACGACGGCGTCTGCTCCCTTGAATACGAGCGGGACTTCACGGACAACCTTGCGCCGGTCGCCGAGAGCGTGGGCTACTTCCGGGGCCTCGTCGACGCGCTGAACGCCTAGGCGTCCCCGAGGGCCCGTGCTGCGACTGTTCCTCATGACGGGGCTTGCCCTGCTCGCCTCCCGGGCGTTGCGGGGCGAGGCCGTTGCGCGGACCTGGCGGATGGATGCGGCGGATGCTGCCGCGCCCCCGCACGTGCGCATCGAACCCGTCGGCGCACCCGCCCTCGACGAACGGATCGTCCTCGTGGAGGTTCCTGCCAGGACGGTCTTTTCGAACCTCTCCTGGTCCGTCACGGACTGGGCCGTACAGACGGATGAGGTGCCCCGTCCCGTTCCGCGTCCCTGCACGACGGATGCCGCACCACTTCCGACGTCGCCCGATCCGGCTTTCTACGCCCGTGACGTCTGGCCCGTGCGGCCCGTCGAGGCGTTGGGCGTCGTGTGCGTGCAGGGTGTCCGGAAACTCCGTGTGCGCGTGTCGCCCGAACGATGGCGCGGCGGCTCATGGGCGCAGACGGGTACGGGGACGGTCGAGGTTGCGCGCGGTCTTTCGTTCACCGCGCAGTTCGCGCCCTCCGCCGCGTCGCCCGTCGTTCCGCGCCGCGCCGCCGCGCGCACATCCGCCGGGCATGGCCTCGTCATCGTCGCGCCGCCGGATCTGCGCACGGCCTGGGACGACTATGCCGCCCAACGGCGGCGCGCCTTGCCGGACTGGGCGGTGCGCGTCGTCGGGACGGACGAGATCTACCGCGACATTCCCTTCGGAGCCGAGTACGCATGCCGGAATGCGGCGGAGTCCATCCACGCCTTTCTCCGTGCCGAGGCGGCGAGGGGGACGGACCATGTCCTCCTTGGTGGTGCCTGGTTGGACGCACAGCGACCCGACGATGCCGTTTTCTTCGAGACGGGCGAGCGCCTTTCGCTTTCAAACTGCGTGCCGGGCGTGCGTGCCCGCCCCTATGTGGCCGAGAAGTGCGACGCCGTGCCGTCGGACCTCTTCTTCGCCTGTCTCGACGATGCGGCGAACGGCATCGACCACCCGTGGGACCCGAACGGAAACGGCGTCTACCTCGACGAGGAGGAATGGGCCGACTGCGACATTGCCGCCGACCTCGCCGTCGGGCGCTTCGCCCCTGTCCCCTTTGACGATGGAAGCGGCATTCTGCCGACGCCCGCGCAGCTGATCACGAACTACGCGGCGAAGGTCGCGCGCGGCGCGGACATGTCCTTTTCCGGGGCGGACCGCGTGGGCCTCGTGAGCGAGTTCCTCTGGGCGTCCGCCCCGAAGGCCGGGCCGGCTCTCGGGCGGCCGCATCCCGAGCAGGCGTTCTTCGACGAGGTGCCGAACGTCTGGACGGCGGCGCATCCCGCCACCGTGACGGACGGCGAGTGGGCCACGCGCGAAACGCTGCGTACCGTGATCGCGCCGCGCTGGCCCGTCCGCGCCGTCGAATCGCTCCATGCGCATGCTGGGGGGACGCTTTTTTCGCCGCGCCATGGGAGTTTGTCCGCCGCGCGCACCGCCTTTTTCACCCAGGACCTTCTTCTCGCGCTCTGCCGCACGCATGGCACGGTCCAGTCGGCCGGCGGCAACGTGACGCGCGGGCGCGTCGCGGAGGCGACGGGGCTTACACTGTTCAACGAGTTCTCCGTTCCATGCCACACCGGCGCCGTCGACGCGATGCGAACCAACGCGACGGGGGTCTGCGTTCTCGTGCCGTCCCTGGGGCAGGTCGCCGTCGCCGCTCCGCAGGGGGGTGCGCTCACGGGTATCCACAACGCGAGCTATGGGTGGGGTGCGCCGGACGCGGGGCTTGTGCTGTCGGACGGCTATTCCGCAACGCTGGGGTATCTGGCGCTGCGGCGTCTCTTCGTGGCGCGCGACGTGACGTGTGGGCTCGCCTTCCTGCATGCGCGGCAGCAGTATGCGTTCGACTATTCGCCGAAGACGACGCGCCTCGTCATCCTTTGCGAACAGTTTTTCTTCGGCGATCCGTCCGTCGGTTTCCCGTCGGTGGACGACCGATTGAACGCGGATCTTCCGTCGGACGGGCGCTTCGCGGAGGACTGGACGTGCGTGGCGGGAATGTGCGGGGACGGTAGGTGGACGGGGCCGGGGCGAATGCGGGTGATGGGGGAGCTGCGGTGTGCCGGGACGGGGCTGGAACTCGCGACGGGCGGCGGCGTGGGAGGCCGTGTCGCCTTTACGGGGACGTCTCCCGGAACGTTGACGCTCGCGGGTGAGGAGGTGTTCTACGTGGGCGGCGTCTCGAACGCTGCGGCCCTCGTCCTCGGCGGCGCGGCGAAGACGGTCGATCTCTCCGGCGCCGGTTCGCCGCCCGCCGCTGTCTCCGTGACGGGGGCGGCGGCGACGAACACGCTCCGCTGCACGCGCGCGGACAACCTGGCGGCGACCACGCTCGACGTCAGCGGCGCGACGCTGCGCCTGGAGACGGCGGAGGCGTTCGGGGAGGGCGAGACGCCGCTTGCCGTGGTGACGAACGGCGTCCTGGAGGTGGCGGAAAGTCCGTTGGTGGGATGGGACGACGAGGCGGAGCGCTGGGCGCGCCCGCTCGTCCTTCAGGACGCGACGCTCCGCATCTGCGGGAAGCGGGCGTATGCGTGGGGGCGGCGCGCGGGCGCGTCCCCCGCGCCGTTCGCGCTGTACGCGGCGGGCCGCGCGGCCGTGGAGGGGACGGCGGTGGGCCT
>URIT01000200.1 GCA_900547945.1 uncultured bacterium
CGGGGGCGTGCGCGGGCGGACGGGCCGGGCGGATGCTGCGCGGGGCGGGTCCGTGGATCGCCTGGGGCGTCGCGTTCGCGCTCATGGCGCTGCTGCTCGTCGCGGGGCGGCGGTATCGCGGGGGACTCTACCTGCCGGGGCGGCTCAATCCGTCCGAGCTCGTGAAGCTCTGCGTGGTGGTGTGCCTGGCCGGATGGCTGGCGCGGGGGAAGAAGGGCCCTGCGGCGCGGGATGTCCTTGCGGGCGGCGCGCTTGTGGGCGCGGTGGGGGCGCTCGTGGCGCTGGCCGGCGACTTCGGGCTCCTGATGCAGCTGGCGCTGACGGCGGCGGCGATGCTCTTCGCGGCGTCGTGGTGGTGGGGGGCGCTCGCGTTCGGGATGGTCGGGCTCGGTTTCGCCGGGGCGGCCCTCTGCCCCGTGGGACACCTCGCGACGCGCTTTGCCGTGTGGCGGGATCCATTCGCGGACGTGACGGGGGCGGGCTGGCAGACCCTACAGGGGCTCGCGGCGGTGGCGGGCGGGGGCCTTTCGGGGGCCGGGTTCGGCATGGGGGATGCCCAGGCCGTGCCGATCGCCTCCAGCGATTTCGTCTACGCGGTCCTCGCTGAGGACCTGGGGCTCGTGGGCGGGGTGTTCGTGCTTGCGATCTGGGGCGTGGTGTGGGCGTGCGGGCTTGCCGTGGCGGCACGGCGCGCGGCGGAGGGGGCGCGGGGCGAGGCGCTGCTTGCGACGGGCGTCGTGGCGAGCCTGGTTGTGCAGGTCGTCCTCAACGTCGCGGGCGTCCTGAACGTCCTCCCCATGACGGGCATCACCCTGCCGCTCATCTCCCACGGAGGGAGTTCGCTTGCCGTCACGCTCGTCCTCTTCGGGGTCCTTTTGGGCGTCGCCCGCCGGGAAACGGGGTCGGGTACTTGATTCTATGCGTCCGTTTTGGCATACTATGTAAATTCATGTTCGGCTTTCTAGGCAAATTCAGTGTGAAAAGGAAACGAAGCGCGCCCGTCATCTGCGAGCGCGCCGCGCACTGCATCTCCCGAAGGAACATCGACCCCGATGCGCTGCGGGTGCTCTATCGGCTTTCGGACCGCGGCTACACGGCGTATCTTGTGGGCGGAGGGGTGCGCGACCTGCTGTTGGGGCGTACGCCCAAGGACTTCGACGTGGGCACGAACGCGACGCCGAACGAGGTCAAGCGGGTGTTCCGCAACTGCTTCCTCATCGGGCGCCGCTTCCGTCTCGCCCATGTGCGTTTCGCCGGCGGGAAGGTGATCGAGACGGCGACCTTCCGCCAGAACCCCCAGACGGTGGGCGAGATCATCGAACATGCGGCGGAGGGTCCGCAGGAGGACAACACGTTCGGCACGCCGGAGACGGATGCCCATCGGCGCGACTTTACGGTGAACGGCCTTTTCTACGACATCAAGACCTATGCGGTGATCGATTGGGTGGGCGGGCTTGAGGACCTGAAGAAGCGGCTCATCCGTTCGATTGGCGATCCGATGATCCGCTTCCGCGAGGATCCCGTGCGCATGATGCGCGCGGTCAAGTTCGCGTCGCGGCTCGACTTCGCGATCGAGCGCAAGACGGAGCGGGCAATCCGCAGGCTGCATGCGTGCATTCTCACGGCGGCCGTGCCGAGGCTGTGCGAGGAGGTGTTCCGCCTCTTCCCCTACGGGGCGAGCGCAAAGGCGTTCCGGATGATGTACGAGTTCGGTCTGCTGGGCGATCTGCTGCCGGAGCTGGCGGCGTTCATCGACAAGGACGGCGGGGTGGAGTCGTCCACGTGGAAGTACCTCGCCACGTTGGACCGCTACGAGAAGGCGATGCGTGCGCGCGGCGTCGAGGTGTCCAACGGCGTGCGCGCGGCGGCGCTCTTCGCGGCGATGGCGCGCGCGCGGCCCGGCCATGCGTACGAAATCGTCGGCACGATGATGGAGAGTCTGCGCATCCCCAAGACGACCTACTTCACGGCGGTGCTGCTGCTCGATTCCGTCAAGCGGCTGGAGCAGCCGCCGCAGAAGAGCCGGCGGCGGATCGTCCACAACAGGGAGTTTCCGGACATCCTCGACTTCAACCGCATCGTGGCGCGCACGGAAGGGCGCGCCGAGAGGGTGCTGGATCAGTGGGACGCGCAGTCCCGTCAAGCGTGCAAGAAACAAGGTGAAAACCATGAGTGAAGAGAAGAAGACCTCCAACGAGAACCTGCCCGCCTTCGTGAAGGCGGCGCCCGAACTGCTCCCCGTATGGGACTGGTGGGTGAAGGAGGGGAAGTCCACGGTGGCGATGCTGCTCGTCGCCGCGCTTGTCGTTGGCGGCTTCTACGCCGGGCGCAACTGGCTGCGCGGACGCGATGCCGGGGCGAACCAGGCGCTCGTGAACGCCTACGCCGTGGACGAGCTTGAAACGGCCGTTGCCGACTACGGTTCGACCAAGGTCGGCCCCGCCCTGCGCCTGCGCCTCGCGAAGGCCTACTACGACGCGGCGCGCTACGAAGACGCCCTCGCGGTCTACGACGCCCTTGTCGCCAAGGCCGGGGACAACGCCGCCTTTGCGGACATCGCCGTCGTCGGACGCGCCTATGCTCTGGAGGGCCAGGAGAAGTTCAAGGAGGCCGGCGCGGCCTTCGCGGCCTTTGCCCAGGCGAACACGAATTCCTACCTCCTCCTCGCCGCCCAGCTCGGCGCCGCGCGCTGCAAGGCCCTGCAGGGCGACAAGGACGGGGCCGCGAAGGACTTCGACGCGCTGAAGGAGCAGGCGAAGGACGAATTCGCGAAGACCCGCATCGAGCGCATGGCCGACGCCGTCAAGCGCCACGACCCCGCGCGCGCCGCCGCCCGTTCGCTCTTCGACGCGGCCAACGCCGCCGCCACCGCGATTGACGCCGAAAAGGCCGAAAAGAAGGACGAGGCGAAGAAGGGCGAGGCGAAGAAGGATGACGTGAAGAAGGGCGAGCCGAAGCCCGAGGCGAAGAAGGACGCAGCGCCGCCACCTGCGGCGAAGAAGTAAGGAGCCGTTCAGGTGCTCACGCGCCTCTCAGTGCGGAACCTGGCCATCGTCGAATCGGCGGACGTCGAATTTGGCGGTGGCCTCACTGTCATCACCGGCGAGACCGGCGCGGGCAAGAGCGTGCTCATGGGCGCGCTTGAACTCGTGCTGGGCGCGCGCGCCGACGCCTCGACCGTGCGGGACGGCGCGAAGGAGGCCCGCATCGAGGCGACGTTTGCCGTTCCGGGCGTGGTGGACGCCTTTCTCGACGCGGCGGGTCTGCCGCCGTGCGAGGACGGCGTGCTGCTCGTGCGGCGTGCGATTTCGGCAACGGGCGGCGGCCGCGTCCACGTGAACGACGCCGCCACGACGGTCCAGACGCTGCGCGCCCTCGGCAAGCTGCTTGTCGACGTCCACGGCCCGAACGACCACCAGTCGCTCCTGGAGGAGGGCTTCCAGCGCGGCGTCCTCGACGCCCACGGCCGCCTCGACACGTCCGCCTACGCGGCGGCCTGGGCGCGGCTCGCCGACCTGTGCGCGCAGCGGGCGGATCTGCAGGGCGACGACGCCGACGTCGCCGAGACGTGCGAACGGCTGCGCTACGCGGTGGACGAACTCGACGCCGCGCAGCTGACGCCCGAGGACGATGACGAATTGCCCGCGCGCCACGCCGCCGCCGCCCACGCGGCGGAGATCCTCGACTGCGCGAACGCCGCG
>URIT01000201.1 GCA_900547945.1 uncultured bacterium
GCAGCCGCATCGCGGCGTGAGCGCCGCGCGCAACGCCGGCCTCGACGCCGCGCGCGGCACGTACGTCTTCTTCGCCGATCCCGACGACGCCTTCTCCCCCGACCTGATCGCGAAGGGCGTCGCGGCGATGGAGGCGGACCGGGCGGACTACTGCGTCTTCCCCTATCGCGAGAAGGAGGAAGGCGCGGCCGCTTTCCACATCGTGCCGTTGAAAGGCCCCTGCCGCCACTTCTCCAACGTGGAGATCGTCGAGGCGCACATGAGCCGCCTCTTCGGCTACTCGTCCGCGCACGTGCGGGCCTGGTACGCGGGCGCGCCGCTCGCCGCGCACCGCCTGCAGGGCGGCGTGTGGCGGTGTGTCTACCGGCGCGCCCTCATCGAGGCGCGGCGCGTGCGCTTCGACGAACGGATCGAACTCTACGAGGATGCGCTCTTCAACTGCGCGTACATGCTGGAGGCGGAGCGGATGACGTGCGTGGCGGAACCGCTCTACGACTACATCCTCTCGCCGCGCGGTGCCGTCGCGCGCCTGCGGGGCGGCGTGCGCGAACTGCGGAACAAGCTGGAGCTGCTGCGGGCCCGGAAGGAGCTTGACGCGGCAAGCGGCGGACGGCTTGGCCCGATGTACGCGGGGTCGTGCGTGTTCTCGCTCCTGGAGATGCTGCGGATCGTCCTCTCCGGGCGCGCGCCGCTTGGCGAGGGTCTGCGCCTCGTCGAGGCCTACGGGCGCGATCCGGTTGTGCGCGCCGCCCTGCGCGCGTTCCCGCTCTCCGCGCGGCATCCCGCCCTCGCGCTCGCGGTGTGGACGCTCCGCGCGCGCTTCCGCTGAGGCCGCAACGAGATTGCCCGCAACGGGCAAATGCGGTATACTTGCAGACACATTTCATTCACCAAGGAGTACGTATGAAGAAGCTGATGATTGCCACTGCGGCGGCGGGTCTTTCCGCCTCGCTCTTCGCCGGTCTCTACGGCGACACGCCGGACGCGAAGCACGCCTGGGCCGTCCACGACATGAACCGCCCGAACCCCGTCAAGGTCGAGCCGGGGCGCGAGGTCGGCCAGCCGCCGAGCGACGCCATCGTCCTCTTCGACGGCACGCGCGAGAGCTTCGAGAAGAACTGGTGCGATTCGAAGGGCGGCCCCACGAAGTGGAAGTTCGTGAACGGCACGCTGGAGTCGGTGCGTGCCGCCGGCAACATCTGCTCCCGCCAGACGTTCGGCGACGTGCAGCTGCACGTCGAGTGGCAGGCGCCCGTGAAGGTCGAGGGCATGGGCCAGGGACGCGGCAATTCGGGCGTGTTCGTGCTGGGCGGACACTACGAGGTGCAGGTGCTGGACAGCTACGAGACGAACCCCGCCGACATGAAGAACCCGAACTACGCGGACGGACAGGCCGGTTCGGTCTACGGGCAGAACCCGCCGCTCGTGAACCCCACCCGCCGTCCGGGCGAGTGGCAGACGTACGACATCGTGTTCCACCAGCCGATCTTCGACGGCAACCGCCTCGTCCACCCCGGCTCGCTCACGGTCTTCCTGAACGGCGTCCTCGTGCAGGACCACTGGGAGCTTGAGGGCCACACCTGGCACTGCCGCCGCGCCGCGCAGGAGAAGCCGCCGGCCACGAAGGGCTCGATCCAGTTCCAGGACCACGGCAACCCCGTCCACTTCCGCAACGTGTGGGTGCGCGAGCTGCCGAGCCGCTACGCGAACACGACGCACGGTACCTTCCTCGCGAAGGAGGCCGACGTGACGGCGCTCCGCCGCGAGACGGCCGCGAAGCTCTTCGCGAAGATCGACCAGACGAAGTGCGGGGCCGATCAGGTCAACCAGATCCTCGAAGTGATCGCCTACTCGAAGGACGAGCCGTTCCTCGGCGCGTGCAAGAAGATCTGCGCGGGCTACCTCGCGAAGCTGAACGCGATGGACGACAAGGCGCTTGACGCGAACAAGGGCGCGATCCTCTCCGTGAAGCGTTCGGCCGACGTGCTGAAGCGCAACAAGGTCGTCGAGAACTGCCCGCTCTGCGCGAAGATCCTCTCGATCGTCGAGCAGAAGGGCTGGAACAAGAAGAAGTAGCGGACGGATGGCGCGGAAGATCCAACCCTGCGTGCTGACCATCGCGGGCAGCGACTCCGGCGGCAACGCCGGGGTCCAGGCGGATCTTCGGGCGTTCCACTGCTACGGCCTGCACGGCTGCACGGTGTTCGCGGCGCTCACGGCGCAGAACCCGCGCGGCGTGCGGAGCGTCCTGGACGTGCCGGCGGCGTTCATCGCGGACCAGCTGGACGCCGTCTTCGAGATGTACAACGTGCGGGCGCTCAAGACGGGCATGCTCGCGACGCCCGAGGCGATCGAGGTCGTCGCGGAGCGGCTTCGCGCCGTGCCGCGCGTGAAGAAGGTCGTCGACCCGGTGATGGTCGCGACGAGCGGCGCGAAGCTCATTTCGGACGAGGCGGTCGCCGTGCTCCGGGAGAGGCTGCTGCCGCTCGCGACGCTCATCACGCCCAATCTGCCCGAGGCGGCGGCGCTGCTGGGGCATCCCGTCGGGCCGGGCGCGGGCATGCGCGCGGCGGCGCGGGAGCTGGCGCAGCGGTTCGGGTGCGCCGTTCTGGTGAAGGGCGGGCATGCGGTCGTGGACGGCGAGGGCGGAATTGCGGAGGACGTACTCTTCGACGGACGGCGCGTGCGGGTGTTTGGGAAGCCGGTCGTGCCGCATCCGGTGTCCACGCATGGAACGGGGTGTTCGCTTGCAGCGGCGCTTGCGGCGGAACTGGCGCGCGGGGCGTCCCTTGCGCGGGCGGTCGAAGGGGCGAAGGATTTTGTTTTCGATGCGATCAAGACGTCGTATCGTGTTGGCGAAAACTGTGGGGTTCTGGGAATGCCCAGAGAAAGGTAGGTGGTCATGTCCACGGAAGAATTGAACGACCAGGCGGATTTCGCGGATGACGAGCTGATCATCCGCAAGAAGAAACAGCCCGAGCAGAAGACGGGCGTGACGGCGGCGGGCGTGCTGAAGACGGCTGCGGAGGCGCTGGAGGCGCTGCGGGCGAAGGGCCCCCTCGTGCAGTGCATGACGAACGCGGTGGCGGCGGACTCCACCGCGCGCGCGCTGAAGGCGCTGGGCGCGGCGTACGCGATGGTGGAGGACATGGGCGAGGCGTCGCAGTTCACGTCCGTGATGGACGGCCTTCTCGTGAACGTGGGCACGGCGACGAAGCCGCAGACGGACGCGATGCGCGCGGCGGTCTCGCACGCGAACATGGGCGGGAAGCCCTGGGTGCTCGACCCCGTGGGCGTGGGCGCCCTGCCCCTCAGGACGTTCACCGTGAAGGAGCTGATGCGCCGCTTCCCGGCGCTCATTCGGGGGAATGCGGACGAAATCAACTTCCTCGTCCACAACACGCTCCCCGCGCGCGGGACGGCCCTCACGAGCGACGCGGTGGCGCAGGACGCCGCCCGCCTCGCGGGCGTCACCCACGCGGCCGTGCTGCTGACGGGCGCGACGGACTACGTGGCGCTGGAGGGCGCGCCGCTCGTCGCCGTGGAGAACGG
>URIT01000202.1 GCA_900547945.1 uncultured bacterium
GGGAGGGTCGCGCTTGTCGCGACCGGGGGGCAACGGACGCGACAAGCGCGTCCCTCCCAAAAAAAACTTTCGATTTCGCCTTGACCGTCTCGCAGGGGGGGGGGGTATAATATTTTGTGTTTTCATGAAATCAGGTTCACCGTTCAACAAGGAGGTCTGGATGATGAGGAGAGATGTGCGATGTGTCGCGCGGGGCGTGGCGGGGCTGTTGGCTGTCCTTGCCGTGCCGCTTGCGGCGCATGAGACGAACACATGGACGGCCACGGCGGCGAACAACGCGCCGGCGACGGCGCTGGACTGGACGGCGGGTGAAAACTGGTCGCTCGGCCACGCGCCGGCGGCGGGCGACGACGTGTCCGTCCCCGTGAACCCGTCGGGCACGCAGTTCATCCGTCTGCCGTCCTCGGTGACGGTGGGCGACCTGCTGCTCAAGGACAATACGCTTCTGCTCGGCGAACAGGTCGCAATCACGTCGATGGGGAACGGACGCACGCCGCGCGTCTACCGTGGCTGGCTCTTCGCCGATGTCACGCTCCAGACGGCCGCCGGCTCCCGGTCGCCCTGGCTCGGCCACAACCACTTCTGCGGGCGCATCCTCTCGCCCTATGGCGACGTCATTCCGGCCACCGATACCGTCCACCATCGGCTGGACCGCTATGCGACCTCGCCCGACCCGCTGCGGACGGACGACCTCTTGATAGGGAACGCCCACCGGCTCTTTCCCGGCAACGCCTTCCTCGCCATCTATGCGGCGGGCGCGGAGGCTTCGGCGAGCGCCTGGGCGCAGACGGCCGGCTCGCCCTACCTCGCGCTGGCCGACGCCTCTGCGGCGACGGTGGCCGTGGGCGCGGCGGTGACGGGCGCGGGCATCCCGGCGGGGGCCTACGTGCGGCGGCGCTTCACGGACACGCACATCGAGCTTTCGCTGCCGGCCACGGAGACCTGCGCGTCCAACGTCCTCTCCTTCGCCGCGTTCCACCCCGATGCGCGCCTCCACGTGTCGGCCTATCATCGCCAGGGCGAAAACGGGTCTGAGCTGCGCCTCCTCAAACGTCTGGCCGCCGACGGCCTCCAGCTGGAGATCGACACCTTCGGCAACGCGGGCGGCGGGCAGTTCTGGCAGCTGGGCCTCCGCGAGAAGGATGCGGCGGACTGGCTGCCGGGCACCCTCGTGCTGCACGCCGTCACGGGCGGCCACCGGAAAGGCCCGAGCGACGTGCTGCGGAACTGCCATCTGCTTTTCGCCGGCACGGCGGCGGGCGGCAGCACGGTCTTCGGCGAAACGCGCATCATGGCCTTCGACCAGGCGGCCTACACGGCGCGCCTGACCGTGACGAACGGCGTGGGCGAGGTGGCGAACTTCACGAACTTCGTCGGCACGCTCGTGAAGGACGGGGCGGGCACGCTCGCGATCGGCCTTGCCGACGCGGCCAACGCGGGGGCGATCGTGCTGGAGGGTGGTACGCTCGAACTGACGGCGCGCGACACGGCGGGGACGGACGGCGTGTCGTTCGCCGCGCTGACGATGGCCGCCGGCACGGCGCTGAAGCTGCCGGAGGGCGGGCTGCGTGTCGCCGCCGCGACGTTCGCGGACGGCGCGACGGTGCTGGGGCCCGGCACGCTCCGCGTGCAGGGCGTCCCGGCGGGCGGGCGCGTGACGTGCCGCGACGGGGCGCAGATCGTCTACGAGCTGGGCACGGAGGACGCCTACGCCCACCAGCCCGAGGCGCAGGCGGCGGGGCATCCCGCATTCTGGGTGGACGCCTCGAAGGCCGATTCGCTCGTCTGCGAGGAGGAGGACGGCGTGAAGTACGTGACGCGCTGGAACGACTGGCGCGCGGGCGAGCCGATGTTCTGCACGAACGTCGTGCGCCGTCCGAGGCTCGTCGTGGACGCGGAGACGGGCGCGGCGAAGTACGTGAAGATCTCCTACGTGAGTACGCACTGGTACACGAACACGGAGGGCCTTGTGTGGTCGCAGCCGATCGACGGCATCCGCGCCGTCTTCCTCGTGCAGGACCCGACGGACGGCGGCGGCGAGATCCTGGGGCGGACGTCCCGTCTGGGCGACAACCGCTACGGCACGCAGGGCGGGCCCTACTACCGCTGGGAGGGCGCGGGCAGCACGGGGAACTTCATCAGCCCGAACTACGCGACGCCGTGTGTCAAGTTCGGCCGCTTCTTCCGCAACGGCGAAGAGGTGCGGGGCTACGAGGCGGGGTATCTGGGGAACTTCCTCCAGCTCGTCGAACACCACGTGAACACGAACTACCCGGCGAACGGGACGTTCCGCGAGCTGGCCTGCGACGCATTCGGCACGGGCGGCTACCGGGATGGGCATGAGTTCAACAACGCCAATGGGCGTCAGCGCATCGCCGAATGCCTCGTCTACACGAACACGCTGACGCACGCCGAGCGCGTCCAGACGGCGCTCTACCTCTCCCGCAAGTGGCTGGGGAAGGACATCGCGTACTCCGACGTCGATACGGAGGCGTTCGCCGACGAACTGCCGCGCGCCGGGGAGGGACCGGTGGACGTGGCGGCGGGGCGGACGTTCGGCGTGCGGCGCGTCGAGGGCGGCGCGGCGGTGGAGAAGGCGGGCGCGGGACGGCTGGTCGTCGAGTCGCTGGCGGCCGGTGCCGTGACGGTGCGGGGCGGCGAGCTGCGCGTGAAGTCCCTCTCGCTCGCCAACACGTCGGTGCCGCCCGACGCCTGGGTCCACGTGGACGCGGCGGACGCATCGACGCTGGAGCTGGCGGCGGACGGCCGGTCGGTGGCGCAGTGGCGCAGCGTGGCGGGCGACGGGCAGTCGTACCGGCCGCTCGCGGGCAGCCCGACGCGCGTCGCCGACGCGCTGAACGGCCTCCCCGTCGTGGACTGCGGCACGCTGAACGGCGCGGACAAGGCGTCGCTGCGGCTCTACACGCCGGCGGGCGAACCCGTCGAGCACAACAACGACGGCGATCAGAACTTCATCCCCGGCGCGCCCAGGTACAAGAGCGTGTTCATCGTCTACGGCTCGCAGGGCGGCGGCAACTCGCTGCTCGGCTGCTACGGCAACGGCTACCCGTGGCAGGGCCTGACGCACTGCCCGAGCTCGGCCGGCCTGCCCGTCTTCACCGCTACCACGGACAAAGGGTATCCCGCCTGGGATCCGGGGCTGGTGAAGAGCTTCTCGAACGGCACGTACGTCGCGCGGCTCAACGGCGCGCCCTTCGATCCGTTCACGACGCCGTTCTCGGGCGCATTCGACCAGATCACCGTGAGCGGGGACTTCTCCCGCAAGAGCGACACGCTCGCGACGTTCGGGCAGGGCCACCAACACGTGGGCGGGCTCTCCTACGGCGAGGTACTCGTCTACTCGAACCAGCTCGACGCGGCGACGCTGCCGAAGGTGGAGGCGTATCTGCGCAAGAAGTGGTTCGACGCCGACACGGCGGGATTCCGGCGCGCGGTGTGCGCGGCGCTCCACGTGGCGGCGGGCGCGCGCGTGGCGGTGGACGACTGGGCGGCGGCCCGGGGCGGGG
>URIT01000203.1 GCA_900547945.1 uncultured bacterium
ATCGCCGGAAGAAATCAGCTGATAGGCTTCGGGAACGTCGTACCCTATCTCGTGAAAGTCTATGTCTATGCCGTAATTTTCCTTGATATATTGCAGCGTGTTCTGCATATCGGTAAGCGTGGTAAGCGCAAGGAAGTCCATTTTCAGCATGCCCACCGCTTCCACTTCTTTCATGTCGAACTGCGTTACGATGTCGTCGCCGTTCCGCGCGAGAGGTACGTTATCCGAAAGCACTTTGCGGCAGATAACCACGCCCGCGGCGTGTTCCGAAGTGTTCTTCGGCGTGCCTTCCAGCTTTAAGCCCATATCGATTACGCGGTGCAGTTCTTCGTTGTTTTCGTACACCGCGATAAATTCGGCATTGCGCTTGGATTTCTGGTCGGCAAGCTTCTTTTCCAGATCTTTCCTGTCCTCCGCGTTCAAATCGGGGTTCTGCAGCTTCTTTTCTATGCCCGCAATCTTCAGTCCGAGCAATTCTCTGATGGAGGATTTGCCGTCCATCAGCTTCGCCGCCTGCCGCGCCTCGGCCGCCACGTCCCGTTCCGCCGCGCGCACGGCCTCGGCGTCCGCCCCGGCGTAGTACGCCGACGCCTTCTTCTCGCAGCCGGGCACGCCCGAAAGCGGGATCGTGAAGGCGAGCGACGTTCCCATGAGGAATGGCGGACCGTCCGGCTTGAGGACGCGCAGGGCGTCGAAATCGAGCTCCGGGTCGTCCCACCAGCCCGTTTCGGACGCGACCCGTTCCGAATTCGCCTTCTGGAGCCGCAGCCGGTTCAGCGCGGGGTTCCCGATGAGCGCCATCTGCGCCACCTCGTCGAGGTTCGCGAAGACGACCTCGTTCGTCGCGCCCCTTCGTGCCTCCACCGCCCAGTCGATCGGCTTCGGCTCATACGAGCGGCACCCGGCCAGCGCCGCCAGCAAACCCGCGCACAGGCACAAGGCCCTGGGAATTTTCAAGTCAGTGTTCATGTCGTTCTTCCAAATCATGATCATCATTCAGACAGTTCATCTGTTTCGATGCACCTGGTCATGTCATATCTTGGCGGCAACCGATTGTGGCGTAGGCCCCGTAGGGGCCGTTGTAGCCACATCGGTTGCCGCCAAATTCTGCGTATGCGAAGCATCTGCGTTCCTCATTCTTCTACACGTTCCCTTTTCCAGACCGGGCGCCGAGGCCGAAGACCTTCACGGCGGCGGGGAGGACGACGAGGTTGAGGACCGTCGCGCCGAGGAGGCCGCCGAACTGCACGACCGCGAGCGGCGCGAGCAGTTCGCCGCCGGGCTTCGAGCCCGCGAGGATGATCGGCACGAGGCCGAACACCGTCGTGAGCGAGGTCATGACGATGGGCGGCATGCGCTCCTCGGAGCCCTCGCGGATCGCCGTTTCGAGGTCCGCCCCCTCCGCCAGGCGGTCCTGGTAGCGGTTGAGGAGCAGGAGGCCGTTGCGGAGGACGAACCCGATCACCGTCACGAAGCCGACGAGGGACGAGACGGAGAGGACGGGATCGGCGAGCATCACGGCCACCACGGCGCCGATGAGCCCGAGCGGCACGTTGACGAGCGCGAGGACGGCCGCGCGCACGGAGGCGAGCGCGACGACGAGGATGAAGAAGATGACGACGACGAGCCCCACGCCGAGCGCGGCAAGCCGCCGCCCCGCGCTCTCGCGCGCCTCGTAGCTGCCGCCGAACGACACCGTGCAGCCGGCCGCCGACGCGATCGGCTCCAGCCGCGCGCGCAGACGTTCCACGAGCTCGCCCGTGTTCACGCCGTCCGCCGCGTTGCAGGAGATGAGCGCCTTGCGCCGCCCGCCCTCGCGCAGCATGAGGTTCGACGCCTCCTCCGGGACGACGCGCGCCACGTCGTCGAGGCGCACGCGGCGTCCGTTCCGCCCGGAGAGGAGAAGGCCCTTCACGGCCTCGGCGTCCCCCGCCTCGCAGCCCGCAAGGCGCACGACGACGGCGCGGCGGCGCAGGCCGTCGCGCACCTCGCCCGCCTCCACGCCGTTGAACGCGGCCGCCACCTGCTCGCCCGCCTCGCGCAGCGTGAGCCCCGCCTCCAGGAGCGCGTCCGCATCGTAGTCGATGCGCAGGGACCGCACCGTCACCTCGCGGTTCGCCCGCACGTCGGACACCTCGGGCATCCCGTCGAGCGCCGTCTTCATCCGGGCGACGACCGCGCGCAGCACCTCCACGTCCTCGCCGAAGACGTTCACCGCCACCTCCGCCTCCGTCCCGGAGAGGACGGCGCCGATGCGGTGCGCGATCGGGTAGCCGACGAGCAGGGAACAGCCGGGAATCGAACCGAGGCGTTCGCGGATCGCGGCCTTCACCGCGTCCGTGTCGCCCTCCAGGTCGACGCGCACGACGTACTCCGAGCTCGACACGGGCTCCGCGTGCTGGTCGCGCTCGGCGCGCCCCGTCCGGCGCGTCACGGAGAGGACGCCGGGGATCGCGGCCAGCGCCGGCACGCACGCCTCCGACACGCGCTCCGTCTCGGCGAGGGACGCCCCCGGCGGTAGCGAGAGCGCGACGTTGAAGGAGTCCTCCCGGAACGGCGGCAGGAAGCTCGACCCGAAGTCCTTCGCCACCCACACCGCGCCGGCCGTGAGGAGCGCCGCCGCGAGGACGACGGTCTTCGGCAGTTTCAGCGCGACCCAGAGGAACGGACGATAGACGGCGCGCATCGCGCGGATGCCCAGGCTCTCCGTTCGCTTCGCCCGCACCGCCTCCGCGCGCTTCCGTCCGCCCAGCAGCCGCGCGCCCAGACGGAGGAGCCGCGCGAGCGCGGGGACGGCCACGGCCGCCGCGACGAGCGACATCGCAAAGACACAGAGGTAGGAGAGGCCGAGCGGACGGAAGAAGCGCCCTTCGAGGCCCGTGAGCATCATGAGCGGCAAGAAGACGAGCGCGACGATGAGCGTCGAGAAGCCGACGCCCGGCGCGACCGACGCGGCCGCCTCGGCGATCACCTCGCCGGGCGCGCGCCGCCGTTCGGGCGGCAGGGCCGCGTTCTCGCCGAGCCGGCGCCGCACGACCTCGGTGAAGATGATCGCCGCGTCCACGATGTCGCCCGCCGCGACCGCGAAACCGCCGAGCGTCATCACGTTCACGCCGAGGCCAAAGAGCGGGAAGAGCGCGACGCCGAGGAGGATCGAGAGCGGCATCGTGCAGAGGACGACGAGGATCGTGCGCAGTTCGAGGAGCGTCAGGAGGAGGACGAGGACGACGACGACCACCGCGTCGCGCACGACCGCGCCGCCGCCCCGGATCGAGGCGCCGATGAAGTCCGCCTGGCGGTAGGCGTTCGCATGGACCTCCACGCCGCGCGCGGCGACCGTCCGCGCGAAGTCGGCGAGCGCGCGGTCGAGGGCCGCCGTCAGCGCGGGCGTGTTCCCGCCCGGCGTCTTCTGGACCGAGAGGACGACGGCCTCGCGCCCGTTGAAGGACGCGAGGAGATCGGAAGAGC
>URIT01000204.1 GCA_900547945.1 uncultured bacterium
CCGCGCGCCTTCCCGATGCGCTCGTCGCCGGGCGCGGCGTCGTCCCGTTCGCGCGCCTCGGCGAGTGGGCGCTCGTCGCCCTGCTCTCGCCGCACGACGCCGACCTGCGGCGCCGGGTCGGCGAGGCGCTGGGGATGAAGGTGCGCTTCTACCTCGCCGATCCCTCGGCCGTCGAGGCCGCGGTCGAGAGGCTTCATCCGGCGGACACGAAGGCCTAAAGGCCCCGACACCATGCGCGACGGCTTCACACTTCTCGAATGCACGCTGGCGGGGGCGCTCCTCTGCCTCCTCGCGGTGGCGCTCCTTGAGGGCATTGGCGTGACGACGCGCGTCGCCCGCGAGAACGCCGAGATGCTTTCGGCCGACGCCGTCGCGTGGGACGCGCTCTGGACGGCGTTCAACATGGACGACCGCTCGCTCGCCCTGGCCACCTCCGAGCGCGCGCTCTCCGAGGCGGCGGCCCCCGACCTCTACCATGCCGCGCATCCGGCCCGGCTCAAGCTCTGGGTCTCCCCCGTGCCCGGCTTCCCGTCCCTCAGGGGGATCACCGCCGCCGTCGAGTGGGGGGCGGCGCCCCGCAAGGCGCTGACGAACTTCGTCTACCGCTCCAGCCTCAGGAGGGTCCCGTGGTAATGAGGCGGCGCGGCTTCACGCTCATCGAGATGATGCTCGCGACGGTCGTCACGGCCGTCCTCTCCGTCTCGCTCGCGACGCTCTTCGTCGGCATCCGGCGGCTCGTGCGCCAGGCCTACGACGATGCGTCGCTCTCGCTCGCGCTGCGCGCGGAGCGCGAGCGGGCGCTCTTCAACGCGGTCGCGGAAGGCGGCAGCGTCCACTGGGGCGGGCTCCTCTCCGCGAAGGACACGCGGCTGCCGGGCGGCGACGCGGTCGCCTTCACGGCGACCGGCGTTCAGACGGAGAGCGGCGCGCCGCAGGCGCGTGCCCAGCAGCGGTGGACGCGCGCGGAGGTCGACGACGACCCGCAGACCGTGCGCGGCGCGCCGTCGCTCTACGCGCTGACCGTCGAGCGGGCGTCTGGGGACGAGGTGCGGCGCGCGCGGCTCGTGCTGCCCGTCTTCGGCGTCGAGCAGCCCGCCGACGCGCTGCGCATCTTCTCGGAAGGAGGGGGCGAATGACGGCCTCCCCGTCCCGTCGCGGGTTCGCCCTGCCCGTCACGATCGTGATGATGGCGGTCGTCGCGATCGTCGTCGCGGCCGTCGGCGGCTTCGTCTCGAACGCCGCGCGCCAGACGCGCATCCACCTCGCGCGCACGCGCTGCCGCCTCGCCGCGCAGAGCGCGCTGGAGCAGGCGAAGGTCGAGATCCAGGCCGGGTTCTCCGCCTACGCCGGCGGCAGCGGCGCGGCGACGGTCAAGATCGACCCGCGCCAGGCCGAGGTCTACAACTGGTTCGACACCGTCTCGGCTGACCGGCGGACGATCGGCGCACCGGCCGAGAAGGCCATCACGCTCACGGACCCGGCGGACGGCGTCAACGGCTGCCGGGTCCGCGTGGCGATCGGCCGCTACGTCGAGCACGCGCACAACAGCAGCCTCGCGATCGTGCCGGTCGTGGCGACGGCCGCCTTCGCCTACCCGGACGGGCTGGAGGTGACGGCGACGATCCAGGAGCGCGTCGTGTTCGGCACGGGCCAGAGCCCCGTCTTCGACTACGCCTACTTCGTCAACAACTACGGCTGGATGAACGGCAGCTCCATCACGATCAACGGCGACATGCGGGCGAACGGCAATGTGAGCCTCTCGGGCTCGACGGTCAACGGGCGCGTCTGGGCGGCGGCGAACGACGAGCTGAACGTGGTCGGGCGGATCACGCTCTCGTCCAGCCCCAAGATCAGGGACCTCGCATCCTACCGCTCGTCCGCCGGCCGCCGCGCGCGCCCGGACATCGCCGACTACGACACGCCCGGCGCCTACGACGCGCCGCTGCAGGGCGGCACGATCCGCCGGCCCACCTACTATCCCGGCGAGTACGACGCCGACGGGCGCTGGCGGCCGATCCCCGTGCCGGGGACGGGCACGGTCGGCGCGCAGGAGGGCAAGCCGATCGTCAACGAGGGTGCGGACTCCCTGCCGATGCCGTTCGTCTCGGACCTCGACGCCTACGTCGAGTACGCGCGCGCGCACAAGGCCGGGGCCGGCGGGACCCTCTCCTATCCCGGCTACACGTACACCGACGCGGCGGGGGCGGAGCAGACGGTCGCCGGCGGCACCGTGCGCGCGCACCACGCGGGGGCCGGCCCCTCGGGCGACGCGGCGGGCGCCGACAAGGGCGCGCTCGTCCTCGTCGGCACGCAGGCGAACCCGATCGTCATCGACGGGCCCGTCGTCGTCGACTCCGACGTCGTCATCAAGGGCTACGTGAAGGGGCAGGGGACGATCTACGCGGGGCGCAACATCCACATCATCGGCGACGTCAGGTACGTCGACGCGCCGCAGTGGTCGCACCCGGACGGCGACGACGCGGCGGTCGAGGCGGGCAACGCGAAGAAGGACATGCTCGGGCTCGTCGCGAAGGGGAACATCGTCGTCGGCGACAGCACGACGGATGCGTGGATGAACCGGGTGTGGGACTACATCCGCACGGACGGGCGCTCCTCCGTCGTCCACCAGTACGCCTGCGACCCGAGCGACGCGAACATCGGCTACCCCGCGACGTTCCGGGGCGACTACACGGCCGTCGAGCGGGTGCCGGGGCTTTCGGGCGACCAGGCCGCCGCGGCGCCGGGCGGGTACGACGCGGCCTCCGGCCAGTTCGGCAAGATCCGCACGCGCCTCGTCGAGCTGGACACCTGGCACAACGAACCCGTCTACGACTACTGGGGGCGCTACCTGGGCATGCGCCAGGTGCGCGACACGGCGGCCGAGAACTACGTCGCCTACGACCGGCGCTACTACGAGACGGTCTGCGACGACCGGATCATGCGCTCGCTCAAGGACTCGGCGGGCGTCGCGCAGATCGACGCCGTCCTCTACAACAACCACGGCATCTTCGGAACGCCCGGCCGCAGCGGCGCGACGTTCAGCCTCAACGGCTCGCTCGTCTGCCGCGACGAGGCGCTCATCTTCACGGGGAACGGCAGCCGCTTCAACTGGGACATCCGCCTGAAGGCGAAGAGCGGGAACACGGTGACGGGGAACCTCGGCCTGCCGGTCGGCCCGCAGGAGCCCTACGTGACGGAGTGGATGGAGGTTCCCGACGCGCTCAACGCGGCCTTTGGGGAGGCGGCGCCATGACGGGCGGCGTCCTGGCCCTCCTCGAAGCCGGGGTGGACCCCGACTTCGCCGCGTTCGAGCGGGCGGAGGCGCGGCGGGCGTCCGCCCCCCCCGCCGCGTCCGCCGCGGC
>URIT01000205.1 GCA_900547945.1 uncultured bacterium
CGTCGTGCCGTTGCGCGGCGTCTTCGCGGAAGTGGCCGCGTCGGGCGCGCGGGCCGTCGCGCGGCGCAGCCTCTACCCGGACCACTACGCGGGCGACAGCCGCCTTCTGCCCGCCAACGGCGGCACCGCCCTCTACCGCGCGCGGTGGCACGTGCCGGAGGCGGGGACGTACAGCTTCGCGAAGTCCTATCGCGGCGCGGCGTCGCTCATGCTCGACGGCGAGGAGATCCTCTCCGCGTCCGCCGCCGAGGGGATGGCCGTGCGGCGGGAAGTCGCGCTCGAGGCCGGGTGGCATGACCTTGAGCTGCGCTTCGGGCGGACGGACGAGTCGAACCTCGGGCGCGGGGCCTTCATGAGCGGAATCGTCTACGACCCGCTCAACGGCGCCTTCGCGACGGACGAGGAGCGCGGGCGGGCGCGCGTCTTCACGGACGACGGCGGCCCCGGCCTGCTTGCGGCGGGTGTCCCCTCGACGTTCGCCGGCGTCCTCGACCTGCGGACGGACGGCGCGCTGCACGTCGCGGCGGCGGCCGAGCCCTTCGTCTTCGCGGGGCGGCTGACGACGGACGCCGCCGCGCCCTCCACGCTGACGTTCGAGACGGACTCGGTCGCGCCGTTCGTCTTCGGCGGGCCGCACGCGCACGCCTCGGCGGTCCTCGACGCGCCGGTCGCCTGCGCGGCGGGCCTCGTCGCGACGAACTACGTGTGGCTCAAGACGCCCCTTGCGGAGACGGTGCGCGTCGCGGCGGGCGCGACGCTGACGCGGGACTGGGCGGGCGCGCTGGCGGCGGACGTCACGCTCGACGCAACCGACCTGCGCGTCGCGACCGAGGGCCTGGGCGCGGGCACGATCGTCGTCCCGGAGGGGCGGCGCGTCATCTTCTCCACGCAGCGCGAGGCGGGTGGTGTGTTCATCGACGGCCCCGAGGAGACGCGCGTCTACGCGAACAACGTCGTCCTCCAGGGCGGCACGCTGGAGTTCGACGGCGCGGGCACGACGACGTTCAACGGCGCGGTGAGCGGCCACGGCACGGTCCGCCAGTCGGGGACGGGCGTCGTCCTCTTCCGCGACGGCGCGCAGCTTTCGGAGGCGGCGACGCTTGAGGTGGCGGACGGGGTCTTCCGTGCGGACGGCGCGCTGGGCGCGGCGCGCATCCATCTGCACGGGGGGCGCTTCGCCCTTGAGGCGGGGGCGGCGCGGACGTTCGCGAACCCCCTCACGGCGGAGGGCGGCGGCATCGAGCTCGGCGCGGGCGCGGACCTGGGGCTGACGGGGACGTGGACGGGCGTCAACCCCGTTTCGCTCTGGGGCGCGGGCACGCTGCGCGTCGCGGGCGAAGAGGAGAACGACATGGCCATCCATGTGCGCGGCGGTACGCTCGTCCTCGCGAAGCCCCGGGCGGCGGGCACCGTGATCGGCTGCGAGACCGGGGCGTGCGTGCGGCTGGAGGCGGACGGCGCCATCTGGGACGGCGGGCGGGTGGAGCTGGGCGGCGGCACGCTCGACATGAACGGACACGCCCTCTCGGTCCAGCGCCTGGCGTGCGTCGCGCCCGGCTGCGTCGTCGTCAACAACGCGCCTGGCGACGCGACGCTGACGCTCCTCTCCCCCGACGACACGGACGTCGCGGGAACGCTGGCCGACGGCGCGGGGCGCCTCTTCCTCGCCTACGCGGGCACGGCGACGTGCGACCTCTCCGGCGCGACGCTCCGAAACAGCGGCGTCCAGGCGCAGTGCGGCACGGTGCGCTTCGCGGCGTCCGAGCAGGTGACGGCGAGCCTCGTGCGCTTCACCCCCACCGCCTCGCGTCCGGCCCCGCAGGACGTCCCGGCGTTTGGCAACTCGGGCGTCCAGATCTCGGAGTTCCGCCTCATGCGCGGCGGCAGCCCCGTGGCGTGGCCGGAGGGGACGGCCGCCTCCGGGAACGCGGTGTCGGCGAAGGAGGGGCCCGCCTGCGCGGTGGACGGCCAGATGGCGACGAAGTGGTATGTCGCGGCATACGGTTCGCCGCTCCTCGTCGCCAGCCCGGAGCCGGTCACGTTCGACGGCTACCAGTTCGCGACGGCGAACGACGCGCCCGGGCGCGACCCCGTGAGCTGGACGGTCGACGTCGGGCAGGTCGCCGGCGCCGTCACGAACTGGGTCACGCTCGACGCGAAGGTGGACGTCTCGAACGACGTGCCGACGGCGCGCCACGCCTACATCCCCGTGCAGTCCGTCCTCAGGACGCTGCGCCGCGCGGCGCTGCCCGCCGGCTACCGCCTCGACGTGGCGGCGGGCGCGACGGCGCGGTTCGGCTGGTGCGAGGACGTCTTCACCGCCCTCTCGGGCGAGGGGACGCTCGTCGCAGAAGACGGCGCGCGCCTGACGCTTGCGGACGGCTGCACGTTTTCGGGGCACGTCGCGGGCGACGAGCCCGTGCGCCTCGCCTTTTCGACGGCGGCCCTGCCGGGCGTGACGCCTGTGCAGGCGGGGGTGTCGCTCGTCAACGACGGCGTGCCCGGCGCGCTCGTCTTCGCGGACGGGCGCGTGCGGATGTCGTTCGGCGCCTTTGCCGACGGCACCGCCCCGCTCGGGCTGGAGGTCGCGCAGGGGACGGGGCTTCTCCTCGCGGGCGCGGGCAGCACGCACACGGGGCCGACCCAGGTGGGCGCGGGCGCCTGGGTGCAGGCGGGCGCCGGGCGGGTGGCGTCCTTCTTCCGCTTCACGCCGATCAAGGGCTCGGGCGGGCAGACGAAGAGCGACATGCAGCTCTCGGAACTGCAGCTCGTCTGCGCGGACGCGCGCCTCCCCTGGCCGGAGGGGACGACGGCGACGACGGAGGGCGACTCAAGCTTCAAGAACGAAGGCGCGGCGCAGCTTCTGGACGGCCTGACGGGGACGAAGTGCTACTGGGGCGGCGCGACGGCGCCCGTCGTCATCAAGCTCCCGTCGCCGGTCTATTTCGAGGGCTACCAGTGGTACACGGCGAACGACTCGATGGACCGGCGCAATCCCGTCTCCTGGACGTTCGAGTACTCGCTGGACGGCGTGTGCTGGACGCTTTTCGACGCGCAGAGCGACCGCGAGACCGTGGCGCAGACGCAGACGCTCGCCTGGCGCTTCCCGCTCTTCGACGCGCCATGCACCCCGTCGGACGCGCTTTCCGACGCCTCCGACCTGCAGCTCGCGGCGGCGGCGACCTGCCGGGTCGTCCACGTGGAGGAGACGGTGGGCGCGCTCGCGGGCGCGGGCGTGCTGCGCATCGAGCGCGGGGGCCTTGTGCGCCTCGCCGTGCGGGCGGACGCGCGCTTCGACGGCGAGGTCTCCGGCGCGGG
>URIT01000206.1 GCA_900547945.1 uncultured bacterium
CAGGGGCGCGGGCAGGACGCGGGGCATGGTAGGGGCCGACGTCCCCGGCGGCCCGCGTCTCCGTGTGCGTTCCCGAAGGTGTCCCCGTGCGCGCAGCGCGCCGGGGACGTCGCGCCCTACCAGGGGCACGGGCAGGACGCGGGGCATGGTAGGGGCCGACGTCCCCGGCGGCCCGCGTCCCCGATGGCGTTCCCGTCGCGCCCTACCAGGGGCGCGGACATGCTATAATACGGGCATGTCAGAGACGAAACACAGGTTGGACGGTGCCCCGGGCGCCGATCCGGCGTCTTTCATGGACGACCCGAACTGGGCGGACTTCCTGCCCGACGTGCCGTCGGGCGGGCCGAAGTGCCGCCTGCCCGCGCACGAGGACTGTACGCCGCTCGACGTGGAACGCCTCGCCGCGCATCTGGAGGCGGGCGGGACGCTCGGGACGATGGCGGGCTACGAATCGCGTCCCGGTCAGCTCGACATGGCGCGTGCGGTCACGCGGGCGTTCAACGGACGCGAGCACCTGATGGTGGAGGCCGGGACGGGCGTCGGCAAGTCCCTCGCCTACCTCGTGCCCGCCGTGCAGTGGAGCTTCCTCAACGATACCCCCGTCGTCCTCTCCACCGCGACGCGCAACCTGCAGAGCCAGCTCATTTCAAGCGACCTGCCGCGCGCGGCGAAGACGCTGGGGGACGAGGCGCCGAAGTTCCGCGCGACGCTCCTCAAGGGACGCTCCAACTACCTCTGTCTGCGGATGCTCGGCGAGTACATGCAGGGCGGCTACTGGACGCTCGCGGAGGACGAGCGGACGGCGTTTGCGCACCTCGTCGACTGGCTGCGCCGCACGCCGGACGGGGATCTGGACGACCTGGGGGACGAACGGCTGCGCCCCCATCTGGCGTGTCCGCCCGAGGACTGTGCGGGCCGGGCGTGCCCCTTCCGTCCGAAGTGCTTCATCGCGAAGGCGCGCGCCCGCGCGCTCAAGGCGCACGTGGTGGTGGTGAACCACGCGCTCGTCCTCGCGGAGGCGACGAACCCGGGGGGCGGCATCCTGCCCGCCTACGGGCGGCTCGTCTTCGACGAGGCGCACAATCTGGAGGACATCGCGACGGACTTCTTTTCGTACGAGCTGTCGCGGCCCGCCCTCCTGCAGCTGCTGGGGAAGTTGGCGCGTCCGTCGAAGGCGCGGCGCGGCCCCGGTCGTCCGCGCGGCGTCCTGGGGGCGGTCGACCGCCTGCTCCAGAGGGGCGTCTTCTCCGTGAAGGGCGAGGCGGAGGAGGTGCGCGAATTGCTCGCGCGCGCCCACGTGCAGATCGCGTTCGTGAAGACCGAGGGCGATGCGCTCTTCGAGGTGCTGCGCCGCCTCTTCGCGCCCGCGCCCGAGGCGCCGATCATCCGCATCCGCTGCGTGCCGGGCGCGGCGGGATCCGCCGCCACGCGCCAGTATTCGCTGCACGGGCTGTTCGCGGACTACACGCCCGCGCAGTGGGACGAGACCGACCTCGCGGAGGCGGGGACCCGCTTCGAGGACGCGCTCGCGCGTCTGCAGGCCCTCCTCGTGGACCTCGGGCGCCTCCTGCAGGCGGTGGACGCAGGACGCGACGTGCCGGTCTGCGGCGACCTGGTTGCGCAGGTGCAGGGCCTCGCGGCGACATTCACCGCGTTCATCCTGGAGAGCAAGTTCGTGCTGAAGGCGAGCGACCCGGAACGGGTCTACTGGGCGGAACGGTGCGGGGGCGCGGTCCGCCGGTTCCGCGCGCAGGACGAGGTGCGCCTCGTCGCGGCGCCGCTCTCCGTCGCGGCGGAGATGAAGCGCTACTTCTACGACGCGAAGGATTCGGTCGTTCTCTGCTCCGCGACGCTGCGCGCGGGGGACCGCTTCGACTACATGGCGCGCAAGCTCGGGGTGGCGCTGCTGGAACCGGCGCGCGTGAAGACGCTCGTCGCGGCCTCCCCGTTCGACTACTTCCGCCAGGCGCTCGCGCTCGCGCCGGACTTCCTGCCGGACCCGGCGGTACAGCCGCGCGCCTACGCGGAGAGGCTGGCGGCGTTCCTGCGCGACCTCTTCGACGCCACGGCGGGAAGGGGGCTCGTCCTCTTCACGGCCTATGAGATGATGCGCGCCGTCGCCGAGTCGGCGCGTCCGCTTCTGGACGCCGCCGGCATCGACCTCCTCGTGCAGGGCGAGGGCGTGTCGCGCGAGTCGATGGTGGCGGCGCTCCGGCAGTCCGCCCCGGCGCGCCCCGTCGTCCTTTTCGGCGCGCAGAGCTTCTGGGAGGGGGTGGACGTGCCGGGCGCGGCGCTCAGCTGCGTCGTCCTCGCGCGCCTCCCGTTCCCCCAGGCGGGCGAGCCGATCGTGGAGGCGCGGTGCGACCGCATCACGGAGGAGGGGGGAAAGCCGTTCCGCGACTATATGCTGCCGGAGGCGCAGCTGCGCTTCCGGCAGGGCTTCGGGCGGCTTGTGCGGACGAAGCGGGACCGTGGGGTCGTGGTCGTCTCCGACCCGCGCATCGTCTCGAAGAACTACGGCGCGCTCTTCCGCAAGTCGGTCCCCGCCTCCGTCCACACGGTCTCGTCCGAACCGGACCTCCTCGCCCGCGTTCGCGCCTTCCTCGCCTCTTGAAGTGACTCGGCGCTCTGCGCCGAGTCCCCTCCTCCCTCATGCCTGAGATTTCAGTGCGTAATAGATTGCGGCCCTCCCGTGTGACTGTTCCGAAGTGAAATCGCGCGGCGTCATGCGGGAGGGCCGCGCGTGGCGCGGCCGTATACCCACGCCGGGCCCGCCCGGACGCCCCGCGCCGAGGGCGGCGCGGGGCCTTAATCTGGATAAGGGGGTTCATTTTTCTGGATTGCGCATTTCGCTCCCTTGTGCTAACATCCCCTTGTCGAGTGAAGAGGTGCATGCATGTCTGGGTTCAAATATCTTCTGCCGTCTTCCACGTTCCGGGCCGCCGTCCTGTCGGAGCCGGACCTCGCCGCGTTCCGCTACCGCTTCCAGGGCCGCGAGTTCTCGGCGGTGACGGGCCTTGTGAACTTCCGCGCCCGCTGGTACGCCCCCGGAACGGGCCGCTGGCTCTCCAGGGACCCGATTCGCATCATGGGCGGGGTGAACCTGTATGCGTTCTGTTCCAACTCCCCAGTTTGTGTTAATGACCTTTTTGGTGAAATGCGTGTGCAGGCACCAGGGTGGCATCGTTCGGGACGTGAGGCTGTCTACGATGGAGACACCGAGGGGCTGATAACAAATCAAAAGTACA
>URIT01000207.1 GCA_900547945.1 uncultured bacterium
CGCGGGGGCACGGAGGAAATACGAAACGGGAGGGACGCGCTTGTCGCGTCCGATGGGGGGACGGACGCCGACGGGGTGCGGACGCGACAAGTACGAAACGGGAGGGACGCGCTTGTCGCGTCCGATGGGGGGGACGGACGCCGACGGGGTGCGACCGCGACAAGCGCGTCCCTCCCGCCGTTTCGTTCACGGCGTATCATGGGTGGACCTTGCCGTGTTTCTTCTCCCGCTCTTGTCCTTCCCCTGTGGCGTTCTCCTCCGCGTTGTCGGGGCGGGTCAGCTCTTCGAGGACTTTCCGCGCGGGCAGCAGTCCCTGCCGCGCCGCCCTTTCGTAGAGTTCCAAGGCCACTTCAAGGTTCTTTTTGCCCCCCGGGACGTCTCCCTGCCGAAAGCACTGCGCCAGTTCGAATTGTGCCTCCGCGTCACCCAGTTCCAAGGCCGCGTGGAACAAAAGCTCGAACGCCTTGCGTGCATTCACCGCAAGCCCGCCCGTACCCCTTCGATAGGCCCGGGCGAGTGCGCGGTGGGTCGAAGCCGTTGCGAAGCCCGTCTCGACCGCCGTCCGTGCCCACGCCACGGCATTCGTTTCGCCAATCACCCCTCCCATTCGCGCGAGGAGATCCATCGCCATCAGATCGCCGAGTTCGCCGCCCCTGCGCGCCAGCGAGACGATTTCCGCCGTCAGGGCCGCTTTCCGGGCCTCATCGTCCGTGCATGCGTTGGCCGCATGCATCCGTTCCAACGCCAGTTCAGAATAGGCCTCGGGACGTTCGGCCTTCACCTCCCGTTCAAGGTACTGGCCCCATCCGATGATGTTCGTCTCACCATAGACCTCCGTGAACACGTTCGCGTAGTCGATATGCCGCTGGAACTGCTCGGCGAGCCGATGGTAGGTCTTGCAAACCAGGAAAACCAGAAAGGGAAAACAAGATGAAGGAAATCAAGACAACGGCTCGGGCAAGGGCGAATACCAGGTCGATGGCGTGAACATCCCGGTGAAGGAGGGTTCGGTCGTCCGTGTCGCCCCCGCAGGCAAGCGGGCCGTCCGCAATACGGGAGACCAGCCGCTCGTGATGCTCTGCGTCCAGTACAAGGCCGCGAAACCTGGCAGCGTCAATCCGTCCGACGGCTCGATTCTCAACGAGCCCGTGGCGCCGCTCCAGGTCCGGGGAGCTGCCGCTCGGTTTCGTGCCTTCAGGTTTGCGCTTCTTTTTCGTGAAAAATCAGCCGCTTATCGACGGGCCGTAAGTCAGGTAGTTGCCCCCTGTGCCATAGCGCCTGTCCTTGATATATCGGAACTCGTAGCCGAGAAAGCCGAGCGCGGACTTGTCCGCCCTCATGTCCAAGACCTTCGTCTTGTCCCTGTTGACCACGAGGCCGAAGCGGCCTTCCAGTTCGCGCTCAATCTCCTGCACGAATCTTCCTTGCAGTTTCCCTGCGAGAATCACGAAGTCGTCTGCGTAGCGCACGATCGACATGACTTGGTCCATTCCCTTGGCGACCAACGTGGCGCACGTCTCGAACCAGTGCAGGTAGATGTTCGACAGAAGAGGCGAGATGACCCCTCCTTGCGGGGTGCCCCTGCCCTTGGGATTGTTCCTTATGCCGTTCGGCTCGACTATCAGCTTCGCCGCGGCCTGCACAACCCTGTCCTTCATGGTCGGGATGCCGAGCGGGCGGAGTTTGCCGTTCGCCTTCTCGATGTAGACCCGTTTGACGGGGCTAGCCCTGTAGGTCTTGGCCTTGAGTTCCCGTCGGATGTCTCCGAGGAAGCCCTCCACACCTTCCACATCATGCCCAATCCGTTCAAATGTCACCCCGTCGGCGCCAGGCGAACCCTGGTTGGCTCGCACGGCTTCGTAGGCGCATCTTAGCACGTCCTCCCCCAGCAGTTGCCCGTACAGGCAGTAGAATCTGAACTGTGGCTCCTCCTTTGCCTTCCGCGACGGCTTCTCCCTCAAGAGCGCAACCTTCGGATAGCGCGGCATCCTGTGCTTTTGCGCAATCGCCGCGATCTCCTCGTCCGTATAGGATTTCTCAATCAATCTGGTTTCCGCTCTTTCGTTTGAAACATCCCTTTTACACGCAGAGGCCCTTCGCATCCACGGGCATTGCCCCGCTTCCCCGCTACTATGGCCTCGTCCGACTCCTCGCTTCGCCTTCGCCATTGCGAGGCCTCCCAAGTTCCTGACTGAACTTTCAAAGCGCGTCGTCCTTCTATGCCCCGCCGCGCCCGCGCGTCCAAAACCGATTCGGGCGCTCGGCGTCGGCTTCACAGCGTCTGAACTGCTGGCCGCGCGGAACTCAAGTAACGAGACTTTACGAAGAAGGTTCATTTGCATTGCGACTCACCTCTTTGTCCGGCAGGACTCCCGCATTCGGGTCGCCCCTCTCACGGCCTGCCGTCCTAATCACATCTCGGTTTGTTTGTGATTCATGTTCCTTTCATCATGATAGTTCAGCCAAGCTTGTCTTGGCGTACCTGACCCTCACCCACTCCTGAATTTACAGTTGCTGACCCTTCCCCGCCCCCAGTCCACGCCGATGCGGTCACCATCCCCGCCGCCCGCAACAAACAAAACGAAACTAACCGCCGCGGCAATTACGCCGCGGCGAGTGTGTTTCACGCCGTCGTGCGGGAATCAGCGGTTCTTGTCACGCGGCGGGCAAGGATCGTGCCCACTGTAGCTGTTGCAGGGACCAAACTGACCATTCCGATTCTGCACACGCAGTTCAGATTGATTGGCCTTGGCCATGCTGCGCCCGTACTCGAAGGCCGGTGCCTTGGTTTCAAACGACTTGGCCACACGTCTGGCTCCCGCCGTACGCACACCCCAGCCGTCCCCGTGACGAACAACAAACACATCTTTGCTCATAGAGTTTCCTTTCTTCCGTCGATGCGGAAATTGGAGTCGTAGATTTGGTTAAAGACGGCATCGGCCACCCGGTCGGTGCCGCCACTGTAGCCGTTAGGCCGCCGCCCTGCAATGCAGGGTTGAGGCCGGAATGCGAAGCGCCTTGGCGCGAACCGGACGAATGATACGGCCGTTCCTACCACGCGCCCACATCCTGAAGATGTAGCCGGTGATATGCTCCTCCGTATACTCGCCGAGAACTCCCGGTAGCAAAGACTGAATTATCATGATGATAACTCCTTCCTTATTTTGGTTAGAGAACCGTCCTCACTTGACGGGTGCACCGAGAGATTTATGCAGCCACCCCACATTTCCCGCTTGATTTTCGC
>URIT01000208.1 GCA_900547945.1 uncultured bacterium
CGCCGCTTGCGCGCGTGGCGACGGCGACGCGCCCGGAGCGGCTGGAGGAAGCCGCCGCGCTCGTCCAGGAGGCGGTGGCGTGGGCCGACGAGCCGCCGCCCGCGCGGAACCTCGTTCTGGAGGAGATTGCATGACGACGGCGAAGAGGCCCCCGCTTTCGAAGGCCGAACGGCAGCGGAAGATCAAGGCGATCCAGGCCGAGTTCGAGGCGAAGAGGCGCGAGCTGGGAATGCGCGCGCCCGCGTTCCGGCGGGGGCCGGTGTTCTACCTCGGGCTGATGGCCGTGCTGACGGTCCTGGGGCTGTCCCTCATCAAGGCGAGCGAGAAGGGCGGGCAGTCCGGCAAGGTGCGCACGGGGAAGATCCTGCAGGCGTCCCGGAGCGTGGAGGCGTTTGCGGAGGCGCTGGGGCGCTACAGGTTCCACACGGGCGTCTACCCGACGCTGGAGGACGGGGGGCTGGAGGCGCTGGCGAGCAAGACTTCGCGCCACGCGGGCTGGGTGGGGCCGTACATCCACAAGCGCATCTGGTCCGACCCGCTGCCGCGCGACCCCTGGAAGCACGCCTACGTCTATGCGCCGGAGGGGGGGGCGAACGGGCTGCCCGTGCTCCTCTCGTGCGGCCCGGACGGCGTGCGGGGCACGGTGGACGACATCGTACCCGATCCGGCGCTGTTCACGAAGCCGTTTCGGGACACGACCTGGACGAACGACTGGGCGCCCTATCAGCTGCGCGGCTACATCGTGGTGCCGCACAAGACGCAGAAGCGGAAAGTTGGAGCGGGGGATTGATGGAGAAGGAGAACATATTCGAACACGCCAGCGACCACGTCATCTGGGAATATTTGAAGCTCCAGGACGCGGAGGCCTGGAAGCTCGTGTGGGAACGGGCGGTGCTGGCCGAGGTGGAGAGCTACCGCAGCGCCACGAAGGTACGCGACTGGGGCGTTCCCGCCGAGGAGCTGATGAGCCTCCTCTACGTCGAGATGGTCGGGGGCGGGAAGCTCGCGCTCTACCGCGACGACGGGGGGAGCCTGTGGGGCTGGATGCGCACCTACGTGCGCGGGTACATCCTCCGGGCGCAGCCGGACAGCCGGCTGAGTTCGCTCGAACGGGCCGGCGAGACGGCGGGCGAGGACGGCGGGCGCGGGTTCGAGGAAAAAGTTTCGCTGGGCCTGTCAGATTGGCGCGGGCGGGACGCCTTGCCCACCGAAGACCCTGCGGTGCGGCGTCGGGAACAATGGGAGCTCGTGCAGAAGTGCTTTGCCGATCTCTACCGGAAGAACCCGATGCGGGCGTACGTCCATTGGCTAAAGCTCCGCATGAACCTGTCTTCGACGGAAATCAAGAGCATGCTCGGCATGAGTTCCGAGGCGAACGTGGATCAGACGTTCTCCCGGGCGGTGAAGGACATGCGGAATCTGAAGGTGCAACATGAAGAACGCGATTGAAGAAAAGAAGAGAGGGATGACGCCGGAGGAGACGGCGTTCATCGAGCGCTTCGTCGCAGACTACTGCCGCCCGCACGCCGTCGTGGAGGCGGAGAGGCTGACGGCGTTCGCCGCCGCGCGCCAGATGTCGTTCATGGTCCGGAACGAGGGCGGCTTCGCCCTGGCGGCGGGACCGTCCGCGCCGGTACAGCCCGAAATCCGCGCGCCGGAGGAGGAGGTGACGTTCACGTTCGCGAGCGAGGGCGCGCCGGACGCGCCGCAGGCCTGGCGGGCGTCCCTCACAGTGCCGCCCCAGGCGGGGCCCGAGACGATGCTGACGCTGGCGGTGTCGCATGCGGCGGGCGAACCCTACGAGGCGGGCGTCTTCACGCTCTCCGGCGTGGCGCTGACGCTCACGGCGGGACGGGCGGAGATCCCGCTCGGGCTCTTCCTCGCGGGCATCAAGGATACGAACGTCTCGTTCCGGGAACCAAACGGCGAGGCCGTGAAGGGCACGCTCGCGTTTTTCTGCTGAGGACATGCCGGTGGCGGAGCCTTCGTACAGATTCCCCGTCCAGCAGGCGGCCTTTCTGCGGGCCGTCAAGGAAGGCGTCTACCGCAGGGCCGACCGCTCGGCCGAGCTTCCCCGCTCCGTCTCCCTCGTCGGCCGGATGCCGCCCGTCTACCAGCAGGCCCTTCAGGGCACGTGCGTGCCGAGCGCGGTGACGGCCCTCCTGGAGTATTTCGACGACCTGCGCACGCGCCTGAGCGTGCAGTTCCTCTTTGCGGCGACGAAGGAGGTCGAGCGCAACGGCCTTGAGCGCAATCTCGTCCGCCTGCGCGCGGGCCAGCCGCTTGACCCGGGCTTCGAGAGCGTCTTCCACAGGGAGATCGTCCAGCTGCAGATGCTCGCGGACGCGAACGGTGGCATGGCCGCGCCCGTTGTGCGCCCCTATCTGCTGCGCTTCGAGGAAGGCGCGCGCGTGCGCTTCGCCGCCGAGCAGGGCTGCATGCTGCAGAGCTGCTTCTGCGCGCTGGAGACGTACGGCGTCTGCCGCTACGGCCTGTGGCCGTATGCGTCGGCGCAGGGTGCGTCGGCCTTTGGCTCCAGCTCGGCCGGGCGCGTGGAGTTCCCGCCCGGCGCGCGCGAGGACGCGGAGAAGCGACGGGCCCTGCGCGGGCTCTACCGGCTCGGCACGCCGAACAACGTGGACGAGATCCGCGGCATCCTCGCGGGCGCGAACGGGCGGCGCCCGATGCCGGTCGTCGTGACGGTGGACTTCTTCGCGGACTGCGACGGCGAAACCTACAAGATCCCCGAAACCGAGACGAACGCCGAGGGACATCTCGTCGCCGTCAACGAATGGAAGGGGCGGCACGGCCTGCTGATCGTGGGGTACATGGACAGTTCCGCCTACGCGGGCGGCGGCTACTTCATCATCCGCAACTCGCTCGGCGCGGGCTGGGGGAACCGCGGCTACGGTAAGCTGCCCTACGCCTACCTGGAGTGCTTCGCGCGCGAGGCGGGGACGATCCAACAGGACCTCATCGACTACGAGGGCGACGGCTACGGCGGGCAACTGCTCGGGGAGAAGCGCGCGCCGGGCACCGGGCGCCGCGCGCGGCGCATGTGGCTGGTGAACGGCCTCGTGGCGCTGGCCCTTGTGGCGGGGACGGTCGCCGTGGAGGTCTGCCTGGACGATCCGCTCGGCCTGCGCCGCCTGAAGCCGCCGCCCGCGCCGC
>URIT01000209.1 GCA_900547945.1 uncultured bacterium
ACGGGCGGGTGGAGCGGGCCGCCGAGGACGTCGGCCCCTACCAACGGCGGAGCCATCGTGCGCGCGCGCGCGTGTGTGCGTGGGAGGACGGGCGGGTGGAGCGGGCCGCCGAGGACGTCGGCCCCTACCAACGGCGGAGCCAGCGGGGGGGCCTCGGCGGCCCCTGCCAATGACGAAACCCTCATGCGCCAGACCTCCAGAATTAGGTCAGACCTAATTCTGGAGGTCCATTTAAAGCCGCATAGCGGCGATTCAACGATCTTACTAGGCGTCCGCGCGCTTCGAGACGCGCGAGCCGATCAGCGCGTAGAAGAGTACGTAGGCGAAGAGGCCGATCGTCATCCAGTAGCTGTTCAGGATGCCGAACTTGTCCGCCACGAAACCCTGGACCGGGAGAAGCAGGCCGCCCACGACCATCGCCATGAAGATGCCCGAACCCATCGGCACGTACTTGCCAAGGCCCTCGGCCGCCATGTTGAAGATGCCGCCCCACATGACGGACGTGCAGAGGCCGCAGAGCGCCATCGCGCACATGGCCATCGGGAACTTCTTGCCGCACACCGACACCATCTCGACTGGAAGGAACATCGCCGCAAGCATGAGCGCAATGCCGAACACCGCGCAGACCGAGATCATCACGCGCGAGGAGATCTTCGCCCCAAGCGCGCCGCCCGCGAGACGGCCGAGCATCATGCAGAACCAGTACGCGCCGCAGACGCTGCCCGCGACGACCGAACCCACGTAGGCGGGATTCGCGACGCCGTTGATCTGCTCCGTCGTCATGTAGAGCATGGCCATGTTCGGAATGCCGCTTTCGATCACGATGTACGTGAAGATCGCCACGGCGCCCAGTGTGAAGTGGCGGAACTTCAGCGTCTCCGCGATATCCTTCAGCACGGAGGGACGGTTCGCCCGCTCCGCCGCCGTCTCAAGGTGCGGCTCGGGAATCTGCGAGAACGCGATCACGACGAACGCCACCGCGAAGATCGCCATCGCGATCACGAGCGCCGGCACGGCCTGTCCCACGTGCGCCTTCGCGACCTCGCCGCCGACGAGCCAGCCGAGGATCATCGGGGAGAGCGTCGCGCCGATCGAGTTGAGCGAGCAGCCGAACTGCACGAGCTGGTTGCCCTTGTTGCCGCCGCCGCCGAGCGTGTTCAGGAGCGGGTTCACGACGAGGTTCAGAAGGCACATCGAGAAGCCCGCCACGAACGCGCCCGCCACGTACACGGAGAACGCGCTCTCCTTGCCGCAGTACGCCGCCGCGAGCTGCACGCCCACGCCGAGGAAGCCGACGGCCGCCGCGAGGAGCGACGTGAACTTGTAGCCCTTGCGCTTCAGGATGAGCCCGCCGGGGATGCCCATGAAGAAGTAGGCGAAGAAGTTCGCCGCCGAACCGAGCTGCGAGGCCATGTTGGACGCGCCGAACTGGTTCTTGAGGATCGGGCCCATCGCGCCGGCGAAGTTCGTCACGAACGCGATCATGAAGAAGAGGGCAAAGCACACGCCGATTGCGAGGACGTTGCCCTTCGATTGACTTTGATTGGACATGAGTTGGATTCCCCTTTTAAGTAGTTAAGTAGTTAAGTGATTAAGTAGTTAAGTTGATAGGTCGCTAAGCAGTGAAGTGGTTAAGTCATTCAGTTGGTAGGTCGTTGAGGCACGAAACGGTCCCGATAGGCCCTGCCGGTCAACTGAGCCACTTAACGAATTAACCACTTAACGGCTTAAACGAGGTGGGCGCCCTCGCTCGGCTTGATGACCGCGCAGGTCGGCTCGTCGCCGTAGGCGGTCTTGTAGGCGGCCGTGATCGCGGCGGCGATCTTGTCCGCCGCCTCGGGCTTCACGAGGAGGCAGCAGCTGCCGCCGAAGCCGCCGCCGGAGAGGCGCGCGCCGAGCACTTCGGGAATCGCCTTCGCGGCGTCGACGATCGTGTCCAGCTCCTCGCAGGAGTTCTCGAACCAGGAGCGGCTGGATTCGTGCGAGTCGAACATGAGCGAGCCGAAGCCGGCGAGGTCGCCCTTCTCCAGCAGCTCCGCGCCGCGCAGCACGCGCTCGTCCTCGCCGATCGGGTGGATCGCGCGCTTGGCCGTCGTCTCGGAGAGGCCGCCGCGATAGAGGATCCACTCGGCGCAGGAGACGTCGCGGAGGTGGGTGACCGGGTGCTTCAGGACGCCCGCGAAGTACTTCGCCGCATCCTCGCACGCCTGGCGGCGGCAGGCGTAGGCGCCGTCGACGAGCGCGTGCTTCGCGTTCGACTTCACCATCATGAACGCGACCGAAGGGCCGAGGTCCACGTTCTCGAACGTGCAGGAGCGGAAGTCGCTCTTCACGAGGCCGCCCGCCTTGCCGTAGAGCGAGGAGGCCTGGTCGAGAAGGCCGCACGGGCAGCCGGCGAACGTGTGCTCCGCCTTCTGTCCGATCTTCGCGAGGGACGTCTTGTCTTTCTCGATGCCGTAGAGCTTGCAGAGCGCGAGGGCCGTACACATTTCAAGCGCGGCGGACGAGGAGAGGCCCGCGCCGAGCGGGATGTTGCCGAGGAACATGCCCTTCCAGCCCTTGCCCGCCTTGGCGGGCTCGTCGTCGAAGAGCCAGTTGAAGGTGCCCGTCACGTAGTTCTGCCACGTCATCTCCTTCGCGGGCTTGACGTCCGAAATGTCGAACGAGACCGTCTCCATGAGGTCGCCCGCCGTGAGGGTACACGTCGTGTCGTCCGAAGGGGCGACCGCGAAGAACGTCCCCTTGTCGATGGCCGCCGAGAAGACGAAGCCCTCGTTGTAGTCGGTGTGGTTGCCGAGCACCTCGATGCGCCCAGGGGCATACGCCACCGCCGCGGGCTTCACACCGTAGAGTTTTTCGAACTTGGCCATCAGTTCGTCGTAGACTTCCTGATTCTGCATGAACGCTCCTTAAGTGAACCTTGTGTTGACTTGTGCATTAAATGGATCTTGTGACAGTTTGAATTGAGTGAATTATGGACTATCGGCAGGGAAAAGTCAAGACCGCCGACGGTCGCGCAGGTAATGGGTTAGTGGGTTGCGCAGCCCACCAGCCGAATTGAGGATTAGGGTCG
>URIT01000210.1 GCA_900547945.1 uncultured bacterium
CGGCTGCTTCCTCTGCTTCGGCCTCCGGCGCGGCTTCACGGCGGAGTTCGATGCGGCGCTCAAGACGATGGGCGCCGTCTACGGTGTCTGCAAGGCGGAATGGTTCCGCGCCGAGGCGCGCAGGGCGGGCGCGGAGATCTGGCTCGCGGCGCAGGCGACGGGCGCCGTGACGGAAGGGGCGCGCGTCGTGGGCGCGACCGTGGCGCTCGCGGACGGCACGTACGGCGTCGTGCGGGCGAAGGCCGTCATCGACGCGACGGGGTACGCGCTCCTCGCGGCGTCGGCGGGTGAGCGGACGGAGTTCCTCTCGGCGGACGAGATTTCCGTGCAGGGCGCGGGCTCCACGCCCCGGCTCCTCGGGCGCAGCTACCAGAACACGGACGCCCTCTTCGTGGACGACACGGACCCGGCGGACATCTCGTATGAATGGCTGCGGGCGCGCACGAGCTTCGGCCCGCACGTCTGGGACCAGGCCGCCGTCGTCAACAGCCGCGAGCGCCGCCGGATGCACGGCGCCTACTACGTGACGGTGCAGGACGCGATGGGCGGGCGGAACTACCCGGACCTCATCGGCGTGACGTACTCGAACTTCGACACGCACGGCCAGACCGTCGATCCGCAGTTCTTCGTGGAGGATCCCGGGCATCAGGGACGCCGCGTGAACCTGCCGTACCGCGCGCTGCTGCCGGCGAAGGTGGACGGGCTGCTCGTGACGGGGCTCGGCATGAGTGCGCATCGCGACGCGATGCCGATCCTGCGGATGCAGCCCGACGTCCAGAACCAGGGCTACACGGCGGGGCTCGCCGCCGCCCAGGCCGTGCGGACGGGCGTGGCCCTGCGCGCGATCGACGTGAAGGCACTGCAGCGCGAGCTGGTCGGGAAGGGGATCCTGCACGCGGAGGAGCTGAAGGAGCCCGAGGCGTTCCCGCTCTCCGACGAAGAGCTGGCGGCGGCGGTGGCGGCGCTCGGGACGGACTACCGGGATCTCGCGAAGGTGCTGTCCGACCGGACGCGGGCGCGTCCGCTCCTGGAGCGGGCGTATGCGGCGGCGGCGGACGCGGGGGCGAGGCGCGTCTACGCGCACGTGCTCGGGCTCGTGGGGAGCGCGGCGGGCTGGAAAGACCTCGTCGCGGCGCTCGACGGGGCGTCCGCGTGGGATGCGGGCTGGAACTTCCGGGGCATGCACCAGTTCGGGCGGAGCGTGAGCTGGATGGACAGCTACCTCATCGCGCTCGGGGCGTGCGGCCGCGCGCTGAAGGGGAACGCGGCGGTGATCGGGGCGGTGCGCCGCAAGGCGGCCCTCCTCACGGACGGGAGCCGCTACTCCCACTTTCGCGCCGTCGCGAAGGCGGCGGAGGGAATCGGCGACCCGGCGCTTGCGCCCGACCTCGCGCGGCTCCTCGCCCTGCCGAAGGTGGGCGGGCACGCCCTCGCGCCGCGCGCGGTGCCGCCGATTGTTGGATACGAAAAGGACATCTCGCACCTCGGCGTGGCGGATCAGGAGCGCAGCGACTGCCTGCGCGAACTCTCCGTCGCGCGGGCGCTCTTCCGCCTCGGCGACCCCACGGGCGCGGCGCGGAAGGCGCTGGAGGCGTACGCCGCCGATCCCCGCCGCGTCTACGCGGCCCACGCCCGTGCCGTCCTCTCCACGTCTTTCTGAAAGGTAAAACAATGAAATTCAAACAGGTCATCATCTGGACGTGCGCGCTCGTCGTGGGCGGCATCCTTGGTTCGCTCGGCGTGGGCTGGGTCAACGGCTTCATGGACTTCGTGGCATCGGCGTACACGCGGCTCTTCCAGTTCGTCGCCGTGCCGACGGTCGCGCTCGCGATCCTCACGGCGATGGCGTCCCTCGGCGAAGGCAAGTCGATGGGGAAGGTCTTCGCGCGGACGCTCACGTTCACCGTCCTGACGTCGTTCGTGGCGGCGCTCGTGGGCTTGGGACTCTTCCTGCTCATCGATCCCGGCACGATTTCGCCGGACGCGCTCGCGGCCGTCTCGAAGGACGCGGGCGCGATGTCGCAGCTCGCCCGCACGCCCGCGACGGTCTACGGCCACATCCTCAACGCGCTGCCGAACAACCTCGTCAACCCATTCCTCACGGGGAACGTGCTCGCCGTCGTGCTGATCGCGGCCGGCATCGGCATCGCCATCGCCGTCCTGGAGAAGAAGAGCGACAACGTGAAGGCGCTCCACAAGGCGCTGTGCGGCCTGCAGGAGGTGTTCTTCGGGATGATCAAGGGGCTCATCTGGGCGCTGCCCGCGGGCATCGTCGCGTTCGCGGCGCAGCTCGCCGCGCAGATGTCCGCCGGGGTCGTCGTCGGCTCGATCGGCAAGTACGTGCTCGTGGTGCTGGGCGGCAACGCGATCCAGTTCTTCGTCATCCTGCCGCTTCTCTGCTACCTGCGCGGCGTGAACGGCTACAAGGTGATGCGGCAGATGTCGCCGGCGCTCCTGATGGCGCTCTTCACGAAGAGCTCGGCGGCGACGCTGCCGGTGACGGTCGCGACGGCGGAGGCGAACATGAAGGCGAAACCCTGGATCGCGCGCTTCATCCTGCCGCTCTGCTGCACGATCAACATGAACGGCTGCGCGGCGTTCATCCTCGTGACGTCCCTCTTCGTGATGAAGAACTCGCCAGAGTGCGGCATCGTCCTCACGCTGCCCGTGATGCTCGTGTGGTGCCTCATCGCGACGCTCTGCGCGATCGGCAACGCGGGCGTGCCGATGGGCTGCTACTTCCTCACGCTCTCGCTCATGGCGGGTGTGAACGGCAACCTCATGATCCTCGGCGTGATCCTGCCGATCTACACGATCATCGACATGATCGAGACGGCGGAAAACGTGTGGAGCGACTGCTGCATCTGCGCGATCGTGGACAAGGACCTCGGCAACGAGAAGAAATTAAGTAGTTAAGTGGTTAAGTAGTTAAGTGGTTAAGTAGTTAAGTGGTTAAGTAGTGAAGTAGTGAAGTAGTTAAGTTTATTGGAGAACGCAGA
>URIT01000211.1 GCA_900547945.1 uncultured bacterium
TGGGGTTCGGAGAGAAATCGGGATAAGCTGTCCCGAAAAAATCGGGATAAGGGTGCCTTGCGGAACGCCTTTTGAAATGATAGAATGCCGGTGTATGGCTTCTTGTCTGTGGAGGGTCGTGCCGTTGGTGTCAGCAGGTCGCGCGGCTTGCCCTGCCGGCCGCGCGGATGAGGGGTTGTGCCGCCGAGGACCTTCAAATGGGGCTTCTTCCGCACGGCTGCGGAGAAGGAGTTTGTGGACGGCCTCGGCGAAAAAGACAGAAAGGCTCGCAATGACCAACACGCTCAACGACCTGCGCCTCCGCACGTACTCCGTGTCGAAGGGGGCCTTGTGGGCCCTGTTCGCCCCCCTTGCCGCCACCCTCGTGGCGCTGGCCACCCCGACGGCCGAGGAGGTTGACGGTCGTTGGCAGTTGACCGTGCCAGAGGGCGAATCCTACACGATGACGGCCGAGGACGTCGCGCAGATCGGGAACCGCCCCTTCCAGAAGGCGGGCGGCGGCCTCCTCGTCACGGGCGATGAGATGGGCGTCCATACGGGGGACGTCTACATCCTCGACGGCCTCTACCGGAACACGTCGAATCTCTCCTTCGGGTCCACCAATGCGCCGATGGGCCACGTCTACGTTCAGGGCGGGACGCTCGTGAACACCCTCCCCGGCGAGCCCTCCGCCAATGTGATGGCCATCCCCCGCGCGCTCTACCTGCAAGGGGAGGGATATCGCGGGCTCGGCGCGATTTCAAACGTCTTCTTCTGCCAGAACATCGGGAAGGACATCGTCTTCCAGGGCGACACAAAGCTTGCGGGGACCGCGACGTTCAACTTCCGCTACGACACCGTCGACATGGCCGGCCACACGATCGTCACGGCGTTCCCGTCCGATTCCGGCCTGGCGTTCGTGGCGACGAAGGTGCGCCACCCCGGCGACATCGACGTCCGCAAGGGGTTCTTCTGCTTCGAGAGCGGCATGGGGGACGACGGCACGTCCGCGCAGAAGATAACGTTCGCCGAAGGGGCCTTCCTGCGCCTCACCGTGCAGGCGCTGCTGGAACGGACCTTCATCTTTGCCGACAAGGCGCGTCGAAAACGACAGCTGGGACGGTCTGCTGTTCATCCCCGCGACCGGCTACCACGGCAGCAAGAAGACGGGGATGCTCGCCGGGCCCACGATCCTGCAGGGTGCGCTGGCGTGCAGCAGCCGGGTCGGCCAGGGCGTCAGCTTCACGGGCCCTGTCTCGGGTCCGGGCGGGTTCGCCTTCGACAAGCCCGGCTGCTGGCTGCGCCTGACGAACCCCGGCAACTCCTTCGCGGGCGGCGTCCGGGTGACGGGCATCTCCGGCACGGGCGACCTCTGCGTGACGGGCGGCCTCGCCCTCGCCGCCAACGGCGCGCTGCCCGTCAACGAGAAACCCCTCAAGCTCACGAATGCGCTGCTCGGGCTCTACACGGACACGGCCGTCGACCTCCCCGCGCTGGAATTCGACGGCAAGGTCGTGGTGACGGGCGATGTCGGCCGGACGTCCAGCCGCGCCGCCTCCCTGACGAAGACCGGGGAGGGGCCGCTCACGGTGTTCGGCCCCCTCGCGATCGCCGGCGCAACGGACGTCCGAAAGGGCACGCTGCGCTTCGCCACGCGGGTGCCGGACTACCTCCCCGGCCTCCACTATGCGTACGATACGGCGTCGCGCATCTACAACCAGGATAAGATCTACACGCCCGAACAGCTTCAGGGGCTCTCCTTCTACCGAAACGTCGACCCGATGGGCGCGTCGAACGCCTATCGGCCCTGGCAGAACACCGTCGCCACCACGAATGTGAATCCCCAAAACGGGGAGAAACGCATCGACTGGCACTACGACCACTACTACGCGGGCTACATCAGGATTCCCGGCGAAGAGGGGGCGGACGTGAATTGCCGCTTCATCTCCTGCATCAGCCGCTGCCAGAAGATCGTCGTCGACGGGACGCCCGTCCTCCACGTGAGCGACGCCAAAGTCGTCGTTCCGGCTGACTTCGTGGATCCCGGCGCGAACCTGGGCTGGACGCGCCATGCCTGGAGCGCCGTCGTCCCGTTGAAGGCCGGCTGGCACCAGATCTACATCTACATGGGCAACCACTATCTGAACGGCGGCCCCACAGGCTGCTCAGACCCCGTCTACGGGCTCTGGCCGAAAAACTTCGGCCTCGGCGTGAACTTCAACGCGCGCGAGGACGACGACTGGAACACGAAGACGAACGCCCAGTTCTACGCGAAGTTCCTGGGCACGGGGGACGAATCGTTCTTTCGGACGAGCACGAACGCCCTCGACAAGCTCGCGCGCGACCCGGCGGCCTTCCGCCCGACCTTCGAGGGGCCGGTCGCCTTCGCGTCCGGGACGACGCTCGACATCGGCGACGCCGTTCCCTACGTGCCCGTGGCCGCGCCGTCCCTTACGGGGGTGCCGACGATCCTGAACGGGCGCCTCGCCGTGGCGTCCTCGACCTGGACGCTTCGGGCTGCGGACGTGACGGGCGGCGCGCCGCTCACCATCGGCCCGGCGGCGGAGCTCGCGTTCCCGGACGGCGACGTCGTGGTGGAGATGCCCGCGTCGGAGCTTGAGCTGCTGGAGGCGTCGCGCCGGGACGCGCCTTTTGTCCTGATGGCCGCGGCGGAGGGCGCGGCCCTGCCCGCGAACGTCTTCAAGCCGTCGGCGGCGCTCAGGACGTCCGCCTGGCGCCTCGTCCGCGAAGGCGGGCGCCTGTCCCTGGCCAGCGGCAGGGGACTCGGCCTCATTCTCCGCTAGGGCGGCCGGTCGCCGCTTCGGTCGACGGCCGGCCCTTCCGAATTGACCCACGAGATTGTACAACTGTGTGATAAGAGTAATGGGTTAGTGGGTTGCGCAGCCCACCAGCCGAATTGAGGATTAGGGTCGT
>URIT01000212.1 GCA_900547945.1 uncultured bacterium
GGCGGGCGTGCTGGCGCTCGCGCGCAGCCAGCGCGTGGGCCGGGTGGAGATGGCGGGCGGTGCGCTGCGCGTGGCGGGGGGGCAGCCGGGCCTCACGGGGCGGTACTACTCGTCCGTGACGGACGTCTCCCCGGCGAACCTCGCCTCGCTGGAGGCGATCGCGGCGTTCGAGGCGACGCATGTGCCGGACCTCGTCGCGTCGAGCTTCGCGACGTTCGGCGAGACGTTCCACTCGGGGCAGAACGGCGAGAAGTTCCCGGGAAACTACCGCTGGAAGGACTTCTACGTCGTCATCTGGCGCGGGTACTTCGTCGCGCCGGAGACGGGCGACTGGACGTTCGCCCTCCAGAGCGACGACGGCAGCGTCCTCTATCTCGACGGCGAGAAGGTGGTGGGCAACAACAGCGACCACGGCTGGGACTCGAACAACCAGCGCGTGACGACGCGCAGCACGGTGACGCTGGCGAAGGGGGCGCACGAGATTGTGATCGGCTTCTACGAGAAGTCGGGCCAGAACGCGGTGGCCGCCTGGCTGACGCGGCCCGGCGCGGCGGAGGACGAGGCCCTGCCGCAGGCGCTTCTGTGCGACGAGGCGCCCTCCTCCGCCGTGACGGTCGAGGCACTGACGGGCGACGCCGGGAGGATCGAATTCCCCGAGGCGGGCTTCGCCACGCTCGCGCTCGCCGAGGCGGGGGACTGGACGCTCAAGGCGCCGCTCTGCGGCGGGAACGAGCAGACGACCCTCCGCAAGGAGGGCGCGGGCACGCTCACGCTCGCGGCGGGGTCGGGCAGCTACGCCGGCGTCGTCGACGTGCGCGCGGGCGCCCTTGCGCTCGGCCGGGCGGGCCAGGCGGGCCACGTCCGGCTCGCCGACGACACGTCGCTGGAGGTGCAGGACGAAATGGCCGCCGGGCCCGGTCTGCGCGCCGCGTACTATTCGGACGTCACCACGTTCGACTACACGGCGTGGGCCACCTACGAGACCATGCTGGCCGACTTCGCCGCGCGCACGCCGAGCGTGGAGACCACCTCGGCCTCGTTCGGCGCGACGCTCGACACGGGGGCGGACGGCGCGCGCTTCCACGGCGCGTACGCCGACGCGAAGACCGAACGGTTCCTTCTGAAGCTGGAGGGCGGCATCCGGCTCGACCGGTCGGGCGCGTGGCAGTTCGCGGTGAACAGCGACGACGGCGCGGCCGTCTGGATCGACGGGCGGCTGGTCGTGGGCCGCCGCCAGGACACGGGCCCGTCGGAGGGCTTCGGCTCGGAGGGCAGCCCGGTCGAGCTGGACGCCGGACTCCACGAGATCGTCGTCGTCTTCCGCGAGGCGGGCGGCGGGCAGTGCCTGCGCGTCGCGATGAAGGGGCCGGGCGATGCGTCGTTCGCCTACATCCAGCAGACGAAGCTCACCCAGTCGCGGACGGCGCTCACGGGGCTGTCGGGTGCGGCGACCTCGCGCGTGGATTTGGGCGCACGCGCGCTCTACCTCGAACAGAAGACGGAGACGGTGTTCGCGGGACGCCTCGCGGGAACCGCCTCGGCCCGCCTCCTGAAGGACGGCGCGGCGGCCTGCACGCTCTCGGGCGACCTGTCGGATTTCCAGGGCACGCTGCAGGTCGACGGCGGCGAACTGCGCCTCGCCTCCGGCGGGACGATGGCGGTGGCCGCGCTGGCGGGCGCGCCGACGGGGACGCTCGTCGTCGACGGCGGCACGGACGTGCGCGTCCTCGCCTCGTCGTTCCGGGGCACGGTGGACGTGCGGAGCGGCACGTTCACGGTCGTCCCGTCCGGCACGAAGCACCTGTCGGGCTTCTTCGGCTCGCTGACGGGCGGGACGCTGGCGGTGGACGGCGCGGGGACGCTCTACTTCGACCTGCCGGCGGGGGCGCTCCGCGCGCGGACGGTGCGCCTCGCGGGCGGTGCGACGGGGCGCGTCGCGAACGAGGCCCAGCTCGGCGGCGCGGACGTGGTGCTTGCGGACGGTACGCTCCTCCTCCAGCGGGAGGTCGCGGCGGGGGCCGTCACGCTGGCCGACTTCACCCCTTCGTCGGGCTGGCAGTTCAACGAGAGTGCCGGGGAGGCGACCGACGGCTTCATGCTGACGCCCTGCGAAAACTCGCGCAAGGGCAGCGTCTTCAGGAAGGAGACGGTCGACGTGGGCCAGGCGTGGGTCGCCGCCTTCTCCTACACGGCGACGACGAACGGCGTGGACCAGCCGGCGGACGGCTTCTCGTTCATGCTGCAGCGCGAGGGGGCGACGGCGTGCGGCGGCGAGGGCGGCTGCCTCGGCGGCGCCGTGAACGAGAGCGGACGGACCGTGGTCAAGCCCGCCGTCGCGGTGACGACGAAGATCTTCCCTTCGCTCAAGATGGGCGTCGCGAAGAATGGCGTGCCGCTCTTCGAGGCGGACGTGCCGGGCATCGACCGGCTGAAGCCGATCGCCTACACGGTGACGTACGACGGTGCGCGCCTCGCGTTCCGCGCCGAGCAGGGCGGCGTCGTCTTCGAGCGGACGTGTGACCTCGACCTCGTCGACGTCCTGGGCGGCGCGCAGGCCCATGTCGGCTTCACGGCGGGGACGGGCGGCAGCATCGCGCGGCAGGTCGTCGCGGGCTTCAGGATGTCGGCCGCGGCGGAGACGGATGCGCAGTTCGCCGCGACGCGCGTGGACGTGGACGGGGCGGGCACGCTCGCGACGCAGCACGCCGAGGCGCGGATCGGCGCCCTCGGCCTCGCGCCGAGCGCGGCCTTCACGCTCGCGCCGGCGGCGGGTATCGTGTCGGAGACGGCCTACACGCTTGCGGCCGGCGTGCTGGCGACGGCGCCGGGGGCGACGATCGCGATCCAGCCGAACGGCGCGCAGCCGGGCACGCTCGTC
>URIT01000213.1 GCA_900547945.1 uncultured bacterium
AGTACTGCATGTAGTAGAGGACGAGCGTCGGGTTCGCGACGCGCGGCGGCTCCTTCCCGTCCGCGCCCGTCTCCGGCGAGAAGCGGTAGCCGTCGTACCAGCGGCGCATCGTCTCGAAGACGGCCGCCTCGTCGAACGCGAACCCGGCGTGGGTGCGGTAGTAGGCGAGCATGGTGCGGACGTCGCCGTGCGTGAAGCCCGTCAGCGCGGCGAACGCCGGGTTCAGCGAGACGTTCGCCGCGATGTTGAAGCCGCTCGTCACGTCGTCCATCGTCACCGGCGTCACGCCCGTGACGAAGAGGCGCGTGACGGGCGCGTCCGTGCCGGTCGTCGCGAGCTTGAGCTCGTTGAAGAACTGCTTGAAGAAGCCGTCGCCGTGGCAGAGGGCCTCGTAGCTCTCGCGCGACTCGGCGAGGATCGTGTTCGTAAAGTTGTCGTACTCGTCGATCGTGATGTAGAGCGCCAGGCCCGAACCTTTGAGCCGCATCGTCAGCGTATTGAACTTCTCGTGGCATGTCCGCTTCGCGAGAACCGCCGCCGTCGTGCCCTCGGGCAGACGCCCCGCCTGGCGTTCGACGAAGACGTCCAGCCGTTCCGAGCAGTATTCGTTGAAGCTGTCCTGCACGCGGTCGATCCGCTTTTCGACGCCCGTGAAGTTGAAATCGATGAAGAGGTACTTGCCCCGCTCCGCCGTCGGCTCGCGCCCGATGTCAAGCCCGCCGAAGAATTCCTCGAAGCGGCCGGCGTAGTCGATGTCGTAGTAACACTGGAGGATCGAGCAGAGGAGCGACTTGCCGAAGCGGCGCGGACGCAGGAACATCGCGTAGGACGTCTTCTCCAGTTCGCGGATGAGCGCGGTACGGTCGACGAAGTAGCCGTTCTCCGCGCGGATCCGCGCGAAGTCCGTCACGCCGTACATGATCTGCTTCATCGTTTCCATGTGCCGTAGTCCGTGTGCGTATGCGATGACTACAGGGAAAGCACGTACTCCGCGAGGTCCTTGACTTCCTCGGGCGTGAGCTTCGACGTCTCGCCGTGCCGGTCGCCCGGGTTGGCCGTCGTCAGCACCTCCTCCATCGTCAGCGCGCGGCCGTCGTAGAGGTAGGGCGCCGTGCGCCAGCATTCGCTGAGCGTGGGCGTGTCGAACTTCCGCCCCGTCTCGGTGGCCGTGCCCGTGCCCACGTCGTAGAGCTTCTGGTCGGTCCAGAGGCGTTCGCCGTTCGGCCCCTTCGCCCCCGGCGTGTGGCAGTCGCCGCACTTCGCCTTCTGGAAAATCTTCTCGCCGCGCTGCGCGCGCGCGGAGAGCCGGCCGTCGACAAGGTAGGGGCTCGGCACCGGCTTCATCGCCGTGCAGTAGGCGTCGAAGCAGAAGACGTCCTCCTCGGGGCGCGTCACGAACTGGATGTGGACGAGCCCGGCCATGTTGCAGGCGTGCATGTCCTTGCGGATGCCCGTGACCATCGTGGGCGGCGTCCACTGCACGAAGAGTTCGCTCTTCGTCTGCTTCGGGTTGCCCATGCCGTCGTTCAGGAGGTCCCAGTTGAGGCCGTCCACGCGCCCGTCCGGGTGGCAGCTCGCGCAGCTCTGCCACTGCTGGAAGCACATCGAGCCGTCGTTGAAGAGCATTTCGCCGCGCCGCACGCGGTCCTGCGCGAGGTCCTTCCTCGGCGCAACGGGCAGCACCTTCGCCGGGGCGGCGGGCGCGTCGAGCGCGAGCGCGGAAAGGGCATCCGCGAAGTAGAGCGCCGTCACGGCCGTGCGGCCGAGGGTCACGACGTCGCGCGGGCCGTCGCCGCCCACGTGGACGCGGCGGCGGATCGAGACGAGGAACGCGAGGTCGTTCGGCACGTCCTCCGCGCTCTTCACGATGCCGCTCACGCTCTCCCCCTTCGCCGCCTTCGCGAGGCGGTCGTGGAGCGCGGGGCGGTCGATGAGGGAAAGCTCGCACGTGCCGGCGTGCGCGACGACGAGCGTCTTGCCGTCCGCCGTCACCGCGACGCCCCACGGGTTCGCCGCCCCGCGGTCCACGTCGTCGAGCAGGACCGTGTTCACGTAGGCCCCCGTCGCGCCGTCGAAGACGGAGAGCGCTGCCGTGTTCATCCATCCGCGCTCCAGCTGCGTCGTCGGCAGCTGGTAGCGCCCCATCGAGTGCGTCACGTAGACGAACGCGCCGTCGGGGGAGACGCCGAGGCCGCGCACGCCCGTCGAGCCGTTCGGCAGCAGGACGTGGCGCACCGCGCGCGTCGCCGTGTCGATCACGCTCACGGCCGCCGCCACGACGTCGTTCGTCGCCGCGCAGTACGGCAGCAGGTTCGCGACGAAGAGGAGGCGGCCCCCGGCGCCGAGGCCCGCCGCGAACGGCTCGCGCAGCACGTCCACCGTCCCCGTCACCTTCATCGCGGCGAGGTCGACGACGCTCACGGCGTTCTTGAAGCGGTTCATCACGTAGGCCGTCCGGCCGTCCCGCGAGACGACCGGCGCGCAGGGGGAGTGGCCGACGGCGGCGGCGGCGACGAACGTGCCGTCCTCCCGGAACTTCTGCAGCTCGCCCGCCTGGACACCGCACGTCACGTAGACGAAGCCCCCCGCCACGGCCAGCCCCGTCGGGTTCACCGGAACGCCCTTCACCTGGCGGCTTTCGAGCGTCCACGCGCGCCGCACCGCGCCGTCCAGCGCCACCTCCATGACCTTGCGCCCCGTCGCGCAGGTCACGAAGACGCCCGCGCCGTCTCCCGACGGCGCCAGGAACTCGGGCGAGGCGTAGGCGCTCGCCGGCGCCGGGGCCTCGACGGCCCCCCATGCACCGCATCCCAGTCCGCCCACGAACGCAACCAACGTCCAGATACCGATCGTCTTCTTCATCGACAC
>URIT01000214.1 GCA_900547945.1 uncultured bacterium
GGGCGGCACGCTCGCCGTGACGGGCGCGGGCGCGCTCGCCCCGCTGGACGGGATACTGAACCTCTCCGTGGAGAAGGGGGCGCTCACGGTCGAAACGCCCGTCGCGGGCGGCGGCGCGGCGACGCTCGCGAAGAACGGCGCGGGGCGCGCGACGTTCGCGGGCGGCCTGGAGGGCGCGGCGCGGCTCGCCGTGAACGCGGGCGCGTTCGCCTACTCCAACGCCGCCGACGGCACGTTCGCCGTGCCGCTCGCGGGCGCGGGCACGTTCGAGAAGATGGGTGCGGGCACGCTCACGGTGACGGCGCAAAGCCCCGGCTTCGCGGGCGACGTCGTCGTCCGGGAGGGGACCCTGCGCTTCGGCGCGGAAGGCTCGGTCTATGCGAACGCCCAGGGCACGCTGACCGTCGAACCGGGCGCGGCGCTCGACGTCGCATCGCCCGACCTCGGCAACGAGAAAGTCGGCCTCGGCGCGCGCACGGTCGTCGTCTCGGGCGCGGGGCCGGACGAGAAGGGCGCGATCGTGAACGGCGGCGGGCGGAGCCAGTACAACGCCCTCCGCAACGGTTCGCTCGCGGGCGACGTCGTCTTCGGCGGCGACAGCGCGACGCTGAGCGCGACCGTCGGCCGCTGGGACTTCCGGAGCGGCGCGCTCGCGCTCAACGGGCACTCGATCACGAAGGTGGGCAGCAACATGGTCTGCCTCACGGGGATGAAGCTCACGACGGGCGACGCGCCCGTCACGATCGACGTGCAGGAGGGCTACTGGTCGAGCGAGGCGTCGACGGACTACACGCAGGGCCCCGCGAACACGCTGCGCGTGCGGAAGGGGGCCGTGTTCGACCTTTACGACATGACGAAGCCGGTCACCTGGACGCTCGACCTGGAGGATGGGGCAAGCGTCCGCTTCCGCTACGCCTGGGACGACACGCGGAACCACATCGCAAGCCCCATCGTGCTGCCGTCGGGGACGGTGGACGTCGCCGCGCTTCAGGACGTCTACGGCTCGCTCGACGGCCCCATCTCCGGCGAGGGGCGCCTACGCGCCGTCAGTGGGGGCGGCGGGCGCATCTCCCTCTACGGCACGAACACCTATGCGGGCGGCACCTGGGTGCAGGGCGGCGACCTCTACGCCGCGCACAAGGACGCGCTGCCGGGCTGGAACGACCCCGCGCGTCTGACCGTCACGAACGCGACGCTCATCCTCGCCGCCGACGAGGGGGCCTGGACGGCGGCCGACGCGACGGCCCTCGCCGGGGGCGGGCAGCTCGTTGGCAGCTCCTGGCTCGGCGTGAGCGTGAAGGGCGCGCCCGTCGCGTGGGAGGCGGCCCTCGCCGCCCCGAACTTCGCGAAGTACGACGTCGGCGCGCTGACCGTTGAGGGCGCCCTCACGGTCTCAAACGGCCTGGCCGTGCGCGGCGGCGCGCTCGCCCTTTCGGGCGACCATGCGAACGCCGCGGAGTGCCTCTACGTCTACAACGGCGCGTTCGTCCTCACGAACGGGGCCGCGCTCACCGTCTCGCCCGTGGCCGGGAAGAACTCGCGGATCTCCAGCACCGGGCGCGAGGCGCTTGCGGAGGCGCGCGTGCCGGCGGGCGCGACGCTCCGCGCGGAGCCGGCCTGCGCGGTCAACCCCGAAAAAGTGGGCAGCGCGGGCATTCTCGTCGGCCAGGGCGACAACGGTCGCGGCCTTCTCGTGGTCGACGGCGGCACGGTGCGGCACAAGGTCAACCTCGGCATGTCGTCTTCGCGCGCGCAGGGCGCCGTCCACCAGTTCGGCGGTTCCGTCGAGAACCAGGGCGGCGCGTCGAACGACATCCGCGTCGGCGACGCGGGCTACGGCTACTACGAACTCGACGACGGCGACCTCGACTGGTGGGGCTACGGGACGATCGGCTCGGGCGCGTCGGCGGCGGGCGTCTTCGTCATGCACGGCGGCCTCTTCCGCTTCGCCGCCAAGACCGCCGGGCGCCTTGGCCTGAGCCGGGGCGGCTCGGGGACGTTCTACATGGACGGCGGCCTCGTCGACTGGACGAAGGGCAACGGCTTCCTCGCGCTCGGCGAGAACGACGACTACGACAAGGGGACGGACAGCCGGACCACCTTCACCGTCGACGGGACGGGCGAGGCGCGCTTCGGCAACAAGACGACCTGGTTCGGGAACCGCAAGGACCACACGGCCGTCCTCAACCTCAACGGCGGCGGCGTCCTCGAATGCGGCACGCTGAGTGTGAACGCCAGCTTCTTCGACATGGACCGCGAGACGGTGGTTGCGCTCCTCAACTTCAACGGCGGCACGTTCCGCGCGGCGGGCAACAACAGGCTCTTCCCGACGGCCGCCGCGTACCATGCCGACGCCGTCACGCTCTACGCGGGCGGGGCGGTCTTCGACGCCTCCAACTTCACGCTCACGGTCAACCACCCGCTCACGGCGGCCTCCGGGTCTGGCGTCGCCGCGATCGAGCTGCCCGCCGCGATCCGGGACGCGACGGGCTACATCGGCGCGCCGTTCATCAAGATCTCGGGCGGCGGCGGGCGGGGCGCGACGGCGCACTGCCTCTACGACGCACGGGCGCGCAAGGTGACGGGCATCAAGGTCACGAGCCCCGGGACGGGCTACACGAGCGCGCCGACGGCGACGATTTCGGGCGGCGGCTACACGAACGTCTACACGGTCGCGGCGACGCTCGCGCCGAACGCGACGACGGGCGGCGTGACGGTGCGCGCGTCGACGGGCACGGGCACGGTCGTCCTCGCGGCGGAGAACGCCTTCGCGGGCGAGGTGGCCGTCGAGAGCGGCACGCTGCGCCTCGGGGCGGCGGGGGCGTTCCCGCAGGGGAACGACCTGCGCCTTGCGGGCGGCATGTTCGA
>URIT01000215.1 GCA_900547945.1 uncultured bacterium
TCCGTGCCTTCGTGTCTCCGCGCGCTCCGTGTTGACCGGCAGGATGCCTTCCTGCTCCGGTCGCAATGAATTGCGCCCCTCCCGCTTGGGGACATCCCGCGCCGAGGCGGCGCGAGTCCTTCGCGCGCCGATCCTGTTCGGACGCCCGCACCACGATTCCGGCGAGGGCGCAGAGCGGCGCCACCAGGACCGTCACGGACAAGACCGACAGGGGACTCTTCATGGGACCTTCCTTTGCTTCAACCACGCGGGACGTAAGGGGAATGAAGAAACGGCATTACATTAACATGCAAGCCCAGGACCTGTCAACCGTGAATCAACCGGGAATCAGAGCGTCCAGCCGTTCTCGTAGTGGCTGTGCAGCAGCCTGTCAGCCGCGTCGTTGCCGTTCGTGACCTTCATCGCCGCCGGGTCGAATTCGACCGGCTTCTGCGTCTGGAGGGCGAGGTTGCCGAGCTGGACGAACTCCGTGATGTACTGCGCGAAGCCGAAGTCGCAGCTCGCGGCCTCGCCGCCCCTGCAGGCCTGTAGCCACTCGCCGTAGATCCAGCCCGCGCGGCGCGGCTTCGTGCGCGGCAGCGCGTTCGCCCGCGCCTCCAGCGCCGTGTCGAAGAAGACGAGCCGGCAGTCCTTCGGCTTCATCGTATCGAAGAGGACGGCACCCTTCGTGCCGTAGTAGAGCACGCCCTCCGCCGGGAGGCGGTACGCGCCCGCCGCCTTCGGCGTCGGCGGCAGGAGACCGCCGTCGTACCATGTGAGGCGCACGGGGTGCCCGTACCTGCACGTCGCGTAGTCGTAGGTGACGAGGCTGGCGAGCGGGAACGCGACGGCGCTCACGCGCGACGAGCTCGCCTCGACGCGCTGCGGCCACTTCAGACCGAGCGCGCGGTAGACCGTGTTCGCGCGGTGGCAGCCCATGTCGCCGAGCGCGCCCGCGCCGTACTCGAACCAGCCCCGGAAGTTGAACGGATGGTAGACGGCGTCGCCGCACCACGCCTCCTTCGAGAGCTTCTCGTACGGCGCGTGCCTGCCCCACTTCGAGGCGAACGGCACGCGCTTCGCCGGGCCGCACCACATGTCCCAGTCGAAGCCGTCGGGCACCGGGTCCTCCCAGTCGGGCAGCTCCGCCATGCCCTGCGGCCAGACGGGGCGGCGGCTCCACGCCGCGACGTCGCGCACCTCGCCCAGGAGGCCCGCGTCGAGGATCTCGTAGAGGCGGACGCTCGCCTCGTCGTTCGAGGTGCAGGCCGTGACCTGCGTCGCCGTGCCGGCCTTCTTCGCCGCCGCGACGACGGCGCGGCATTCGTCGATCTTGCGCGTGAGCGGCTTCACGCAGCAGACGTGCTTCTTCGCCGCGAGCGCGGCGAGCGTGACGAGCGTGTGCCAGTGGTCGGGGCAGCCGCAGTAGAGCGCGTCCGCCCGGTCCCCCTCCGCCCGCAGCATCTCGCGGTAGTCCTTGTAGCGGCGCGCGTCCGGGAACTTGTCGAACGTGCGCTTCGCGTACGTCCAGTCGAGGTCGCAGAGCGCGACGACCTCGAAGCCGGCCGTGCGGCAGTCCTGAAGCTGGCTGAAGCCGATGCCGCCCACGCCGACGCCGGCGAGCGTGATGCGGTTCGAGGGGGCGTTCGCGCCGAGGACGGACGCGGGGACGAGGGTCGGGGCGGCGCCGGCGGCGAGCATGCCGCCGAGGAAGTTCTTGCGCGAAGTCATGATCAGAGCTCCTTGACCTGGATGTTGCGGAAGCGGACGGGCATCGTGTGCCCGAGGAAGCCGATGTAGCCGGATGCGTTGTGGAGGCCGGGGTGCGGCTTGCCGTCGGGCGTCCGTCCGTCCACCGGCAGGTCCCGGACGCTCGTCGCGAGGATCGTCACGCCGTTGAGGACGACCGTGACGTTCGGCCCGACGGCGGTGACCTCGTAGTCGTTCCATTCGCCGACAGGGCGCAGATGGCCCTTCTGCGCGGCGACGACGCCGTAGATCGAGCCGCAGTACTGCCACGCCTTGTTCTTCTGCTTGAGCGAACCCGTGTCGTCGAGGATCTGGATCTCCATGCCGTTGTAGGCGGCGTCGCCGAGGACCCTGCTGCCGCCGGCAAGCGCGCCGCCGCCGAGGCATTCCCGCCCGGCGCGGACCGCGAAGCCGTTGTTGCCGTTCGCCACGAGCTTGAACTGGAAGCGCGCGGAGAAGTCGGCAAGCTCCTTTTCGTAGAAGAGGTTGCCGAAGTTCTTCGGCCCCTCCCTGAAGACGAGCTCGCCGCCCTCGACGTAGAAGAGGTGCGTCGCGCCCGTCCAGCCGGCGAGGTCGCGCCCGTTGAAGATCGGGCGGTAGCCGTCGTCCGCGCCGCGCGGGCGGCTTGCGCAGCCCGCAAACGCCAGCCCCAGCGCCGCCGCCGCGAACACGTTCATCATGCACGCTCTTTTCATCATGCCGTCTCTGCTCCCTCTTTTGGTTCGACTCGCCCGCCATGCTTGCAGGCCCGGCCGGCGGGCCTCGGCCGCGTCGATGGCAGTGTAGCACACCGCGCAGGGTGGAACGCCAAAATATCGTAGAAAAATTACGCCAATAAAGCGAAATGCGCGCGCCAGCGGGCGCGGTCGGCGGCGGACGGCTCCTCCGTTCGTCCGAGCCGGACGGGGATGCCGAACTTCGCGTACTTTTCGAGCCCCAGCGCGTGGTACGGGCAGGCCTCGACCCGCTCCACGCCGCGCAGGCCGCCGACGAACGCGCGAAGCGCGTCCAGGTCGGCGGCCGAGTCGTTCAGCCCCGGCACGAGCGGGCAGCGGATCCAGAGCCGCGCGCCCGCCGCGTCGAGGCGGCGGAGGTTCGCGAGGATCCGCGCGTTCCCGGTGCCCGTC
>URIT01000216.1 GCA_900547945.1 uncultured bacterium
GGCGGGCGCACCCTCAATTCGACTGGTGGGCTGCGCAACCCACTAACCCATTACATCGGACAGTCGCCGGGCTGTTGACTTTCCGGGCGAATTCCCGTACCATGATGGCCAGACTTCGGGATCATGCCATGCTTCGCCTCTCCTTCCACATGTTTCTGGCCTTGACGGTTCTCCCACTCGCCGCACGCACCCTTTTCGCGGCGCCGACGGCGTCCTATCTCGGGCAGGTCCTCATCAAGAACGACGACTGCCTCATCCTGCGCGGCCGGGAGTGGTCGGGCTGGGTCACCTTCTCGTCCGCGCCCGCCTGCGCCGAGGGCGACCTCGTGCGCGTGACCGGGCGCCTCCACCCCTTCAAGTGGATGGACGTCGGCCTTCTCGAGCTCGCCGACCTCGAAGTCGTCGGCAGAAGCCCCCTCCCCGAGACGCGGGACGTCGCCGGGCGCGACATCCCGGACGGCCGCCTGCTCTTCGACTTTGTGCGCATCACGGGCGTCCTCACCGCCGTCTCGCACGGCGAGCGGGGCTGGAACTGGGCCGTCGTCCGCACGGAGACCGGGGACGTCGGCGTCACTATCCGCACCGGCGACCACACCTACGGCGAACTGTACGCGCTCATCGACGCCGAGGTCTCCATCAGGGGGATCGTCGTCTATTCCTGGGGGAACGAGCGCGCCCTGGGGGCACATCTCTCGCAGCGCGGCGCCAACGCCCTCAGCGTCCTCGCGCCGCCGCCGCGCGACGCCTTCTCCGCCGCCCCCTTCACGAAGGCCTTCCGCCCGCACCGCCAGACGGCGACGGGGACGGTGCTGTCCCTCGGCTCGCGCCTCCTCGTCGTCGAGACGGCCGAACACGGCGTCGTCAAGGTCATACCGGCCCCGGAGTCCCCCATCCCGGCCATCGGCCGGCGCGTGACGGTCGCCGGCTTCGCCGAGACGGACCCCGTCAACCTCCTCTTCCGGGGTGCCCTCTGCCGCGACGACGGTCCGGGGCGGCTGGACGCGCGCACGCCCCTCGTCCCCTCCCTGGACCGGCTGATGGACGGCAGGGTCCATGGGCAGACCGTCACGCTGGAGGGGCGCGTCCCGGAGTCTTCGTTCGCGCCCTCATCCCCCCGGCAGTTCTCGCTCGCCTGCTCGGGCCATGAAATCATCGTCGACGCGGCGTCCCTGCGGACGGACGACTTTCGCATGCCGAAGGCGGGGACCCGCCTGCGCGTGACCGGGATCTGCCTCTCCGACTACGAGAACGCCGCGCCGGCGGACGTCTTTCCCCGCCTGCGCAGCATCCTCCTGCTTCCACGCGCGCCCCAGGACGTCGTCGTCCTCGAAACGCCGTCGTGGTGGACCCCGGCACGGCTCACGACCTGCCTCGTCCTCCTCCTCGCCGTCTACGGCCTGCGCGAAGTGACCTCCCGCTCGCTCATGCGCTTCAGGCTCCGCGAACGGATGCTGCTGGCGGTGGACCTCCACGACCACCTCGCCCAGAACCTGACCGGCATCTCCCTCCAGCTCGACGCGGCGGAGCTGGCCGACCAGAACGGGCGCCCGCAGATGGCGAAGGCGCACCTCGCCCATGCGCGCCAGGCGCTGCGGTCCTGCCGGGAGAACCTCCGCTGCTGCCTGGGCGACCTTCGGAGCGACCTCCCCGGCTCGGCGGACATGAATGCGTTCATCCGCCGCTGCGTCGCGCCGCACATCGGGACCGTGCGCCTCTCCGTGCGCATCAACGTCCCGCGGAGCGCGCTCTCGGAACGGGCCCTCTTCGCGCTTGGGAAGATCGTCCGCGAACTCGCCGTGAACGCCGCACGGCACGGGAAGCCCCGGCGCATCTTCATCGCGGGCGAACGCCGCGACGGCCAGGTGCGCATCTCCGTACACGATGACGGATGCGGCTTCGATCCCGGGAACGTCCCCGGCCCGGACGAGGGCCATTTCGGCCTCGCCGGGGTCCGGGAGCGCCTGAAGGCGTTCCGCGGACGCCTTTCGATTTCCAGCCGCCCCGGCCACGGCACCCGGGCGCTCATCTCCCTCCCGACATGAAGAAGCACACGATCCTCATCGCGGACGACCACGAGCTCGTCCGCTCCGGCCTGTCGCTCGTCCTGGGCTACCAGAAGGACTTCACCGTCGTCGGCGCGGCGTCGAACGGCGAAGAAGCCGTCGCGGCCGCCCTGGCGCTTCGGCCCGACCTCATCATCCTCGACCTGATGATGCCGGCCAAGGACGGCACGCAGGCGACGCGGGAGATCCTCGCGGCCTTCCCGTCGGCGCGCATCGTCATCTTGACAACCTACGCGACGTCGTTCGAGATTCTCGCCGCGCTCGACGCCGGCGCATACGGCGCGCTGTCGAAGGACATCTCAAACGCCGACCTCGTCCGGTCGCTCCACGACGTGCTGGCGGGCCGCCACGTCCTGTCGCCCGACATCCAGAACCTGATCGCCGCGAACCTGGAATCGTCGGCGCTGACCGCGCGGCAGGTGGAAATCCTGGAGATGCTGGCGCGCGGGCTCTCCAATCACGACATCGCAACGGCGCTGCGCCTCAGCGAGAACGGCGTCAAGTTCCATCTTCGCGGGCTTTTCGCGAAACTCGGCGCCGCCACGCGCACGGAGGCCGTGGCCGTCGCCCTCAGGCGGCGTCTGCTGTAGACGCCCGAAGCCGGCGCCAGGGGGTGAAAGCGCGAAAGGCGCCCGGCCAAGCGGCCAGACGCCT
>URIT01000217.1 GCA_900547945.1 uncultured bacterium
GCGGGCGCACCCTCAATTCGACTGGTGGGCTGCGCAACCCACTAACCCATTACCTCCGGCCCTGCGCGCCACGCGCGGTTTTGTGCTATACTTGGAATTCTACTTGAAAGGATTTCCCATGCTTCTTTCCCGAAAGGCCCTTGTCACGGGCGGTGCCGGCTTCCTCGGCTCCCATCTCTGCCGCCGCCTCCTGGCGGACGGCTACGAGGTGACGGCGCTCGACAACCTCTTCACCGGCACGAAGGCCAACATCTACGACCTCCTCGGCCAGGCGAAGTTCTCGTTCGTGCTGCACGACGTCACCCAGCCCTTCTGGGGGCAGTTCGACGAGATCTACAACCTCGCCTGCCCCGCCTCGCCCATCCACTACCAGAAGAACCCCGTCGAGACGACGAAAAGCTCCGTCCTGGGTATCATGAACGTCCTCGACCTCGCCCTCAAGACGAAGGCGCGCGTCCTTCACACCTCCACCTCCGAGATCTACGGCGACCCGCTCGTCCATCCGCAGGTCGAAACCTACTGGGGCAACGTGAACACGATCGGCGTCCGCAGCTGCTACGACGAAGGCAAGCGCGTGGCGGAAACCCTCTGCGCCGACTACCGCCGCGAGTACAACGTGGACGTGCGCATGGTGCGCATCTTCAACACCTACGGCCCCAACATGCACCCGAAGGACGGGCGCGTCATCTCGAACTTCATCATGCAGGCCCTCCGAAACGAGGACATCACCCTCTTCGGCGACGGTCGCCAGACGCGCTCCTTCCAGTACTGCGACGACCTCATCGAGGCAATGCGCCGCTACATGGCCCTCCCCCGCGAGACGGTGGACGCCTTCGTCGCGCGCCACAACCTCGGCGCCGCCGTCATCAACACCGGCAATCCCGGCGAATACACGATCCGCGAACTCGCCGAGGAAACCCTCCGCCAGCTTCCCGATTCGACCTCGAAGATCGTCTACGGCCCCATGCCGAAGGACGACCCCAAGCGCCGCAAGCCGGACATCGCCCTCGCCAGGGAACTCCTCGGCTGGGAGCCCCGCATCCCCCTCCGCGACGGCCTCGCAAAGACCATCGCCTACTTCCGCTCCCTTCTCGCCAAGTAATGCACGCCCTCATTCCAGCCGCCGGCTACGGCACGCGCTTCCTCCCCGCCTCGAAGACGATTCCGAAGGAGATGCTACCCGTCGGCGCCAAGCCCGCCATCCAGCTCATCGTCGAGGAGGCACTGGCCGCCGGAGCCGACGACGTCGTGGTCGTCACCTCGCCCGACAAGCCCGCGCTCAAACGCCACTTCGACCCCGATCCCGTCTGGCACGCCCGCTGCGCCCGCAAGCCCGCGCTCGATGCCGCCCTCACCCGGCTGGAGGAGATCGGCCGCCGCATCGTCTGGGTCGAGCAGACGGAACAGAAGGGCCTCGGCCACGCCGTCCTCCAGGCGGCGGGGATCCTGAAGGGCGCCGCCGAACCGGTCCTCATCCTGCTCGGCGACGCGCTCGTCTCGGGCGAGGCGCCCTCCCCCGCGATGGCCGCGCTCTCCCGCGCGTACGGACACGCCTCCGTCGTCGGCCTCGAAGAAGTGCCCCTTGAGAAGGTCTCCCGCTACGGCATCGTCGCCGGGCGTCCGGCGCCCGAGGCGGCGGACCTCGCGGGCATCGACGCCGCACGCATCCTCCGCCTCGACGACCTCGTTGAAAAGCCCGCGCCCGAAGCGGCTCCCTCTCGCCTTGCGATTGCCGGTCGCTATCTCCTCGATCCGGACGTCTTCGCCCTCCTTGCCACGCAGACGCCCGGCGTGGGCGGCGAGATCCAGCTCACGGACGCCATCCGCCGTCTGCTCGCCGTGAAACCCGTCTACGGTTACCGTTACCCCGGTCGCCGTCACGACATCGGTAATCCTTCCGGCTACTTCGAGACGCTCCGCGCCTTCTCCGCCACCTGACCGCCGCGCCGCCTCCGCCTCAGTCCGGCGGCGAGGCACCCCGCCCCGCCGCGCCCCGCCCCACCGCCGCAGATTCCGCGCCCTTCCTTCCGCCACGCAAGTAGCGCATCGCGTCCGTTCATCAAGAGAAGCAAGATAATAATCTTACGCACAAAAATCTCATCCCTTCCTCCTCACGAACGGCCAGAGCGGCCTCGTCGCCGATCCGGCATCACATTCTCGGATGAAACATCGACCGTTCCCATTCTCGGCATCATCCTGCGCGCCAAGATCCGCCTTGGACGGGCACGGCTCTTCTTCCCTCCCCACCACAGGCGCGCGGAAAATTATCTTACGCATCAAATTCTCACGCCTCCCGCAAACGCCCCGCGCCGAGCTGGGAGGGGGAGAGAATTTTCGGGGGGCGTCAGCGTCAAGTCTGGGGAAGCCGTGCCCGTGGAAGCCCCTGCCGCCATCCAGGCCCTTAACGGCGGGCGTGAAACCACGCGCATCGCGGCGCGAGGACGGCGTGCGGGACTCCCAAACGGCATCAGGCGCGGTGCCCGGCGTCTTGTCGGACTGTCACCTGGCCCAAAATCCTACATCATCCGGCGACCGAGGCCTTATCCGCCTTCGTCAAGGGCAACGTCCACGGCGCGGAAGAGCGCGGCGAACGTGTTGGGGCAGCCCCTGAGGATCCTCTCGGCCGTCCGCCGCGCCCGCTCGGGCGCGGCGGGGCGTCGGGGGGGCGCGCCGCCCGGCGTCGGCATCTGGGCGGGAAGGCCCA
>URIT01000218.1 GCA_900547945.1 uncultured bacterium
GCCCGCGACGGCGAGCGTCGTCCCCGCGTCGAACCGCGCCCCGATGTCGGCGTTCCCCGCCACCTGGAGCGTGACAGCGCCGCCCACCTCGCCGGTGAACGCCGCGCCGCCCGTCACCGCCAGCGTCGCGGGCGTCGCGGCGGAGTTCGTGATTGTACCCGACCCCGCGAGCGACGCCACCACGAGCGGACAGCCGTTCAGGTCAAGCGTCGCGCCCGCCTCCACCCGCAGCGCCGTCCCGGCGGGCAGGTGCCCCGCGCGGTCGATGTCCGCGTGGAGCGTCTTGCCCAGCCACTTCTCGGCAAGCGCGTTCTCGACGAGGCGCGTCTCGGCCTCGTCGAGGATCCGGTCGAAGCAGAGGATTTCGCAGTAGTCGCCATCGAAGTTGCGGCCCTTCGACTGGTACCACCCCAGCGCGGGGACGAGCGTCGCCGCTCGCGTCTTCATGTTTGCGTTCCAGGACTTCGGTACGGGACAGCCGTCGCGGTCGTGGAAGAGGGTCAGCAGATGCGGCGTGCCCGGATCGACCTTCGGCCACTGCCGGTCCGCGCCATCCACGCGCAGACGGTCGTTCAGGCCGCGCGTCTCCAGCGTCCAGTCTCCCGACCCGCAGTCCCAGCCCGTTCCCGATCCCGTGTCCATGCGCTGGCCGATGTCCGTTCCGAATCCGCCGATCAGGCCGCCCATCGCCACGTTCGCGCGGGCGCGGGCGACGACGAAGACCGTGCGGTGCGCGCAGGAGGTCTTCCCCTCGGCGACCAGCTGGTCCGCCGTGCCGCCGCCCGCGCGCGTCGAGACGACGGCGCGCCCGTTCACCGGCTCCGTCGTGCCCCATGTCGGCGCGCCCGCCGTGACGGTGAGCGCCGTGATCCCCGAGGAGCCACCGCGCGCCTTCCAGCGCGTGACGACGCCCTGCGCGTCCTTCTCGACGTCCTCTTCGCGCGAGGCGTCGAACCAGTAGGCGAGCGAACGCGAGAAGCGCGGGTCGTCGACGAGGCGCAGGGTGCCCCCGGCGACCGTCGTCGCACCCGAGTAGGTCCGCGCGGCGCGGCCGAGCTCCAGCGTCCCCGCGCCCGTCTTCGTGAACGCGAGCCTGCCCGCGCCGTCGGCGAGCGGCAGGGCGAATGTCCCGTCCGCCTCGCCGCCCACGACGACCTCCGCACCGTCCGCGCTCGCCTCCACGCCGTCCGCGCCGATCTGCGCGTCCCGCGCCCCCGCCGCCGTCACGGCGCCGAGCGCGAGGCGTCCCCCCGCCTTCAGCGTGGAGAAGTTGGCGAACGCCGCCGTGGCGAACGAAACGTCCGCGTCGAACGTCGGCGAGGCGTGGTTGAGCGCGAGGTTCAGGCACGCGCCCTTCTCGACGCGGAATGCGTTCGTGAGCGCCGCCTCGACGACGTCCGTGAACGACAGATTCAGCGTCGCCTGATCCGACACGAGAATGCCGCCCGTGCCGAACGTCGCGTTCGTGTGGAAGGCGAGCGTCGTGGCCGCACCCTCCACGACGAGCCGCCCGTACGTGTTCGTTTCGTAGAAGTGGAATGTGCCGCCCTGCACGTGCAGGTCGCCCGGGCCCTTCACGCCGCCCCGGAAATGGACGCCCACGCCCGCGTCGGACTGGAACCAGGCGTTGTCCGTGAGCGTGACGGGCTTCGTGAACGCCGTTCCGTCGCTTCCCCCGGTGAAGTAGAACGCGCCGCCGCCGTCGCCGCCGCTGTTGCCGCGCGCCGCCATCCCGCGCCCGGCGACGAACACGTTCTGCGGGAACGTCAACGGATACGACAGGCGCAGCGAGGCGCCGTTCCCGCCGCTGCCGCCCTCGACGTACAGGTCCCCCGTCGGGAAATTCACTCCGTCCTGCTGCCAGCCCTTTTTGTCCTGTAGCCAGAGCATCGTCCCGCTCACCGTGGTCGGCCCCGTCCAGCGGCAGAAGCCGGGATGGAGGTAGAAGAACCCCGTCTTGCACTCCCGTTCGTGCGGACGCGCCGCGAACGTAACCCCCGCCGTTCCCGTGATCGCCGTCTTGACGTGGACGCCCCGGTTCGCGCCCCACCCGTCCTCCTGCGGCGTACTCGTCCACAAGACACCGGGCGAGGATCCGAAGTCCAGCGTGCCCGCGCCCTCGAAGACAGGGGGCGCGTCCTTGCCGAGCGGCACCTGGCGGTTGAAGACGACGCCGGCGGGATGGACGCCGTCGCCCACCGCCAGCGTCGCGCCCGCCGCGATCTCCAGCGTCGCCGACCGGTCGAGGACGAGCGCATGGACCTTCCGCGACGCCGCGAGCGTGTTCGTCTCGGCGATGACGGCCACGTCCCCCTCGCCCGCCGCATCCCACGCCTTCGCGGACGGATAGGGCACGAAGCCCTTCTCCGCGTCGTAGGCGAGGAAGGAGAGCGGCACGGAGGGCTGCGTCCTGTCACGGACGACGAGCCCCGCGTCGAGCATTCCGTTCGCGGCCGCCTCGGGCGGCGTCGCCACCTTCAGCCGTTCCGTTTCGCCCAGCGCGGCCGTGCCGCCGGACGGCGCAAGCTCCAGCGTCGCCCCCGTCCCTTCGCGCGTCAGCGCCGGCGTCGTGAGCGTCGCCGAGCCGCCCGCCG
>URIT01000219.1 GCA_900547945.1 uncultured bacterium
TGAGGCGGTAGGCGCCGGCGGCGACGTCGGGCCAGACGGGGGCGCCGCCGGCCTGCACGCGCAGGAGCGCGGGGCGCAGCCGCTCGTCGCGTCCCCACGCCAGCGCCGAGAGGCGGATCGTCGCCTGGTAGCCGTCGGCGGTCTTCTTGGCCTCCACGGTCGCCTCGTGCCCCGGGGTGGCCACGTTCTTCCAGTCGTCCTCGCCCACGAGCCCGTCGGCGTTCACGCATACGGTGCGCGGGAAGAGGGTGGCGGCGGCGTCGAAGGTGGTGAGCGTCGTCTCGGCGAAGCCCTGCCGCCTCACTTCGACGACGAGGTCGCCGTCGTCCTCGGCCCGCGCCCGGAAGGCGCAGCCCCGGTTTTCGATCCAGCCGCCGCCGACGCGGCAGACGGGGAGGGCGCGCTCGTGCGCGGAGAGCGGCCAGGGCCGGCCGGCGGCGAGCGCCTGGTCGATCTCGTCGAGGCGCGTGGTCGTCCCCTCCAGCTCGCCGATGCGCCAGCGGAGCTTCGCGGGGAAGAACTGGTGCTGCTCGGCCTCCGAGTGGAAGCCGAGGCGCGCGTCGGCCTCGGCGTAGGGGAGGAGTTCGCGGGTGAGGGCGATTTCGCGGCGGACGGCCTCCTTCATCCGCTTCAGGGCGCGGCGCGCGCCGGGGAAGTCGCCGCGCACGCGGCTCAGGGCCACGGCTTCGGAGCGGTCGCGGTAGAACGCGAAGATGTCGGCGGCGGCCCGGAACTGCAGCTGCAGGGTCTTGACGACGCCGAGGTCGAGCGTGCGCTCGCGGTCGGCCGCGTGGCGGGCGGCGAAGCGCGCGGGGTCGCCCGCCCGCTCGGCCAGGACGGCCATCCGGCGGGCGAGCAGCAGCGCCTCGTCGAGGGTGTGGTTTTCGAGGCATTCGCCGATGGCGTCGCCGCTGGGGGGATCCTCCGGCTTCCAGGTGCGGCCGAGGGGCCGAAGCTCAAGGTCGGCGAGCAGGGGCCAGGCGACGCCGGCGTGGAAGGGTCCGTAGTACTGCATGTCGTTGGAGAGGGGGTATTCGGCATAGGCGTCGGAGAGCCGGCGCCAGAGCGCGGCCATGGCGGGGGCGTCGTCACCCCAGAGGGGCCTGGCGAGGCGCAGCAGGAAGGCGTCTTCGCCGTCCTCGAACGCCTCGAAGGCGAGTTCGCCGGCGGCGAGGTTCATCACGCCGGGGTAGTTGCCGAAGTACCAGCACTGCATCACCGCCGAACAGCCGGCCTTCTTCATCGCGGCGTACTTGCGGTAGAGGAGGCCGGGCACGGGGACGAACGGCACGGTGGCGTCCTCGTGCGAGCAGCCCACCTGGATCTTCGCGCCGAAGGGGACGCCGGCGGCGCGGGCGGACGCGGCCACGTGGCGGAAGGGCTCGGCGGGGCCGACGAAGGACAGCCAGTAGTCGCCGCCGTTGCGGTAGCGCCCGAGCTGCTCGCGCATCGCCCCGGACTCGAAGTTGTAGAGCAACGTCACGCCCGGCGGCATGTGCTTCGCCGCCTCGTAGAGCCAGTCGGCGCGGAAGGGCTGCACCTGCGGCTGGTAGAACCAGCTGATCATCTCGGCGTCGGGCTTGACGGCGCGCATGCCCCTCACCGCCGCCTCGGCGAGCGATGCGTGGAGCTGCCAGGGCGCCCGGGCGGCGCACGTTGCGCACGCAGGGGGCGTGTCGGCGCAGGGGTTCACGCGGCTGAAGCACGAGGTGGCGCGCTCGCCGTGGCTGATGTGCAGCAGCCCGCCGAGCCCGGGCACGGCGGCGAAGATGTTCCGCAGCGATTCCTCCAGGTACTGCGCGGTGCGCGGGTCGGAGGCGCACATCACCTTGCCGCCCCAGCCGGCGGCGCCGTTGAACAGGTCGGGATGCGCGGCGTAGAACGGGTCGTTCGTCTCCACCGCGTGCGGCTCGATGGCGAAGATCCACGTGCGGATGCCGTAGCGCGTACACTTCGCCACGGTGTCGCGCAGCTTGGCGAGGCGGCGTTCGTGGCCGTCGCGCGGACGGGTGAAGGAGGTGCCGACGAGGTCGCGGTACTCCACCGTGAGCCACAGGCCGTTCACGCCCTCGTGGGCGAGGCGGTTGAGGTATTCGGCGGGGTAGTAGTCGATGTCGTCCATCAGCTCGTCGCGGTAGAAGGGCGCGCGCTTGATGGGGCCGAAGAAGCAGCGGGAGATGCGGTGGCGCAGCCAGGGCGTGCGTGTGGCGGGGGCGAGGTCGCCGGCGGCTTCGCGCGCCTCGAAGTGGTAGGCGGCCCGGCGGATGCCGTCGTCGTCTTCGGCCGTGAGCGTGACGTCGCCGTTCGCGGCGACGTCCACGCGGTAGCTTTCGGGGCCGTTCACCTTGCCGCGCGCGAGGGCGAGCGTCTTCGCGGAGGGGCGCGCGGCGCTCGCGAAGTAGCGCGCGAGGTCGGCGGCGACGGTCTCAAGCGCGCCGACGAGCCCGTAGCCGTCCACGAGGCGGTAGGCTTCGCGGGCGTGGTACGCCACGCCCCGGGCGAGGTCCTGGCGGAACGTCCAGGCTTCGCGCCCCGGGGCGGGCGGCGGCGGGG
>URIT01000220.1 GCA_900547945.1 uncultured bacterium
CTGGTGGTGGTTCGTGGGCCGTCGTGCGGGATGTACGGCGCGTGCGCCCCGCCGGCGTCGATGGCCGTGGGCGGTGGCGGGGCTTGCCGTGGTGGGGCTTTCCCTCTGGTGGCTGGGGCCGCGCCTTGCGCTTGACGGTTCGATCCTGAACCGGCCGAAGATCTGGCTTGCGGGGTTTCGGCTCTTCGCGGCGAATCCGGGCGGCGTGGGGCTCGGCAATTCGGGCACTCTCGCCTCGGCGTTCCTGCTGGGCGATGGCGTGCCCGAGGTCCGCACGCTCGTCAACGCACACCTCACGCTCCTCGCCGAGTGCGGATGGTTCGTCGGGTGGGCGTGGGGCGCGTTCATCGCGCTGGCGTTGACGGGGTTGAAGGAGAGCCCGCGCATCGGGTTTGCGTTTGCGGGGCTGGTGGCGTCGGGCTGCTCCGCGACGGTCTTCGACTGGGCGGTGCTGCTCGACTTCGCGGAACAGGGCGGGCTCGGGTGGACGAACTGGATCCTGTCGTGGGGGATGTTCGCGTTCTTCATCGGGTGCGGGACGTGGTTGGTTTGGTCTCGGACTCCACGCGCCGAGGCGGCGCGGGTACAGCGTGCGCCAGGATCCATCGTCTTCGCCCTTGCGTGTTCGGGGGCGCTCGTGCTGGCGGCGCGGCTCGTCCCGCCGGGGAACGCGCCGCGCGTGCGGGACGGGTATGCGTTCTCGGGGGACGCACCCCGGACGCTCGCGCTCTACGACGGTGCATGGAATCTCCGCGCGGTGCTGCCGCGTGCCGGGAGGAACGCGGTCGTCCCGGTGCGGCCCGTCTCGCGCTTCCCGCGCGGTATCGATCGCGTCGGCATCGGCCGCGTTCTGCTTCTCGGCGACTGCCGCGAGTGGGTTCATCTCGTGGAGGGGGTGCCGGTCGCATGCGCGGAGGACTGACGGCGTTCCTCCTCGTGGCGGCGCTCGCCCCTGTTCCCGCCGCCCCGGCCCCGGAGCCCGTGGTCGCGAGCGTCGAGGTCGCGACGCGCGCGCCGAACAATCCGCGCGCGAAGTTCTGGTACCGCCTCCCGCGCGGCCACGACCCGGCGCGCCGGGAGCGGTGGCGCGTCCTCGTCCTCTTCGGCGGACGCAACTGCGACGGCCGCCCCGAGGTCTCCGGGAAGCTCGGCTGGGCGGCGTGGGCCGACCTGAACGGCGTCGTCCTCGTTGCGCCGACCTTCCGGGACGACGCCTACTGGGAGCCCCGGGCGTGGTCGGGGCGCGCCCTCCTCGACGCGCTCGCCGTCCTCGCCGCGCGGTTCGGCACCTCGCCGCGCGGCCTCCTCTTCTACGGCTACTCGGCGGGCAGCCAGGCCGCGAACCTCTTCCCCGCCTGGCGCCCCGACCTCTGCCGCGCCTGGGTGAGCCATGCCTGCGGCGTCTTCCACGAGCCCTCGGCGGGGATGCGGGGCGTCGCCGGGCTCGTCACGTGCGGCGACGCCGACGCGGCGCGCTACGTCCTGAGCCGCCGCTTCGTCGACCTCTGCCGCGCGCGCGGCGTCCCCGTCGCCTGGCGGTCGTTCCCGAACCGTCCGCACGACGTGCCGGAGGCGTCCGCCCGCCTCGCGCGGGAATTCCTCGCGCACCACCACTGGACGCGCCTCGACGACCTCGGCGGCGAGCCCGTCCCGGAGCGGGGGCCGGCCTTCGTCGGCGACGACGCGGACGGCGTGTACCACCCCGCCGGTTCGGCGCGGGCCGCCCTCGTGCCGCCCGAGGACCGGGTGGATTTGCCGTCCGCGACGGTCGCCGCCGCGTGGGGACGGTCCGGCCCCGATGCCGTCTCCCGGAAGGGGATGCGGATCTCGTCCGGGGCGGTCGCGGGCGTGGAGGTCGTCTTCGCCGTCCCGGACGGCGTGCGCCCCGACGCCCGGATCCTCGTCCTTCTCGGCGGACGCGGCTGGACGGGCGCGCGGACCTTCCGCGACCTCGGCTTCGCTCCGTGGGCCGAGGAGCGGAACTGGTGCATCGTCGCCCCCTCCTTCTCGCGTGGAGAATACTGGATACCGTCGAACGGGGCGTCGGACGTATTGAGGCGTGCGGTCGACGCGCTCTGCCGCCGCCACGGCGTGCGTCCGCTGCCGGTCTTCCTCTTCGGCTATTCGGCGGGCGGCCAGCTCGCGGCCCTCCTCCAGGACTCTCCGCCGTTCCCCGTCGCGGCGTGGGCCGTCCACGGCTGCGGGGTGTTCCCGGAGCCGCCCAGCGCGGGTGCGCCCGCGCTCGTCACGTGCGGCGTGGGCGATACGGACAGGCTGCGCATCGGGCGGACCTTCGCGTGCCGCTACCGCGAGGCGGGCGGGGCCCTCGTCTGGCGGACGATGGAGGGCGGGCACGAACTCGGCGCGTCCGCCCTCGACCTCGCGCGGGCGTTCTTCGGGGCGGTCGCCTCCGGCGCGCCCTGCGCGTGCTGGGGCGAGGACGGCACGTGGCGGGTCCTGGAGCGGGAGCGGATCGACCCGGAGTACCGCAGCCCGCTCTACACGCCCGCCCTCGCCGAGTTGTGGCGGAG
>URIT01000221.1 GCA_900547945.1 uncultured bacterium
CCCCGCCGCGCCGCCGGGTTCGCGCGCCGCGCCGTCGGCCGCGCCCGGAAAGCCCGCAAGCACCGCCGCCGCGCCCGTCCGCACCAGAAATTCACGTCGTGTCATCATTCGTCGTATCCTCTTCAGTTTGTCCTTTCCAGGCGTTTCATGGACTTCGCTGAACACGCCTCCATGACATATGTCTCATCTCCAGATCCGATGAGTGCCGATGTGCGGATTATACCAAAAAGCTTGGCCGTGTAGAGGCATCGCGCGGGAGCGCGCCCTTTCCGGGAGGAGCGCAACCTGTTGCGACCGGACCCTGCACGCAAAGTACCCGCGCCGCCCCCGGCGCGTGGCGCTGTGGGCGGCCCGTTCGGACGCGACGGGAGTCCGTTTTAAAAATTTTCGTAATGCGTCACTGAACAGCGGGGTGTAGAAACTCCGAGGGTTGGCAAAGGGGCCCCGCTACCGCTGCGCCTGGCGCTCCGCGCGATCCAACCGTCCAGTTCGACTCTTCGGGAAGAGGAATTCGCGCACGTCCGACTTGTTCCCCGTTGCCGCGTAGATGTCGAGCGCCCTGGCGAGTTTCCCGGCGGGATCTGCGCATCGCATCGCCAGCGTCTCCATGACGGACTGGTTGAACTCGCGCACCCAAAGCGCGCCCTCGGACTGGCCGCCGAAGCTCGTCTTTCGGGCTATGACAAGCCCCCTTACGCCGCGTTCGGCGCGGTTGTTGTCGGCTGGGATGTCCGGTCCCCTCGCCCAGTGGTACATCCTGTCCGCATGTTCCCTGAAGATGTTCTGCACGTTCTGAAGCGCAGGGTCTTTCGCGCTTCTGTTCGCCAGTCCGACTATCTTCGACTTGATGGCCTCGGCCTCGCGGGCGAATCCCTCGGGCGGAAGGTCTTTTGACCGGAGGGCCATCGCGGCGCGGAGCTGTTCGGCCATCGGCGGCACGAACGCTTGGTACTCCTTGTTGTCCGGCTCCTTCTTCAGCAGCCGCAGGAGCTTCCTGAGGATGTGCGCGTAGCAGTACTGCCTGTCCCCGCTCCACGGCCTGTCGTAGCCCGTGTACCTGTCGGTCACGAGGACGCCGTGCGGTTCCCTCGCTCCGAACACGCCTGCGGCCACCTCGCCTTTTCTTGTCTTCCTGAACCGGTACAGCGCGACGTCCTCCGTGAAGAAACCGTATGCGTACTGTCCGTGGGCTCCGTTGCACGGCCACCCCGTCTCGTCCGCATGCTTTGTGTCCGCCTCGAGATATTCCCTGCGAAGCCTGTGGACGCATGGCCTCAGGATGTCCGCCAGAGCCCCGTCCTCCTTGATGATCGTGCTCGCGTTCATGCCGGTGCGGCGCGATATCGTGCCGACCGTCATGCGGTGCAGGTGGCGGTCTGCCGCGTTCTGCGCGATTGCCCGGTTCGTCGCCGCGAAGCGGGGCAGGACTCCCGTCACCGTGCCGGAGAACGCCTTGCGGCAGTGCGGGCAGAATCCGCGCCCCACCGTCCAGCGGACGGTGCGGAACCTCGGCGGCGGGATGTCGCGGACTTCGCGGCTCTCCGGCGCGACGCGCAGGAGCGGCCTCCCGCAGTCGGGGCATGCCGACGGCGCGGGAGCCTCCCGCGTCTCGTCGGCCTCCTCCGGGGCGACGCGCCTGCGCCCGTGCCCATCGTGGCCCGGCTTCGCGCCTCCCTGCCGGACGCGAGCGGCCTCGTCCGAGTCCTTCTTGAAGTTCAGCTTCGACGAGGGCGTGTTCTCCCCGAACGGAGCCTCCCTCGCGTTGCGCACCTCGACCTTCAGCCGCGCCTCAAGGCGCGATATCCGCGCCCTGAGGCGGACGATCTCATCCCCCTGCGCGGCAATCTTCCCAAGCGCCTCCATGTGCTTGGGGCAGAGGCATCCCGCGGACTGTCGTTCAGTGCGCATCAGCCTCCGCGCGAAGCGACTCGATCAGGCGCACGCCTTCTTCAAGGAGCAGGGCTTCCACGCGTCTGCCGCGCTCTATTGCGGCCTTGACCTTCGGCACGTCCACCTTGCGGACGTACAGGCACTTGCGCCTCCCGTCGACGCGATACGCGAATATCCACGCGGGATGCCCCCTGCCGGACTTGCACGCCCCGCACCCGCTCCTGGCGCACTTCATGCGCACCTGCGAAAGGCTTCCCTTTGCCACCGGGCCGTACGAACTCAGGGCGTCCATCAAGACGCGTTCCTCGCCGTCCTTCTTCGAATTTGTGCTTTGCATGCGGATAATATAGCATATAACATATATGATGTAAAGGGCGAAAATGAAAAAGTTCAATGTCCGTTGGTGTGGTTGAGAAGCGCGGAGCGCCAGGCGCAGCGGTAGCGGAGCCCCTTTGCCAACCATCGGAGTTTCTACACCCCGCTGTTCAGTGACGCATTACAAATTTTCAGACTTCCCGCTTGACGAAACGACATGCGGTGTGGTAAAGTTGTGCCGTCGTCGGAAAATGTTCCGTTTGGGGAGGCGGAGCGTAAGGCGTGTCGTGCAGGACTA
>URIT01000222.1 GCA_900547945.1 uncultured bacterium
CGGCGCCCGCCCCTGCGCCGGCCGAGGCGGCCCCCGCCGCGCCGTCCCCGCCCGCGCATGTGCTGACGGACGAGGAACGCAAGCGGATCATGGACGACAAGAAACTGAACGACTTCATGGGCGTCTTCAAGGGCGCGCAGATCACCAGCCTGAAGTGAGACGATTCTTCAACAGCAAAGGAACGACAATGGACGTGAACGAGAGACCCACGATGAAGATGCTGCCCGGCGACGAAGTGCGCCAGATCATGTGGCGCATCGCCGAACGCTATGACATCCAGATGGCCGTCGCCGGCGCGCGCAGCGTGGCGCGCGGCCTCGTCGCGAAGCTGGTTGCGGAAGGCCAGCGCAAGACGCACGAGTGGACGCCCGAGAAGCAGGCCCTGTTCGACGCCTTCGACGCGAGCGGCGTGACGGCCGCCACGCTCAACGCCGACTGCGGCGGCCTCTTCGAGGGGCCGCGCAACCTCGCCGAGTCGATGCTGACCTACGAGACGGCGTGGGTGGACAACGGCGCCGCGACGAGTTCGTTCGTGAACGCGCTCGCGATGGGTCCGATCGCCGAGCTCGGCACGCCCGAGCAGAAGACGCGCTACATGACGCTCTGCGCCCCCGGCAACGCCGGCGGGAAGACGTGGCGCGGCTCCTTCGCGCTCACCGAGCCCCTGCCCTACGTGGGCGTCGACACGGGCGTCCTCTGCGGGCGCGTCTCCATCGCCGAGTGGAAGGACGGCGCCGAGCCGATGCTCCGCGTGGAGAAGCGCGGGCGCTTCATCACGAACATCGCGATCGCCGACTACGTGACGGTCGCCGTCAATTCGGGCGACGACCGCATCAAGGGCTCGTGCATGGTGATCGTGGAGGCGACGGACCCCGGCACGTTCGACCGGGGCGCGCAGACCCTCAAGTGCGTCCACCAGCTCTCGAACACGGGCGATCCCGTCATCGACGTCGTCGTGCCCGCCTCGCGCATCATCGGCGGCTACGACGTCGTGGAGGGCCGGATCGTGCCGAAGCTCGCCCACAGCGAGATCATCGCGCAGGTCTTCTCGAAGACGCGCGTGGGCGTGGGCGTGATGGGCGCCGCCTCCCTGATGAGCGCCGTCGAGCCGGTGATCCGCTACCAGCGCACGCGCTTCCGCGGGGCGGTCGGCGTGGAGGAGAGTTCGCCGCGCTACCAGCAGGGCCTCCAGATGAAGGAGGACGTGACGGAACGCCTCGCCGACGTGTGGGCCGCCGCCGAGGCCGCGAGTTCGCTCGGCTTCGACATCTCCCGCCGCTACGACGCGCTGGAGCTCATCCAGGACGAGGCGAAGGCGAAGCTCGGCAAGGGCCGCGACATGCTCCGGAACATGAAGGCCCCGATGGAGCGGGCCGTGCAGCTGCTCGCGGAGGGGAAGGATCCGCTTGCGGACGACGACGTGACCGTGCGCTACGTCGCCCTCCTCGCCGTCTGCAACATCCTCTGCCCGAGCTGCAAGCTCTGGAACACCGGCCACGGCGCCGACGTCATGCGCCAGGCCGTCACGCTCATGGGCGGCTACGGCATCACCGAGGACTGCCCCGGCTTCCTCTTCTACAAGTGGACCGACATGCAGCTCGACGCGACCTACGAGGGCCCCGAGGCCGTCCAGCGCCGCCAGATCAGCGAGACGATGGCGAACCCCGTCTTCCTCGCGCAGCTCGCCGCCTGGGCGAAGGAGCTGGAGGCGTGCCCGTGCGCGGACGCGAACGGCGCCCGCGCGCTCGCCGCCGCACTCCGCCTCTGGTCCTGGACGCAGGCCTTCGCGAAGACCGCGAAGGACCCGAACGGCAAGAAGCTCGGCGCCTCCCAGCGCCACGGCGTCGTCTTCCCGCTCGCGGACGCCCTCGCCGGCCTTATGGCCGCGAAGAGCTTCCACGCCGACATCGCGTTCCTCGCGCAGAACGGCGCGGACCACCCCGTCGTCGGCCCCGAACTCGCCGGCTACCTCAACACGTTCAACGACCTGCTCGGCACGGTCGTGGCGGACGTCGCGGGCGAGGCCGCCAAGATCTGCAGCGGCGTCGTCTACGGCTTCGGCGCGGCGACGGCGGAGGACAAGGCCGCCTACGCGGCGCTGCGGAACGCGCTCGACGAGGCCCTTGCCGGCACGCGCCTCGCGAAGGACCGCGCGGCGAAGTGCCTGACGACGATCATGATCCCCGAGGCGCTTGACTACCCGGCGTGATTTTCCGCGCGGCGGGTGTCAGACGGCGGCGGGCGGCGCGCCTTTCCGGCTATACGGAACGTGAAGAACAACGCAACAAGAAGGAGGCATGACATGAATAACAAGAAACTGATTCTCGCGCTTGTCGCAAGCTGCGCGTGCATGGTGTTTGCGCATCCGGGCGGGCCCGGTCGCGGTCCGGGCGGGCCGGGCGGACGCGGCCCGGGGCCTGGCATGCATCGCGGTCCGGGCGG
>URIT01000223.1 GCA_900547945.1 uncultured bacterium
CCGCGGCGCCGGGCGGGCGGAAGTACGACGTCACCGCGCCGCTTCGGAACGTCCGGCTTGACCCGGAGGGGACTGCCCGGTTGCCTGGCGTGAGCCCCTGACGGAGCGTGCGGATCGGGCGAGGCGCGCCTCTTTTTTCTCCCGCCTGCGCGCGTGGGCGCGGCGGTAGGCGCCGGGCGTGAGGCCGCGCGCGCGCTGGAAGAGGCGGCTGAAGTGGCTCTGGTCGTAGAAGCCACACTCCAGGGCGATGTCGGAGATCAGCTTGTCCGTCGTCTCCAGAAGCCGCCGCGCGGCGTTGAGCCGCACGCGCAGAAGGTACTGGCCGGGGGAGACCTCGAAGAGGCGGGTGAACGTGCGCTTGAAGGTGCTTTTCGACATGCCGGCCCTGCGGGCGAGCGCGTCGAGCGGAAGGGACTCGGCGTAGCGGCGGTCGATTTCGTCCGCGACGGCGCGCAGGGCGTCGTCGTTGCGCGCCTCGGAGGAGTCGCGGCCCGTCAGGCGGTAGGTGCGGGCGGTGCCGACGATGCGGCCGCGCCGGTCGCGGAGGGGGTGGACGTCCGAGATCATCAGGCGGTTCGAGTAGTCGGCGGGATGGGCGGTGACGCGCTGGAGGACGGGGCGGCCCGTTGCAAGGACTTCGCGGTCGAGCGCCATGTAGTCGTCGGCGAGCGTCGGCGGGAAGAGGTCGCGCGACGTGAGGCCGATCGCGTCCCACTCGCTGCGGATGTTGCAGACTTCGCAGTTGCGGCGGTTGAGGGCCATGATGCGGCCCGCGCGGTCCTTCATGTAGAAGCACAGCTCGCTTGCGTGTTCGAGCAGGCCCCGGAAGGCGGCGGCGTTCGGCCCGATCCGGGCGAAGAAGGCCGCGCGCAGGCGCTTCTTCTCCTGGAGGGTCATGGCCACAGGTCTCTCCGAATGGGACTCATGGGCCGATTATACATTTTTTTTGCCCGATTGTGCAAGTCCCCCGTGGAAGCTTATGCGATAATCTCCACGTCATGAAGATCCGTTCGCATCTTGCGGCCCTCTGCTGCCTCGCGGCGGCCTTCGCGGCGGCGGCCGGCGGCCTGTCGCCGCGCGACAGCGTGTGCGCCGACGTCCTCGTCGTCGGCGCGGGCTCCGCCGGCGTGCCGGCGGCCGTGCAGGCCGGGCGCCTCGGGGCGAGGACCGTGCTTGTCGAGTCGGCGGCGGTCCTCGGCGGGAACCTGACGCTCGGCGGCGTCGAGCATCCCGACCCGTTCCGCAAGAACGCGCAGACGGTCATCGGCGGCATCGGGCTTGAGTGGACGATGAAGACGGTCGCGCTCGGGCGGGGGGCCGCCGCCGAGGCGCGCGCCGGCCGCCCGCTTGAGCCGGACCGGCTCACGCTCAAGGAGAACTTCGACCCCTGGACGTTCGTGTGCGTCGGCGAGGAGCTGCTGCGCGACGCGGGCGTCGACCTGCGCTACTACGAAACGCCGGTGATGGCGGAGAGGCTGGCGGGCCCGGACTACAACTGGCGCGTGCTGACGGGCGTGCAGGGCGGCCTGCGGGAGATCCGCTGCCGCCAGCTCGTCGACGCGACGGGGAACGGCGGCCTCGCCGGGATGTGCGGCGCGGCCTTCCTCCCCGTCGACGGCGAGGCGCAGGGCGGGTCGCTCCACTACCGCCTGACGGGCGTCCCCGACCCCAAGGACCTGCCGGAGGGCCTGCTCGCGCGGCGTCTCGCCGAGGCGCATGCCTCCGGCGCGCTGCGCGACGGCGACAACCACGGCGGGGACGTCGGCGACGCGCTGATCCTGCGCTGGCAGGCCGCCAACTACGTCTACGGCGCGGACAACACGACGTCCGAATCCCGCACGGAGACGAACGTGCGCGGGCGGGCGTCGGCGCTGCGCGTCCTGCGCTTCGTCCGCACGCTCCCCGGCGGCGCCTCGGCCCGCATCGCCTGGATGAGCCCGGAGACGGGCGTGCGGGAGACGCGGCACGTGAAGGGCCGCGTCATCGTCACGGGCGACGACTACCTCTCCGGCAGGTGCTGGGAGGACGCCGTCTGCTACGCGACCTACCAGATCGACATGCACGCGCACAGGTGGAAGGACTTCGTGCGCGTGCCGCTCGGGCGCGACGTCTACCCGACCGTCCCCTACCGCGCCCTGCTGCCCGCCGGCGTCGAACATCTGCTCGTCGCGGGGCGCTGCCTGAGCGCCGACCGCCGGGCGTTCGCCGCCCTGCGGCTCTGCGCGCCTGCAATCGCGCATATCGGCGACTTCAAAGCGGACGCGCCCGGCCAGACCGGCCTGCTTCAGATGGCGGTTGGCCAGCTCGACGGCCTCCGGGTCGATATCCGCGCCGGAAATGCCCTCCACGCGCGCCGGATCAAATTCCGCGCGCGCCTGTTCGCGAATGTCGCGGAACGCTTCCACCGGCATG
>URIT01000224.1 GCA_900547945.1 uncultured bacterium
GGCGGGGCGGCGCGCGCGCCGACGGGCGGCACGAAGGCAACGGCCTTCAGGTCGCGCGCCGCGTCCGCGAAGCCGTAGGCATCGCGTTCGGGATCGCCGAGCGGGTTCCACCACCCCTGGTAGAGCCGTTCGCCCGCGCGGCGGCGCGCATGCGAAAGGAGGAACTTCCGCCGCTGCTCCGCGCGCGTCGCGTTCTTCGGCCACGTCCGCATGCCCCAGTTGCGCCCATTGCCGTAGCACCAGTTGTCGATGAAGTCCGTCCACGTGCCCCAGAACGGCGCGTTGAGGTCAATCCACGTGTAGAGCGCGCGCCACTCGTCGTCCGTCAGGCGCACGCCGTGGTGGCCCGCCTTCAGCAGCTGCACGAGCGGCGACGTGCTGGCGTGGTACTCGCCGGGGTTGAAGAGGTGGTTGTCGGACTCCGGGCCCGGCCGCCGCACGTAGCGCTGGAGGTACCAGTAGCTGCGCGCGAAGGCGCCGGCCGCCGAGAACTCGGGCTTCGCCTTCTCGTCCACCTTTCCGTAGAGCAGGGCCGTCGGACGGATGTCCGTCAGATTCGGCTTCGTCGCCGTGAGGAAGGGCGCCTGCTCCTCAGGCGCGTAGACCCAGACGCCGTCGGCGTCCGGGCACCCCGCAAGGCCCGGCTTCTTCGTCTTCGCGACGGGATCGGGGTCGTCCGCATGGCAGCCCGAGCAGCGGCGGACGAGGATCGGCTGCACCTCGCGCAGGAAGCTCCAGGCCCGCGGCTTCGCAAGCCCCGCCATCGGCGCGATCTGCGCGGGCGCGCCCTTGATGACCGGCACGTGCGTCGAGCCCGCGTTGGCGTTCTCGTGGCAGCCGAGGCAGGAGACGTGTTCGCCCGGCATGCCGACGAGCCAGCTGCGCATGAGCTGCACGGCGCGCCCCTCCGCATCGAGCGGCTGGATGGAGATCGGCGTGTTGACGGGGGCGGTGAAGAAGACCGTCCCCCGCTCGTCCACGGGCGCCGTGCCAAGCACGTACTTCGCGTCCCAGCTCGACTCCACACCCATGCCCTCGTGCGAGGCCGCGTGGTTGAAGCCGTAGTGGTAGGCGAAGAGGCGCACGCTCTTGACCGTGCCGCGCGGCACGTTCTTCAGGCCGGGGCCCTCGTGGACGTCGCCCACGTAAACCGTGCAGTCGCCCACGTTTTCGCGGCGGGTGTCGGGCAGGACGGGCGGGCGCTTCCGCGCGCGCCAGGCGATCGGCTCCGTCCGCTCCGTCCCCTCCTCCTCCATGAGCAGCGTCACGTTGTCGAAGACGTCCACGAGGTAGATGCCCCACAGCGCGGTCTTGGACGGCTTCATCGCGCAGAGGAAGTATTTTCCCGCGCCGTCCTGCGGCGTCGTGCCGAGCGGGTACGGGGTGAGCGCCGTCGGGTAGTCGCCCTGGTAGAGGCGGTCCATCACGCGGTCCTTCGGCGTCTTCCCCCAGCCCGGCACGAACTGCACGCAGCCGGCGGCCTCGGCGCGCGCGCGGTTCGCGTCGAACAGCGCGATCTTCCCGGACTTCGGCGTGTGGTGCCCCGTCGCGATGCAGACGAACTTCCCGTTGTCGCCCGGGATCGCGAGCGGGCTGCCGAAGTGGTTCGGCCAATAGCCGTTCGAGCCGTAGAAGCCCATCTGGCGCGTGCCGTCCGGGCGCATCGTCATGACAATGCGCGAGAAATAGTGCGAGATGTCGCAGTATTCCCACCGCACGTACTGGACGCGCCCGTCGTTCAGCACGCTCGGGTACCAGTCCGAGTCCTGGTCGTACGTGAGGCGCATGATCGCCTTCGTCGCCGGATCGAGGCGGTACATGTTCGTCATGCGCCAGCGCCCGGACTCGCACGGGAGGCCCTGTTCGGCGGCGTCGGACGTGAAGACGACCTTGTCGTCCGGCAGATAGCAGCAGTCGTCCGCTTCGTGGACGAAGGCGTCCGGCAGCAGCGCCGTCCCCGCCCCCGTCCTGAGGTCGGCCTCGTAGAGCCGCCAGACGTTCGTGTTCGCCGGGACGTGCGAGAAGACGGCGCGCCCGGCGTCCCAGTGCAGATCCATGGCGTGGATCGAGCCGCGGCCGGGCGGATCGAAGAGGACCGCCTCGGCCACCGCCTCGTCGGCGAAGCCCGAGAGCGCGACGATCTTCGTGTCGTTCCCCTTCGCCGCGTCGAGCCCGTTGTAGCACGAGAACCAGGGCGCGGCGGGATGCTCGTCGCGGCGCGCGTGCGCCGCGTCCACGATGTGCTTGAGGGAGAGGATGCGTAGGTCCTTGACGAGCGGGTGGCGGGCGACGACGCGGCGGTGTTCGGCCAGAAGCGCGCGCGCGGGCGCGGCGTCGGCGCATGTGAGTGCGGCGCGGGCCGCCGAGCGGCGGTGACTGGAGTTCA
>URIT01000225.1 GCA_900547945.1 uncultured bacterium
CCAGGCCGCCCGCCGCCTCGGCTGCCGCGTGCAGCTCGTCGCGGCGGCGGACTTCGACCGGCAGCGCGCGGTGGACGTCTGCCACCGCTCGCTACGGCGTCGACGAGAAGATGGCCTTCGGCGGCGCGAACGGCTACAAGGACGTGGTCGCGGCGGACTGCGACATCGTCCTCCTCTGCACGCCGCCGCTCTTCCGCGCGCGCCAGGCCGCCGCCTGCGTCGCGGCCGGCCGGCACATCTTCGCCGAGAAGCCGGTCGCAACCGACCCGCGCGGCCTCCGCGCCTTCCTCAAGACGGTCGCGGACGCGAAGGCGAAGAACCTCTCGATCCTCTCGGGGACGCTCCACCGCCACTCGAACCGCTTCCTCAGGCAGATCGGCCCCGTCCGCGCCGGCGCGATCGGCCGGATCGTCGCGGGGCGCGTCTACCGCTGCCACGGGGCGATGTGGGTCCACCCGCGCCGCCCGACCGACACGAACGCCTCCTACCTCGCGAACAACTGGTACCACTTCTGGGAGATGAGCGGCGACCAGATCACCGAGCAGGCGATCCACGAGATCGATCTCGCGAACTGGTTCATCGGGCGCACGCCCGTGAGCGCGCTCGGCATGGGCGCGCGCTGGCGCCGCCCCGCCGGGATCGGCAACATCTACGACGAGCTCGCGATCGACTACGACTACGGCGAGGGCCTGCACGTCGCGGCCTGGGGCCGCCACGTGAACGGTTGCGCGAACCCCCTCGGGACGCGGCTCGTGGGGAGCGAGGGCGAGATCTCCGTGGGCGGGCGGATCCGGCGCTTCGACGGCCGGCCGGTCGCCGAGGACGCGGCGGCCGCCGCAGGGCGCGACGACAACGGGCTCGTGATGGAGCATGCGGACTTCCTCTCGGGGCTGCTCACGGGCCATCCCGTCAACGAGGGCGAGCAGGTCGCGATGTCCACGGCGACGTGCGTGATGGGCACGCTCGCCGCCTACTCGGGGCGGCAGGTGAAGATGACGGACATCCTCACGAACGGGAAGTCCGAGTTCTACGACGGCTGGAACGCCGCGTTCACCGCGCAGACGTTCGAGGAGACGGACGACGTGCCGCTGCCGCGCGAGGGCTTCGGCATCGTCCCGGGGAAGGCGTAGGGCCGGAAAGGAGGCATGAAGATGAACCGAAGGGAATTCCTCTGGACCTGTGCCGCAGCCGGCGCGGCGGGCGCCCTCCATGCGCGGGCGCACGACGCCCCGGAGGCGCGCGCGCCGTTCAGGACGCAGCTCAGGAAGGCGCTCATCCGCCCGCGCCTCACGGAAGAGGCCGCCCGGCAGCTGCTCGCGGCGGGCTTCAGCGGCGTGGAGCTGCAGGACAAGTCGGTGACGGTGGCGGAGGCGCGCGCGGGCCTGCGCCTCGCGCAGGCGAGCGGCCTCACGATCCACTCGTTCATGGGCGGCTGGTTCGAGTTCAACGCGAAGGACGCGGTGCGGCGGCGGCGGGAGGTCGAGGCGGCGAAGCGCAACCTCGACCTCGCCCAGGCCTACGGCGCGCCCGTCATGCTGATCGTGCCGGGCCGCGTCGGGGGAATCCCCCTGCCGAAGCCCGCGCAGTTCGACCTCGCCTTCGACGCGCGGACGCTCGCGCTGACGCGCGCGACGGCCGACGGGGGCTTCGCGGACTACGTCGCCGCGCAGAACGACGCGACGAAGTACGCGCAGGACGCGCTCGGCGAACTGGCGCCGCTCGCGGCGGAGCGGGGCGTCATCCTCGGCGTCGAGAACGTCTGGAACAACCTCTGGGTGCAGCCCGCGTTCGCGGCGGCGTTCATCCGCTCGTTCCGCAGCCCGTGGATCAAGGCGTACTTCGACCTCGGCAACCACGTGCGCTACGCGCCGGTGGAGCAGTGGCTTGCGGCGCTCGGCGAGCAGGTCGTGAAGCTCCACATCAAGGACTTCCGGATCGACCGCACGATGCCGGGCGACGGCGCGTTCGTGCGTCTCGGCGAGGGCAGCATCGACTGGAAAAGCGTGCGGCGCGCCATCGAGGCGATCGGCTACCACGGCTGGGTCTCCGTCGAGGAGAAGGGCTGGACGGACGCCGAGTACGCGAAGATCCTGGACCGCTTCTTCGCGGGCGAGGGCCGCCTCCCGAGGTGAGTCCGCATGGGAGGGCCGCGCTTGTCGCGGCCGAGGACCCGGCGCGCGAAGTACCCGCGCCGCCCTCGGCGCGTGGCGTCCGAACGGTGGAGGCGTAGGCGGTAGGGCGTGGGAGGGCCGCGCTTGTCGCGGCCGAGGACCCGGCGCGTGGCGTCCGAACGGTGGAGGCGTAGGCGGTAGCATGGGAGGGCCGCGCTTGTCGCGGCCGAGGACCCGGCGCGTGGCGTCCGAACGGTGGAGGCGTAGGCGGTAG
>URIT01000226.1 GCA_900547945.1 uncultured bacterium
ACCGCTGCGGCCGCCTGGCGTGGGACGCGCGCCCGGCGCCGCCCCTTCGGGCGCGGTAACGCCGTCGAAGTCGTAGCCGCGCACGGCGGTGAGCTTCACCTCGGCGAACGTGCCGACGGCGGGCAGGGGGCAGCGCGGCGTCTTCTTCAGGAAGACGACGCCGTCCACGTCCGGCGCCTGGCTCTCCAGGCGCGCGACGCCGGGCGCGACGACGAGCGCGCGGAAGATCTTGCCCACAAGGGCCGCCGCGCGCTTCGCCCACACCTTCTTCTGGGCGGCCATGACCGCGCGCGCGCGCCGTTCGGCCACCTTCTGCGGCGGGCGCGCCGCCATCTTCGCGGCCGCCGTCCCCTCCTCGGGCGAAAAGGCGAAGGCGCCGAGGTGGTCGAACTGCATCCGCGCGATGTCCGCCTTGAGGCGCGCGAACGCCTCCGGCGTCTCGCCAGGGAAGCCCGTCATCACGGTCGTGCGCAGCGTGACGCCCGGCACGGCCGCGCGGATGCGGTCCGCCGCCGCGAGGGAGGCCTTCACCGCGCTGCCGCGCGCCATCGCCTTCAGGACGCCGGGGTCCGTGTGCTGGAGCGGCACGTCGACGTACCTCGCCGCGTGCGGGGAGGTGTTGAGCCAGTCGAGGAAGGCGTCCGTGATCTCGCTTGGATAGGAGTAGAGCACGCGGATCCAGAAGTCGCCCGGCAGCCTGTCCAGCCGCCGCAGGAGGGCGACGAGGTCGGGACGGCGCCCCGTCGCCCGCGACGCGGGCAGGTCGACGCCGTAGAGCATGGGGTCCTGTGCGACGATGTTCAGCTCCTTCACGCCCGTCGCGAGCAGTTCCTTCGCCTCCCGGAGGATCGCCGCCGCCTTCCGCGAGCGGTAGCGTCCGCGGATCGCGGGGATCGCGCAGTAGGCGCAGCGGTGGGCGCAGCCCTCGGCGATCTTGAGGTAGGCGAAGGCGGGGCCCGTGAAGCGCAGGGCGGGCATGGGCGGGTCGAAGACGCGCGTGGGCATGCCGGGCGGCACGCCGGGGGCGGCGGCGCGGCGGCGGGACTTCAGCCCCAGCGCGCCCTGCACCGTCTCCACGATGCGGTCGAGCGCGTCGATGCCGAGGATCGCGTCCAGGTCCGGGAAGACTTCACGGATGCGGTCCCGGTAGCGCTGGGCGAAGCAGCCCGAGACGACGACCGCGCGGCAGCGGCCCGCCCGCTTCAGCTCGCAGGCGCGCAGGATCTCGGCGGCGGCCTCCTCGCGGGCGGAGGCGATGAACGCGCAGGTGTTGACGAGGATCGCGTCCGCATCGTCCGGCGTCGGGGCGAGCGTGAAGCCCGCCTTGACGAGATGCCCCGCCATCACCTGCAGATCGACCGCGTTCTTCGCGCAGCCGAGGGAGACAAGGCCAATCGTCATTTCGCGTTTCCTCCCACGGGCTCAAGCGTCACGCGCCAGGCCTCGGGCTGGATCGGGAAGATGTACGCCGCCTCCGGCTTCGGCCCGCACGACGCCCCGCCCAGCCCCAGCTGGCGGAGGTCGAGGTTCAGGCACACCTCCCGGCGCGGCGGCTTCACGTTCCAGATCCGCTCCTGCCGGTCGCGGTGGCGGGCGAACTCAAGGTCCTCGCAGCTGTAGTGGAGGGCCTGGACGAAGAGCGGCGCGGAGGCGGTCACCTTCACGCCCACGCCGTCGCCGTCCGTGAACGTCACCCACCGCACGTCGCCCTTGTAGCCGTTGTCCTGCGGGCGGACGTAGGCGACGTACTGGTCCGTCACCGTCGAGGCGTAGCGCCCGAGGAACGAGCCCGTGCAGCGGTCCACGTAGTTCTCGAACGGACCGCGCCCGTAGTACGCCATGTTTTCGAGGCGCGCGTCGAGCATGAGCGAGAGGCCGAGGCGCGGCAGCGCGGGCGGCATCCTGCCGAACGGCGTCGTCCGGCTCTCAATCGTCAGCGCGCCGCCGCGCCCGAACACGTAGTCGGCCGCGTGCGTGAAGCCCGCGCTCTTCGCGCCGTTCACCTCCACGACGGCCCGGACCCGCTCGACGGCGCCGTCGGGGGCCTTCACGACCTGGAACGTGCGCACGTGGAAGCGCAGCTGGGTGAGGCCGGAGGCGTAGAACGCCCCGCGCAGCCACTTGTCGTTGTCCGTGAACGCGCGCATGCAGGTGAGGCGCGGGCCGCGCACGATGCCGTCCGCGCTGTCCGCGAGCACCGTCCGCCCGTTCATCGTCAGCTTCGCGAGCGTCCCCGTCTTCTTCGAGAAGACCGCGACGGTCGCCCCCGCCGCCACCGTCACCCGGTCCCCCTCCTCGACCGCGCGGGCCGCCGCATCGCGCGCCGGCGCCGCCGGGGC
>URIT01000227.1 GCA_900547945.1 uncultured bacterium
CGACCCTAATCCTCAATTCGGCTGGTGGGCTGCGCAACCCACTAACCCATTACTCGAGTTCTCGTAATGCCGGTTGCGTCCGCGCGCGGAAAATGAGATAATACCCCGAATGGCAAATCAAGTGACAGTTCTGGGGCTCGAAGGCGACACGCTGCGGGGGGTGCGCCTGGAGGCGGCGGGCGAGGACTTCGCGCGCGCGTCCGCGGAGGCCTGGCCGCTTGCCGCGCAGGGAACGGCCGAAGAGGGCGCGCCGGACGGCGGCGAGCAGGCGGCGGAGGCCGAAGAGGCGCCAGCGGCCGGGACGGTCGTGGAGGAGGACAAGCCGCTCGCGCGGGCGTTCCGCGCGGCGGCCGTGGCCTTCGGCACGCGCGAGTTCGTGCTCTCCCTTCCGCTTTCGAGGCTGCTTGTGAAGACGGTGCGCCTGCCCGTGGAGGCGCGCGACGACCTGCTGGGCGCCGCGCAGCTGGAGCTGGACGGCATCTCGCCCTTCCCCGACGAGGTGTTGACGCCGGGCGTGGAGGTGGTGGCCGAGACGGACAAGGAACTGGTCGTCCTCGTCGCCGCGCTGCCCGAGGCGGCCGCCGCCGAGGTGGGCGCCGCGCTTGCCGCCGCAAAGGTCCACGTGCTGCGGACGGACGCGACGGCGCTCGGCTGGCTGCGCGGCCTGTGGCCGCAGATCTGCGCGCGCGCGGACGCCGCGCGGCGGATCGTCTTGCTGGATCTGGATGGCGGCTGGGACCTCGCGGTGCTCGACGAGGGCGCCCCCACGTTCTTGCGCGGCATCGGGGCCGTCGCCGGCCCCGCCGAACTCGGCCGCGAGGTCATGCTGAGCCTGCTCGCGCTGGACGGCGGGCGCAGGGACGGGGACGAGGTGGTCGTCTGCGCGCGGCGCGGGCCGGACGCGGCGGTTCTGGAGCGGCTCGCCGACTTCGGCCCCGTGCGCACCGTCCTCGTCGAGGACGACTTCGCGGGCGTGGAGGGCTCGGCCCGTCGCGTCGTGGAGGGCCCGGCCCTCGACGTCACGCCCGCCGCGTGGGTGGAGGCGCGCACGGAGTGCCGCTTTCGCCGCAGGCTGATCGCGGGGCTCGCCGTCGCGGGCGGCGTGTGGCTCGCGCTGATGGCCGTGCTCTTCGGCGTGGACACGGCGTACGACCTGCTGGCGGGCCACCAGAAGGCCCTGCAGCGCGAGCGGCGGCACGCGGCCGCCTTCCGGGAGGTCGCCGACATGACGAACCGCGTCGCGCTCATCGAGCGCTACGCCGACCACGCGCACGGCGCGCTGGAGGTCCTCAAGACCGTCTCCGACTGCCTGCCCGCCTCGGAGGAGATGGCCTTCCGCACGTTCCAGTACCGCCGTGGCGAGAGCGTGCGTGTGAACGGCAGCGCGGCGGAGCGCGAGGACCTGCGGTCGTTCACGGAGCGGCTGGAGGCGGCGGCGTTCGACGTCGGCGAGGAGACGCCCGTCTTCGCGAAGGTGCAGCAGTCCGGCGGCGAGACGCAGACGAAGAAGGGCGTGCGCTTCGCGATCGAGTGCTTTTTCCACGGCGACGACGGGGAAGCGTCCGGAGGGAGGGGAAGATGAGCCTGTCGACGATGTCCCGCCGCGAGCGCACGGCGTGTGCGGTCCTGGGAATGGCGGTGCTGTACGGCCTCGCCGTGCTTCTCTTCTTCACGGGGCGCGAGGCGGCGTGGGCGAAGGCCCGCAAGGCCTACGCGCGCGAGGCGAAGACGTACGCCCGCCAGTGCGCGCTCATCGGCGAGCGGGCCGCCTGGCAGCGGCGCGCCGAGGAGGTGAGCGTGAAGATGCCGACGGCGGGGGAGGACGAGTCCACGCAGACGCGCTGGCAGCGCATCCTCGAACGCATCGCGGGCGAACACAGCGTGAGCATCCTCGGCGAGCAGCCGAAGGAGGAGGAGGAGCACGGCGGCGTGTGGGAGATGCCCATCGAGGTCAAGTACGAGGCATCCCTCGAACGGCTCGTCGAATTCCTCTACGCGCTCGAACACGCCGAGGACGCCATGTTCGACGTGCGCGACATCGACATTTCATCCAAGAACACCGGGTACCTCTCCGGGAAACTCACGTTGACCTGTGCCTACATGAAAGGATCTTCCAAATGACCAGATTCGCCTCCAGATGGACGCTCGCCGTCCTCGTCGCGTGCGTTGCGGGGGCGCTCTGCGCCCAGGGGCTGGGCCGCCGCATCGGTGCGCTTGGCGGCGCGCGGCCCGGCCGGCCCGGAGC
>URIT01000228.1 GCA_900547945.1 uncultured bacterium
CCGCCCGCCGTCGCTGCGCGCGCCGCCGATCGCGAGGCGCCCGCCGTCCGCCGGCTGCCACGCGCCGTAGCGCACCGTGTACGTGCCCGCCTTCGTCCCCTTCGGCACCGCGAGGTCGATCGGCACCTCGTACGTTCCGGGCGTCTCGAACATCCGCTGCGTGAGGGCGAGGTCGCGCTGGAAGACGATCCCCTCGCGCGCGCCGTCCGGCGTGCAGACGTGGACAAACGGGCGGTAGCCCCTGAGCGGACGCAGCGTCTCCCAGGCGACGACGAGCCGCACGCGGTCGGCCGCCACCCGCTCGGCCCGCAGCACCGACGACACCGCGCCGTAGGCGTTCCGCCCCGCCGGCTTGCGCGCGTCGAAGAAGGCAATCCCCGCCGCCTTCGCCCACGCGCAGCGCACGCCGCCCTTCTCCGCAATGGCGCTTTCCGTGCCGCGCGTCTTCGCGTAGTAGCCGTAGGGCGGCAGCGTCACGCCGTTCGCGAGCGTCCACACGGCGTTCGTCTGGCGGTTGACCCACACCTCGCCGCCGTCCGAGAAGACCGCGTGCTGGCGGTGGATGTTCGCGTCGTAGGCGAGCGAGAGGAATTCGGCGCGCCCCAGCTCGGCGCAGGCGTCATGCTGCAGCCAGTAGGTCATGACGGCGTTCCGGGAGAACGGTCCGTGGCACATCGGGTTGCGTCCGCCGATGACCGTGTTCGAGAGGTAGTCGTCGGAGGCGTAGCCGTGCAGCTCGGCGTCGCCGCCCTTGTGCCAGCCGTCCTCCTCCATATAGCGCCCGCCGAGGCCGCCCGCGAAGAGGACGTAGGATCCGTGCGTCACGATGTCGTGCCACGGCGTGCGCTCCGCGTCCGCGAAGTTCGCCCGACCCACGAGCTTCGCCGCGCCGAAGTGGTCGCTCTGCCCGGCGTCCGCCACGCCCACCAGGTGGTCCTGCCCGGCCTCGCTCACGCAGACCGCATCCGGGCGGCCGAAGCCGGCGCGGTACATCTCAAAGCCCTTCGCCCAGTTCGCGGACGTCTCCATCTTCGTGTGGAAGCGCCCCGCGCGGTCGAGGTAGTCGAACGGGCCGTGCGCCGTGAAGACGTCGATGAAGACGGCGTCCGGATCGTACCCCGCCTTCAGGAGCTTCGCGTTGCGGAGGCACCACGGGTGGAACGCATGCGGCGCCCAGCGGTAGGAGAGCGCGTGGCGGCCGGGGTTGAACCACGCCCGCTGCGGCGTGCCGTCGAGGTTGAAGACGACGAGGTCGTAGGAATAGTCGTCGCAATCCGGGTAGATGTCCGTATAGTTGTCGTGCGGGCAGAAGAGGATGCCCGCCGCCCGGCACGCTTCCCGCAGCGCGCCGAACGCCGCCGCGTCGCCGCGCGGCGGATAGATCTCCGGCAGGCGGTAGTCGTAGCCCCAGCGCTGCCAGTCGTGCTTCACGAAGATCGCGTCGTTCAGCCCGTACTTCGCGGCCTCGGCGATCCCCTCCGCCGCCTTCGCGTAGTCGCCGCTCCACTGGTCGAGGCACATCCGCGCGCCGAGGCGGCCGAGGCCCGGGCTTCTGCGGTAGCCCGCCACGGCGCGGAAGCGGCGCGCCGCGTCAAAGGCCCCCTTCGACGAAGGGACGAACGTGAAGAGCGCGTCGTGGTGCGCCTCCAGCGCGAAAAGGTGCGCGTCACCGTCGCACACAAGCCAGTCCGGCGGCACGTCCACGGCCTGGACGACGGAGAGCCCGTTCGCGTAGTCCGCGCCCACGTGGCGCGTGGAGAGGCCGAACCCGCTCGCGCCGAGCGTGAACTTCTTCGGCCCCTCGATCACGTTGCCGAAACCCGCGTAGACGCGGAACGGCCTCGCGGAGGCGGGGCCCACCGCGATCTTCGTCAGGCGCGGGAAGCCGCGCGCGTCGCGCGTCACGCCGGGAATCGACCACTGGAGGCGCAACGTCCCCTTCTCCTCCCGGATCTCGGCCGTCGGCAGCTCAAAAACAAAGGGGCCATCTCCCTCTTCGACGTCGGCGGTGAAACCCCGGTAGGCGACCACCTGCTCGCCGTCGGTGAATGCGAGGACGCCGTCGAGCAGCCCCCGCCCGCCGAACGCGACGCCCGCGCCGTAGCGGCGGTCCCCCGTGTCCAGACGCCAGCGGCCCCGGGCGGCGTCCGTCCCGGATTCCAGCGCGGCCTTCGCCGCCGCCGTGC
>URIT01000229.1 GCA_900547945.1 uncultured bacterium
CCGCCGGCCACCGCCACCAACGCGCCCGCCGTGCCCCCGCCCGCCGCCGTCCCCCTGGCGCCCGCCGACGACCGCACGGACGAAATCGACCTGGAGGAGGACGATGACGCGGCCCTCGCCGCGAAGCGCCCGCGCGTCAAGCCGACGGATGAAAAGGGCCCCGTCTCGCTCGTCGACATCGACTGCGACGAGGCGACGATCGCGGACGTCCTGCGGCAGTTCCGCAAGACGACTGGCGCGAACATCATCTCGGGCGAATCGACGAACTACCAGCGCCGCGTCTCCGTCACCCTCCGCCGCGTCCCGTGGCTCCAGGCCCTCACGTCCATCCTCGGCTCGCGCGGCTTCCGCCTGGACGAGCGCGACGGCATCTACCGCGTCGCCGAAGACCTGCAGGCCATCCCCCTGCAGACGACGACGTTCGCGCTCAACCACGCCTCGGCGAAGGAGCTTGCCGACCTCTTCAACGGAACCTACGCGCGCAAGGACGCCGCGGGCAAGCCGCTCCACCCCATCGCGACCTGCTTCGAGGGCGCGAACGTCGTCGTCGTCACGGCCGACGAGAAGACGCTCTCCGACTGCGCGCGCATCGTCAAGGCCGTCGACCACGCCGTCGCGCAGATCTACATCGAGGCGCGCTTCCTCGAACTCTCCTCCGAGGCGATGCACAAGCTCGGGATGAACTGGCAGCAGCTCAGAAGCTGGTCCGTCTCCGCCCGCGCGCTGAAGGCCGGCGTCGAGTCGAACCACGGCCGCGCGGCCGTCTACGACTCGAAGGCGTCCTACACGCGCAAGGAGTGGGTCAAGACCGGCGAGCAGCGGCAGACCTCGGCCGAGACGAACTCGAAGACCGACACCTACACCGACATCGCCGACGGCTCGCCGGGCATCGCCAAGAGCGTCCTCGTCCCCGACAAGATCAACGAGGCGGCGGGCGCGGGGCTCTCCGCCGCCAGCATGGCCTGGCGGCGCGCCGGCGGCTTCTCGGGCCAGCTCTCCGCCGACGACTTCACGCTCGCGCTCAGCGCGTTCGAGGAGTTCGGCGAGGGCAAGATCTTCTCCAACCCGAAGATCATCGTCTCGAACGGCAAGGAGGCCAAGGTCGACATGACGACGAAGGAGCCGAACGTCACGGTCGACGCGAACTACACGGGGACGAGCTCGCAGAACCTCTCCATCTCCACGAAGCTGGAGGTGATCCCCGGCGAGGACAAGCAGATGTTCGCCAAGGAGGCCTTCTTCTCCTACGGCATCGAGCTCTCGGTCAAGCCCCGCATCTCCCCCGACGGGCTCATCTCCGTCGAGATCGTCCCGACCATCAGCGAGAAGACGGACGAGAAGACGATCGCCGGCGCCGGGGAGGCCATCTACACGAGCTACCCGATCATCAGCGTCAAGCGCCTCACGACGGAGTTCACGATGAAGGACGGCTCGACGGCCGTGATCGGCGGCCTCACGCAGACGGTCGAGGACGACGTCGACTCGGGCATCCCCTACCTGCGCAAGATCCCGTGGGTCGGCCCGAAGCTCTTCGGCTGGAAGAGCCGCCAGAAGGTGCAGAAGGAGATCATCGTCTGCGTGACGATCGGCATCGCCAACCCGGCGGAGCTACCCGAGGACGTCGGTCTGCCGAAGAACGCCGTCCTCGGCCGCGAGTACCTCACGGGCGCGCGGCAGGAGCCGGGCGCGCGCGACGGGAAGGCCCGCGAGGTGCTGCGCCTCGACATGCGGCCCCTCGACGAGCGGAAGCACGAACACGCCGGCACCGTCAGCGTCCGGGCCGTCAAGTGAGCCCGCGCATGGCCCTGACGCTCCCGACCTCCGTCTACACGGCGACGCGCGGCTATGCGTGGTCGGCGGTCCCGGCCGGCCTCGCGCCCGCCGACCTTGAGGCGTTCCTCGCCGACGCGACGAAGGACCGGCCCGACTTCGAGGAAGAGGCGCGCGCTTCCGCCGGCGTCATCGTCCGGCGCGGCGTCGTCGCGCCCTTCTCGGTCCGCCGCGCCCGCCGCTGGGACGCCGAGGGCCGCGACGCCGACTACGCCGCCTTCGCCTTCTGCTCCGCGCAGGACGCCGCCGCCGTCGACTTCGCCGCGCTTCTCGCCGACCCCTTCTTCACGGCCCCCTCCCGCACGCCGCCCGCGCGCCTCGCCTACGACGG
>URIT01000230.1 GCA_900547945.1 uncultured bacterium
TATCACATTCGTCCAAAACTGTCAAGATGGCTTGACAAAATTGGACTACTGTGATAGTTTGAATGTAGACTATTGCAATAGTACAAATGAGAAAGGAGGTTCCTGACAGAAAGCCACACAGACAACCAACCGGGATGCGCCGTGCGCGCGGCGGCGCTCCGCCGGTTCTTCGCCGACCGCTACGGCGTGAACGGCGCGGCGGTGACGGCGGCGGACGCCCGTCGCCTGATGGCTCCCGACTTCGCCGAGGCGGAGATCGCCCTCGTCGTACAGGCGCTGGCGGACCTCGACCGCACGAACTTCGCGGCGAAGAGGACGCTCGTGACGCTGCTTGCGGTCTGCCTGGCCGCCTCCGGCGTCTTCGCGGCCTCCCCGGCCTTCACCTACCGGCGGGCGTCCTCGCTCGCGACGCACGCCGCGACGGAGGCGGATTTCCGGGCGGCCGCCCGGGCCTACGCCGACTGTGCGGCGGACGGCGTCGCGAACCCCGTCCTCTTCTCCAACCTGGGCGCGTGCGCGCTGATGGCCGGCGATGCGCGGGGCGCGTGGGCGGCGTATGGACGCGCGGAGCGGCGGAGCGGCGAGACGGCGACGACGCGGCGCGGCCTGCGGGCGGCCTGGGCGCGCCTGAAGAACGATCCTCGGGCGGAACTGCCGCTTACGCGCGTCTTCTTCCGTCCGCACGTCCTCTATTCCCTCGACACGCGGCTGTTGGCGGCGGCGGGGAGTTGGGCGCTGCTGTGGCTTCTGTCGCTTTTGCCGCCGGGGGGCGTGCGGCGGACCCTGATGACGTGCGCGGCACTCGTCTTCCTGGCGGCGTTCGTCTCGGTTTCCGTTTCGCTTGTCGCGGAGTTCGGTGCGGAAGGAGTTGTCTATGTCGCGAAGTAGCCTGGGCGTCGTGGCGTGCGTGGCCGGCCTCGCGCTGGTCGCGCGGGCCCAGTTCTTCAACTTCAACATCGGGGGGAGCATGCCGCCGCCGGCGGAGGTGAAGGGGAAGGTGCGGCTGGAGCCGGCCCACGCCGTCGTGGGCATCCCGTGTTCCTTTGTCTTTACCTTCGAGGGAACGGAGAAGGTCCGGCCCACGGGCGTCACGGGACTTCCCGATTCGGGCGTCGCCTATCTGGCGGAAACGCTGGAACCCTATGCGGACAACACGTACCGCCTGCCGGTCCGCTTTCTCGCCCCCTGCACGAACACGCTGCATCTCAAGGTGGAGGGCACGCAGACGGTTGAGCGGAGAAGCGGCAACGTGTTCCGGTCGGCCTCCTCCTCTTTCCGGAAGGAGCTGCCGCCCCTGAAGCTGGAGGTGCGCGCCCTGCCGGAAGAAGGGCGCCCCGCGTCCTTTTCGGGCGCGGTGGGGACGTCGTTCACAATGACGCAGACGCTCACGCCGGACCACGTGCATCCGGGGGATCTGGTGACGGCGACCTACACGCTGGCGTTCGACGGGTACTGCCCCTCCAACGCCTGGCCCCGCATTGAACACCTCTCGAAGGAGTTCAAGGCCTACGACCCGAAGGAAGTCGCCGCGACGCCGACGTCGCGCACCTGGACGCAGGTGCTTGTGCCGCGCACGGTGTCCGCGACGAATTCGCCGCTCGTCTCGCTTTCCTACTACAATCCCCGTACGCGCCGCTACGAGGTCGCACGCGCCTATCCGAAGAAGCTCGTCTTCGTGTCGGACAAGGCCGCCAGTACGCAGAACACGGCGGTGATGGTCAACGCGGCGGATGCGTCCGAACCCGGATCGCAGGCGGCTGCTTCGGGAACGTCCGCCGCCCCGTCGCTGCTCGTCCTGCGCTTCGGACCTTCCGACGCCTCGCCCGTCATCGCGACGCTCCCGCGCAACACGCCCGTGAAGGAACGCGCGCGTTCCAATGGATGGCGCCGTCTCGAGACACCCCGCGCCACCGGTTGGAGCCGCTAGCGGACGGGCGGACGGGGCGCGCGATGCTTGGATGGGAATCTTGTTCTCCGGGAGGTCCGTGACTTATGCTATACTCCTCATGTCTTTTGTGATTTGGTGAAAGGGAATGCTTCCTATGACACGATATTTGGTAGTGGCGATAGCGTTGTGGGCTGGGATGGGCGTTGCGTATGGGGGCCGTGCGGACTTCCCGTCCCCGACCTGGAGCGTGCGGGCCTGTCCGGCGG
>URIT01000231.1 GCA_900547945.1 uncultured bacterium
CGCCCGCCGTCGCGAGGAACGCGCGGCGCGCCCCCGCCGGCTCCGCCGTCTGCGCCGCCGAGGCACGCAGCGGACGGAACGCCAGCGCGTCCTTCGGGCAGACCGCGAGGCAGTTGAAGCACCTGACGCAGCGCGCGTTGTCGACGACGCGCGCGCGCCCGTCGAGGCACTGCGCCTTGCAGACGCCCGTGCAGAGCCCGCAGCCCACGCACTTCGCCGGATCGAACGCAAGGCGGAAGGCCGTCTTCCGCGCGGCCAGCGCGAGGAGCGCGCCCACGGGACAGACCGTGTTGCAGAGGAGACGCCCCCTCCACGCAACGAGCAGGAAGAGGAGCGCGAGCGCGCTCGCCGCCACCGCAAGCCCCGTGAGGCCGCGCAGGACGATCTCGCGCCTGAAGAGGACGACCGGGCCATCCGTCCCGAGAAGATCCGCGAGCAGGTTGTTCGCCCCCTCGGCGACGGGCTGGAAGAGCGTGGAGGCGATGCGCCCGAAGACACTGTAGGGATCGAGCAGCCCCGCGAGCGAGACGCCCCCCACCGCGACGAGCGCGGCGCAGACGAGGAGCGCGCCCGCCTGAATCCACGGGCGGTCGGGCCTGAACGCGAAACGCCGCCGCCCGCGCGGATGCGCGAGACGGCCGAGGACATCCTGCAAAATGCCGAGCGGACACGCCGCCGAGCAGTACACGCGCCCGAAGACGAGCGTGACGACGAGCCAGACCGCGAGCGGCACGCCCGCGCACCCCAGGAGGGCGGGGCCGAGCTGGATCTTCTCAAGGAGGCCGAAGCCTCCGCCGAGGCCGAGGAAGAAGAGCGTGACGAGCGCGAAGACGACCGCCGCCACGCCGACGCGCACCCATTTGAGAGACCGTTTCATCGCACCACCCCGCCCTTCTGCACGTAGACCTCCTCCACATGCGCGACAAGCGCGGCGACCTTCTCCATTTCCGTGGGGATGCGGAAGGTCCACTGGGGACACGGCACGAGGCACTTCCGGCAGGCGAGGCAGCGGTCCGCCCGTTCGCGCGCGCGGAAGGTGTTGTAGTAGGAGGCGAGGAAGCGGCGGCGAAGGTCCTGCGTGGCGTTCGCGCCCTCGTCCGCCGGGAGGCGTCCGTTCTGCGCCCAGTCGTTGTACCAGGCGAAGATCTCGGGGATGCGCACGCCGTAGGGGCAGGGCACGCAGTAGCTGCAGCCCGTGCAGGGGATCGACTGATCGACTTGTGCTTCATGTACGCGGCGATGGCGGAGGCGTAGGCCGCGCGCTCCGCCTCGGAGAGCGGCGTGAAGCCCTCGGAGAGCGTCGCGGCGTTCTCGCGCAGGTACTCGATCTTCCCCATGCCGCTGAAGACGCACACGACGCCGGGCAGCGAGGCGGCGAAGCGGAGGCCCCACCGCGCGGGCGAGTCGTCGGGGCGGACCGCGCGCAGGATCTCGCGCGCCTCGCCCCGCAGGCCGGCGGCGCGGCCGCCCGCCAACGGCTCCATCACAAGCACCGCGACGCCGCGCTGCGCCGCCGTCCCGGCGAGCTTCGCCGCGTCGGGGTTCCACGTGAACTCCATCGCGTTGAGCATCAGCATGCAGACCTCGAACATGCCGGGGTAGGCGTCGAGCAGTTCGCCGAGGTAGTCTGACTTGCCGTGGTAGGAGAGGCCGAGGTGGCGGATGCGCCCGCGCCGCTTCTGCTCCAGCAGGTGGTCGAGGACGCCGAGCTTCACGTAGACGCGCTCGAACTCCGATTTCTTGCTGATGGAGTGGAGGAGGTAGAAGTCGAAGTGATCGACCTGGCAGCGCCGCAGCTGCTCCTCGAAGATCCGCTTCGCGTCGTCCGCCGTCTTGACGAGCCAGGTCGGCATCTTCGTCGAGAGGAGGAAGGCGTCGCGCGGGTACTTCTTGAGGACGCGGCCGAGGAACGGCTCGCTCATGCCCTTGTGGTAGATGTAGCCCGTGTCGATCCAGTTGACGCCGCGCGCAAGCGCCTCGTCGACCATCCGCTCGGCGTAGGCGAGGTCCGCCGCGCCCTCCCCCGCCCGCGTCTTGAGGGGGAAACGCTCGGCGCTGCCGAGCCCCAGGAGCGGAATCGGCGTCTTCCCGTCGCTCGGCAGGGGGCGCACGCGGGGGCGCGCCGCCGTCGTCCCGCCAGCCGCCGCCGCCG
>URIT01000232.1 GCA_900547945.1 uncultured bacterium
CGATCTCGTGTAGGCGAACGTCCCCTCCGTCGCGAACGTCGTCTTCGGGCGCGCCGAGAGGTCCACGTCGTCCGCCGCGTTTTCCTCCATGAGGACGAGGCGCACCTCGGCCGCCGCGTCGAGGCGCGCGAGGAGCGCCGGGATGCCGCCCGCCCACGGCGCGGCGAGGGCCGTCCCCGCCGCCGCGTCGATCTGCGTCACGTGTGCAAGCGCGTCGGGCGTCGCGAAGACGAGCGAACCCGCCTCCAGCGTCCACGGCGCCGCCACCGTGTTCGCCCCCGAAAGGACAAGCCGCCCCGCGCCCCGCTTGTACAGCGGCGTCTGCGCCGCGCCCGGCGCGGGCACAAGCGACGCCGCGACCGTGGCCGCCAGGCCCTCCGGCACCTCCACCACGAGCCCGCCCGCGTCCACGAAGGCGTCCGTGAGGTTCGCCGGGACGAGGGTTCCGCTCTTCAGCGCCTCCAGCACGCCGCCGTTGAAGTGGACGACGTTCGTCGCCGACCCCGCCGTGACCGCGCCCGTGCGGAGGCGCCCGCCGTTCAGGCGCAGCGTCCCGCGCCCGACCGTCTGGTCGGTCACGGGCGAAAGCTGCACGTCGTCCGCCATGTAGACGACGCCCGCGTTGAGGACGAGTTCGCCCTCGCCCTGCCGGGTCGACACCACCAGGCGCTTCGTGCCGGAGACGCCGTTCGAGACCGTTCCGCCGTCGACGACGATCCGGCCCTTCGCGCCCGCGCCCACGCTCGCGTAGGTCCAGCCGTTGCTGGCCCCGGCGAAGCCGCCCGCGCCCACCGTGAGCGTCCCCGTCCCGCCCGCGCGCGCAACGATGAGGTCGCGTCCGGCGAGGAGCCGCCCGCCCGCCCCGACGGTCACGTCGCCCGTGCCGCCCTGCGCGCTGAGCGCCATGTCGATGTTCATCCCCACGTTGTACAATGCGCCGTCCGTGACCGCGAGCGAGGCGACGGCGCCCATCGCGCAGAGGACGTCGTCGACGGCGCCCGTCACCGCGAGCGTCGCGCCCGCGACCTCCAGGCGGCCCTCCGGCAGCTGGAGCGAGGCGACGGCGGCGTCCTGCGCCACGCGCGCGCGCCCGCCCGCGTCGATGACCGCCTCTTTCGCCGGAACCCGTCCCTGCGACCAGTTCGCCGCCTCCTGCCAGTCCGCCCCGTCCGCGCCGACCCACCGGTTGAGCGACGTCCCGACCTCGGCGAGGTAGTTCGCCCGCACCTGCGCGGCCGTGAGCGTGCCGGCGTGGACGCGCAGCTTCGCGAGCGCGCCGCTGAACGGATGCCCCCAGTTCGCGCCGCCGCGCACCCACACGCCGCCGAGCGTGAACGCGCCGTCCGCCGCGAGCCGCAGGGCGTGCGCCTTGCTTGAGCGCGGATGGCCGTCCACGTAGACGCGCTCCACGCCGTCGGCGCCGTAGGTCGCGCAGAGGTGGTGCCAGACGCCGGCGAGCGGCATGTGGCCGTCCCACTCGCCGTTCGAGGTGTAGTGCTCGAAGGCGTTGTTGTTGTCGCGCCCGTAGCGGCACTCCATCACCGTGCGGGCGTTGCTCTCAAGGCCCTCGCGCGGCGTCCAGGAAAAATACGTCTCCTCCGACGAGGACGGCTGGATGTCAACGTTGTAGACCCACGCCTCGACGGACCACGGGGCGTTGCCCGTCACGCGCGCGTCCGGCAACACCGTGTTCGTCATGATGCCCGCCGTGCCGGGGAAGGTAAACGCGGGCCGCCCCGCCACGTCGGCGGCGTAGACGGCACCGGACTTGTCCGCACGGGGCACGAACACCCCGCCGACGACGCCCGCATTCGGAATCGCGCCGGGCGCCGCGCCGTCCGCGACGTTCGCCATGCGCGCCGCGTCGAGGTCGATGAGCAGTTCGCCCGCCGTCTCCAGCGCCGCCGCCGCGCCGACGCACCACAACGCGCCGCACGCCCACGCGACGCGCATGATGCCGCTCTTCCGCCCGCCGTTCATCCGCTTCATTGTCCGCCTCCTTTTCCTGGTTTTCGACCGAATCTCAAAATCAAATCCACATTCCCCACGTCCTGGGGGGCGTCACACCTCTTCGCACAGCGCCACGTCGCCGCCGTGGAAGACGAGGACGACGCGGTGGAGCGTGACCGTGC
>URIT01000233.1 GCA_900547945.1 uncultured bacterium
GGGGGCCGTGCGGACTTCCCGTCCCCGACCTGGAGCGTGCGGGCCTGTCCGGCGGGCGCGGACGCCCCGAAGAAGAACTGGAACGGCATCTCGCCGCAGGTCAAGGCCTGGGAGCTGGGCGGACGGGCCAAGACGCTGCGCTGGTTCGAGGAGAACCAGTTCGGCCGGACGCCGGTTGGGCGGCTCCCCGACCAGGTCGTCGGCGCCTCGTCCGTCTCGTTCACGAACGCGGGCATCCGCATCGCCATCACCTGCCGCCTCCCGGCGGGCGCGGACGCGGCGCACCCCGCGCCCGTCTTCCTCTTCGGCGACCACTGCGGCGGCGACCGGCCGCCCGCCTACGAGCAGAAGGAGTACGCCGACATCCCGACGAACGCGATCACGGCGCGCGGCTACGCCTACGTGCGGTGGAACTTCAACGACGTCTGCCCCAACGCGAGCCGGTGGTCGAAGACGCTCTTCCGCTGGCCGGTCGGCATCGTCTCCCACGTGGCGACGGGCGACCGGGCGGCGACGAACGTCGTGCGCGCGGCCGACGGCTGGGGCACGATCGGCGCATGGGCGTGGGGGAACTCGCGCGTCATGGACTGGATCGAGTCGCGGCCCGAGCTGGACGCGACGCGCGTCGCCGTCCTCGGGCACAGCCGGGGCGGCAAGACCGCGCTCTGGACGGGCGCGCAGGACGAGCGCTTCGCGATGACCATCTCGAACGGGTCGGGCTGCGGCGGCGCGCGGCTCGGCCGGGCGCGGGACCCGAAGGCGGAGACGATCCGCCAGATCCTGCACAACTTCCCGAACTGGTTCTGCCCGAACTTCGCCGCCTGGATCGACCGCGACGCCGAGCTGCCGCACGACGCGGACGACCTCATGCGCCTCATCGCGCCGCGCCTCGTCTACGTGGCCAGCGGCAGCGAGGACGCCTGGGCGGGCCCGGCGGCGGAGAAGGCCGCCTGGGACGCCGCGCACGACCTCTACCGCGCCTACGGCCTGGAGGAGCGCATGGGCTACCACTGCCACGAGGGCCCGCACAAGCTCCGCCCGGACGACTGGGAGAAGTTCATGGACTTCGCCGACCGCCACCTCAAGGCGCCGTCCACGGCGGACTCGGACGAGATCGACCGCCGCCTCGCCGCGGCCCTCGCCCCGGACGGTTCCCGGACGCTCGTCCTCGCGCGCAACCCCGCCGCGCCCGACGGCGTGTGGCGCCTGACGCGGGCGATCCGCGTGCCGAGCGACTTCACGCTCGTCTTCGACGGCTGCCGCGTCGAACTCGTGGACGGGACGCAGGACAACATCGTTCGCAACGCGGGCGCGGCGGAGGGGGCGTGCCGGCCGGACCGCAATCTCCGCATCCTCGGGCGGAACGGCGCCGTCCTGAGCGGCGGCCGGCGCAACCACTACCGTCCCCGCCGGTCGGGCGACCCGAACGGCTGGCGTGCGGTCGGCATCCTCCTCTGCGACGTGAACGACTACGAGATCGGCGGTCTCCGGTTCGAGGAGACGCAGTGCTGGGCGATTTCGCAGGAGCGTTGCAGCCGGGGGCGTGTACACGACCTCGTCTTCGGTTCGACGGACCTCCTGTTCAACCAGGACGGCGTCGACGTGCGCAAGGGCTGCCACGACCTCGTCATCGAGAACATCTCCGGCGTGACGGGCGACGATGCCGTCGCCCTGACGGCGTACCGCGACCCGCCGGGATCGCCCGCGCGCTACGGCATGCAGATCGGCGGCAACGCGGACCTCGGCGAACGCGACGACATCTACAACGTGACGATCCGCAACGTCCGCGCGCGCTCGGCCGGCGGACACGGCGTCATCCGCCTTCTCACGTGCGACGGCATCAAGATGCACCACATCACGGTCGAGAATGTCGTCGACACGGCGACGGGGGACGACAGGCGCCCCCAGGCGACGATCCGCATCGGCGACCGTGCCTTCCACAAGACGCGGCGGTGCGAAATGGGCGAGATGCACCACGTCGCGGTGCGGAACGTGACGGCGTCCGGCCCCGTCGCGGTCTGGATCAAGGGACCGCTCTGCGATGCCGAGGTCGTCGGGGTCGCCGCGGCGCCGGGCGGGCGGAAGTACGACGTCACCGCGCCGCTTCGGAACGTCCG
>URIT01000234.1 GCA_900547945.1 uncultured bacterium
GCCGCCGCAACAAGGTGGCCGAGCGCGCGGCGGCGGCGGCGGCGCGCGCGCGCCGCCAGAAGCAATTCGAGTTCGGCGCGATGCTGCCGCTCATCTCCAGCGCGGACGTGGAGGACGACCAGCCGGGCATCCGCGAGATCGTGAAGACCTTCTCCTTCCGCGAGGAGCCGTTCCTGGCGGACTTCGCGCTCGGGTCCTCGCAGCTGGAGCACGCGGGCGGCCTCGTCCCGGGCGAACAGGGCGGTCTGCGCGGCCTCGTGCTGCTCCACCCCGTCGCCGGCGCGGAGATCATGGCGGAGGTTGCGCAGTCGCTCATGCCCAACCGCCACGTGGTGGCGGTGGAGGATCTGCAGAGCCGCCGGCGCGTCGCGTTCAAGGATGGGCGCCTGCGCGTCTTCGTGCGCGCCGAGCGCACGGCGAGCGACGACCCCGCGCGCGTGGCCGTGCGCGTGCAGCTGCGCGAGGACGCGCCGGGGTCCGCCTGGACGTGGCCCGTGCAGGAGGGGACGTTCATCCTCGCGGCCGAGCAGCCGCCGGCGCCGGCCTTCGTGCCGCCTCCGCTCGGCAAGCCGCGCGACGTCCACTGGACCGACAGCGACATCTACCCCGACCGCCTCTTCGCCGGTGCGTGCCTGCGCGGCATCCGCGCCGCAGACCGCTGGAGCGAGGTGGGGCTCGACTACGAGGTGGAGGTGCCGTCCAGCGAGAACGCCGTCGTCCACACGAAGATGCCGGTGTGGACGCTCAACCCCCAGCTGCTCGCCGCCGTGACGGACGGCTTCCCGCTCTGGCGCAGCCACGAGCGCTTCCCCGGCGCGTTCTCCTTCCCGTTCCGCGTGCGCCGCATCGCGCTCCATGCACCGCTCGCGGAGGGGATGCGCCTCCACTGCTACCTGCGCAACACGGGCGTGACGCCGCGCTCGCTCATCGTGGACATCCTCGTCTCGGACGGCAACGGCAAGCTCGTGCTGGAATTGCGCGGCTACGAGGAGCTGACCGAGCGCGTGCCGGACGAGTACCGCCAGCTGCTGCTCTCCCCCGTGACGACCTACCTGACGAAGCCTCTCGCGGTGGACCTGCTCGGCTCGCCGGCGACGCGCGTCGCCTCGGCGATGGTGACGGACGTCCCCTACCCGCTCTTCGAGCGCAACGAGGAGATCTGGCTCAAGACGCTCTCGAACATCGTGCTGAACAAGACCGAGCGGGGCGACTTCGCCGACCTCTCGGGCTCGGCGAGCCGCCGCACGGAGTGGCTGTTCGGGCGCATCGCCGCGAAGGAGGCCGTGCGCCGCTTCCTGCAGGAGAACTACCAGGCGCGGTGGTGCCCGGCGGACGTCCAGATCTGGCGCGACGACAGCGGTAAGCCCCACCCCATCGGCAGCTGGAAGGACTTCCTTGGCGCGCCGATCGACCTCGCGATCGCCCATACGGCGCAGTTCGTGGTGGCGGTGGTGGCGGCCAACGCGCGCGTGGGGGTGGACGTGGAGTCGCGCGACCGCGAGCTTTCGGAGGAGTTCACGCACGGCGTCTTCCTGCCGGAGGAACTGGAGCTCGCGGTGCGGGCCGTGAACGCGCCGAGCGCCGTGATCCGCTTCTGGTGCGCGAAGGAGGCGGTCTCCAAGGCGCTCGGCACGGGCATCCGCTACTCGCCGCGCGAACTCGTGGTGGAGTCCTTCCAGGCCGAGACGGGCGAGATGACGGTCGCGCTCACGGGCCAGTGGCTGGAGCCGTTCAAGCAGTTCAAGGGGCGGTCCATCTCCGTCTCCTCGACGGTCGTGAAGGGGCATGTCCTCGCGAGCTGCTTCATCCCGGAAAGCCTGTTCTGACGGGAGGGACGCGCTTGTCGCGTCCATGTACGCCCGTTGCACGGGAGGGACCATGTGCGCCCGTTGCACGGGAGGGACGCGCTTGTCGCGTCCGTCCCCCTCCGTCCGCGCTGGAGCACGGGAGGGACGCGCTTGTCGCGTCCGCCCGTCCCCCCGGCCGCGCTGGAGCGCGGCCCTCCCATGCTTGTCCTAATTTATGGAAATCGAAATTTATCTCCGCATTGCTGTAATTTTAGGGTGCAACGAGATATTTATGCAGAGTCAAAGGGGTTTAGCCGCAGAGAACGCA
>URIT01000235.1 GCA_900547945.1 uncultured bacterium
CGCCGTTTTGCGTCCGAGAAATCAGGGCCTATTCAAAAAATCGGGATAAGGGTGATGAAGAATGTGGTATAATCGGCACATGGACAAGAAGGACGGAAAGAACAGGAAGAACCGAATCGAAGCGGTGTCTGCGGACGGGAAGCGGCTCACCTACGCGGAGGCCCTGTTGCTGGAGGAGGTGCTGGCCGCGCCGCCGCGTGCGGGGCGCGTCCTCGTCGCCGGCAACCGCAGCGGCGTGGTCGTGGCGGAGGCGATGCGCGCCTGGCCGGAGGCGACCGTCTGCGCGCACGCTTTCGACGCCCACCACGCGCGCGCGATCCGCGACCACCTGGCCGGCTGCGGCCTCGGCTCCGAACACGTCCTCTGCACGCCGCAGGTCGGGGAGGGTTATGTGTCCGCGCTCTTCATGACGACGCCGCGCTCGATGCCGGCCGAACTCGTGCTGGACCAGCTGCAGGACATCTACCTCTCGCTCGCGGAGGGTGGGAGTCTGCTCGCGGCCTTCGAGGGCGACCCCGACGCCGCCCTGAAGACGATGCGGCTCGTCTGGCCGACCGTCCACGTCGCGCGCCGGGCGAAGCATGCCGTCCTCTTCCGCGCCGTACGGCGGGGCGAACCCAGGAAGACGCGGTCCTTCGCGTCCGACTGGGAGGCGAGCGTGCCCGGCGGCGGGAAGGTGACGTTCACCTCGCTGCCCGGCTGCTTCTGCCACCGGCGCGCGGACGACGGGGGCCTCGCCCTCGCCGAGATCGCCGCCCGCGAGGTCGAGGCGTTTGCCGCCCAGGGCGTCTCCCGCCTCAACCTGCTCGACATGGGCTGCGGCTGCGGCCTCGTGGGCCTCCTCGTCGCCGACGCCGCCCGCCGCGTCCACCTCCCCCAGACCTCCCTCACCCTCATCGACTCCCATGCGCGGGCCATCGAGGCGACGCGCCTCAACGCGGCGCGGATGGGCATTCCGGCGGAGTTGATCCTGGCGGACGACGGGCTGCCCCGGGGACGGGTGGGCGAATTTGATCTTTTTGTCGGGAACCCGCCCTACTACAGCGACTACCGCATCGCCGAGGTCTTCCTGGAGACCGCCTACCGCGCGCTCCGTCCGGGCGGCGTGTGCCTCTCGGTCGTGAAGACGGCCACGGGCCTCCTCCCCCTCCAGGAAACCTACTTCAAGACCGCCGAGGTCATCAAGCGCCGCGGCTACTGCGTCCTCCGTTCCGTCCGTGCCTAATCTCCATTCTCAATCCACAAATCATCGGAGTCCTGAATCATGAAAACGAAAGCGACACTCTTCGTGATGGGGCTCTGCGCGGTGGCGGGCTGGTGCCCGGCCGAGGCGGCCGACATCCGGCTGAACGCGCAGACGAACGTTGTCTGGGGCGTGGACGATCCACGGGACGACCTACGGCCGGGGCTCCGGATCTCCGCGCGGGTGCGTTTCGACGCGGATCCGGCGGAGGCGGGGGAACAGGCGATTCTCACGCGCGGGGACGCGAACGCGCTCGGCTCGTACATCCTGCGCGTGGATGGCCCGAAGGAGGGGGCGCAGTTCAGCTTCTTCGTGAACGTGGACGGACGCCCCGAGCCGCGCGTCTCCGTCCCCGTGAAGCCCCGGCCCGGCGCGTGGCACGACGTCGCGGCCGGCTGGGACGGCACGAATGCGTGGCTCTCCGTGGACGGCCAGACGGCCTCCCGCGTCCGGGCGCCCCGGTCCCCGAAGACGGTCTTCCCGCTCGCGGCGGCGCGGCGCATGGGCCGGATGCAGGGGACCATCCGGGACCTCGCGGTCACGGTGCCGGCCCTGCCGCTTCCGGCGGACGCCGCGATCCGCCCCGGCTTCCGCCTCGCGTGCGACGTGGCCTTCCCCCGCGCGCCGGCGGGCGAGACGACCCTCGTCTCGAAGGGGGACGAATACTGGCTGCGCTACGACGCGCGGGAGGGCGGCGCGGGTTCGTTCAACCTGTTCGTCTTCCTGGACGGCAGCTGGGAGCCGCGCGCCTCCGTGCAGATGCCCGTCGAGACGGGGCGCACCTACCGCGTGACGGGCGGATGGGACGGGCGCGCGAGCGCGCTCGCCGTGGACGGCCGGGCGGGCGAGCCGGTGCGGC
>URIT01000236.1 GCA_900547945.1 uncultured bacterium
CCCACACGGCATTTCGACGGGCATGGATCTCTGCGGCGTCTTTTGCACATGCCACACGGCATGGCGCACTCTCCGGCAAGACCCAGAGGAAACAAAGGGGCGCGGCTTTCGCCGCGCCCCTCGTGCGCCCTTCCGGGCGTCTTCTTTCATGTTCTCTTTTACGCCCCAGATCCGCGTCTTACTTGACGCTCAGGAACGCCTTGAAGAACCGCGCCGTCGTATCGGCCTTGTCGAGGTCATACGTCCCATTGACGGTGACGCTTCCCTTGATGGTGATCACGCCGTTGTACCCACTAGGAGGTGTGACCGTGACCGTGCCGTTGGCATCAACCGTGATCGCCGGGATCTTGAAGTTAGCCTTGCCCTCGGCGATGGCATCGTCGGTATTCGCGACGTTCAGAAGGTAGGCTTCGACCTTGATCGTCACCGCCGCACCGGCGTAGGCGACACCGTTCGCCTTCGCCCAGGTCGCGAGCTTGTCGGCCTCGGCATCCGCAAGTTCACCCTCAAGGCCGTAGGCTGCGCCCGCCGTCTGCCCCGCCATCGTCGACGGATTTTCCGGCCAGTCCTCGGCCGCGCTCTTCGCGACAACCGTGTAGACATTGCCCTCCTGCTTGACTTCGGCGTTCTCGGCCGTCGTCGTGACCGTCACCGTCGCGAGCGTCGTGTCGAGCGTGATCGACTCGCCAATCGCGCCAAGCGTGACCGTCTGGCCCGCCGCCATGACCTTGAGAGCCGCGCCGTTGACCGCCGCGCTGTCCGAGACGAGCGTCGCCACGCCGCCCGCGACCGTCGCGAAGTTGAGGCCGTCTGCGGCATGGTCGTTGCTGCCGACGGAGCGGATGTCGTCGCGCACCGTGAACGTGCCCGCCACCGTGAAGGCGGAGTACGCCCAGCCGACAATCTGGCCGACCCTCGCCGAGGGATGCGCGCCTTCGCCCTTCACGAGCGCACCCGTGTTCGAGCAGTTCTTCAGCGTGAGCTGCTCGGCGGCTTTCGCGGCCGCGTAGGCGATGATGCCCGCAAGGCCGTCGCGGCCGGCCTTTTCGGCGTTGCCCGCAACCGTCAGCGTGCCCTTGTTCACGCAGTTCTCGATCAGGCTGGCCGTTTCCTTGTCCTGGCTCAGCACCGCGATGCCGCCAACCTTCGTGTAGCTGCCCGTGATGTTCGCCTCGTTCGTGCAGTTCCGAAGCGTCGTGCCCTTGATGCGGACGGCGATGCCGCCGACGTTGTGCGTGCCGGAGGCAATCGTGCCGGCGGCAACGCAGTTCTCGATCGTGGAGTTGTTCGCGCAGCCGACGATGAGCGCGCAGCCATATTCGCCCGCCGGGACGGCCGCGCCGAAGCCGTTGCCCTCGATCTTCAGGTTCTTGACGGTCGCGTTGTTGATCTGGTTGAAGAAGCCACGGTAGTTGTTGCCCGTCTCGCTGCTCGCGAACGTGACGCCGCTGACCGTGAAGCCCGCGCCGTCGAACGTGCCCTCGAACGCATCCGCGTTCACGGTGTTGTCGTAGACGCCAATGCCCGGCCACGGCGCCGTGAGCGCAATGTTGGCCCCAAGCTTGAAGATCTGGTCCTTCGTGTCGAGCTTGGCAACATAGCCCTTCTGGAACATCACGAGTTCCGCCGCGTCGTCGATGACATACGCGCCGTCGATGGCCTCGCCGAGGTATGCGGCCCAGCCAAAGGTTTCGTTGCTGAAATCAAACGAGTTCGAACCAGAGCCGAGCATCTTCGTGAGGATCTTCGTCGCACCATCGGCATTCGTCAGGCGAACATAAAAGGGACCCGCCGGTGCCTGGGCGCCCGCCACGTAGTCCGTCCAGGTCTTGCCGTCCGTCGACCATGCGACAGTCGTATTGGCTCCAGCCGTGATGGTGAAGTCAATCGTCTCTCCAGGTGCGGGGAGCGGGTCCTGCGCGGTAATCGCGAGGTTGTCGAGCGCGCCCGAACCCTTGAAGCCGACGGCCTGGAGGGCGGACTTGTCGCTATTCTGGTATCCGACGA